>NZ_JBIRGO010000004.1:0-520042 GCF_044328065.1 Streptomyces sp. NPDC017993
GGGGGCGGTCGGGGCCGCCGGTGGTGGCCGGGAACCACCGGGGGAGGACCTCCGGGTTGCCGGCGGGGGGGGCGCGGCCCCCCCCCGCGCCCCCCACCCCGGCCCCCCTCCTTCGTCCTCCTCGCCACCACACTTCGAGGTGATCGTGCATGGCCACCGTCCTGTCCGTCTCCGGCAGTCCCTCCGCGACCTCGCGGACCGCCCGCCTGCTGCGTCATCTGGACGCCCGGCTCACCGCCGAGGGACACCACGTCGTCCCGCTGGACGTCCGTACGCTGCCCGCCCAGGACCTGCTGGGCGCCGACTTCGGCCACCCGGCGATCGTCGAGGCCACCGAGCTGTTCGCGCAGGCGGACGGCATCATCATCGGCACCCCGGTCTACAAGGCCGCCTACTCCGGACTGCTCAAGTCACTGCTGGACCTGCTGCCGCAGTACGCGCTGCGGGACAAGACCGTCCTGCCGCTGGCGACGGGCGGCAGCACCGCACACGTCCTGGCGATCGACTACGCACTGCGGCCGGTGCTGTCGTCGATGGGCGCCGGGCACATCGTCCAGGGCTGGTTCGTCCTCGACCGTCATCTGGCGGTACGCGAGGACGGCTCGCTGACCGTCGACCCCGCCGCGCAGGAAGGGCTCCACCAGGTCCTGCACCAGTTCTCCGGCGCGCTCGGAGGGAGCCCGCTGCTGTCCGTCGCCGGCTGACCGCCGACCTGCCCCCTCCCTCTTCTCGTCCGCCCACGCCCTCAGGAGGCAGCACCGTGACCGCTCCCGCGCGGCCCGTCCCCGCCCATGTGATCACCGACGACGCCGAGGCCCTGGCGGTCGCCGCGGAACTGGCCGAGGAGTTCCGCGCCGGTGCGGCCGGGCGCGATGCCGGACGGCAGCTGCCGCACGCCGAAGTGGAGCGGCTCTCGACGAGCGGGCTCCTGGGCATCACCGTGCCGCGCGGCCACGGCGGTGCGCAGGTGCGGACGACGACGCTGGCCGAGGTCTTCCGGCTGCTGGCGTCGGCGGACGCCAGCCTGTCGCAGATCCCGCAGAGCCATTTCGTGTACGTCAATGTGTTGCTCCGTCAGGGAGACGCGGCGCAGCGGAAGTTCTTCCTCGGTGAGGTTCTGGCGGGGCGGCGGTTCGGCAACGCGCAGTCGGAGGCAGGCACCCGGCACGTCCAGGACATCCGCACCCGGCTGCTGCCCGCGGCCGACGGCTCGTATCTGCTGACCGGGGTCAAGCACTATGCGACGGGGGCACTGTTCGCGGACTGGATTCCGGTGCTGGCACGGGGCCGTGACGACGCACTGCATGTGGCGTACGTACCGCGGGACGCTCCGGGGGTCCGGATCGTCGACGACTGGGACGGCATGGGTCAGCGCACGACGGCCAGCGGCACGGTGCGCCTGACGGAGGTCGCGGTGCCTGCGGACCGCGTCCTGCCCCACCACCTCACCTTCCGAGGACCTCAACTGCACGGTGCGGTGGCCCAGTTGCTGCATGCCGCGATCGACACCGGGATCGCCTCCGGCGCACTGGCGGAGGCCGTGGCGTTCGTCCGGTCCAAGAGCCGGCCCTGGTTCGAGAGCGGTTTCGAGACCGCGGCGGAGGACCCCCTGCTCATCCAGCGGTTCGGCGAACTGGCGGTCCGGGTGCGGGCCGCGGAGGCACTGCTGGCCTCGGCGGCGCGGACGGTGGACTCGGCGCAGGCCGCCCTGACCGACGATTCCGCCGCCGAGGCGTCGATCGCGGTGGCCGCGGCGAAGGTGGTGGCCGCGGAGGCGGCGGTGGAGACCGGCAGCGCGCTGTTCGAGGTGGCCGGCACCAGGGCCGCTCTGGACGGCCTCAATCTGCACCGGCACTGGCGCGACGCGCGCACCCACACCCTGCACGATCCGGTCCGCTGGAAGGTGCAGCACATCGGCCGCCATGTCCTCAACGGCGTCCGGCCGCCGCGTCACGGCCTGTTGTGAGCCCCACGCTCCCCCGCGCCGGTCAGCCCCTACGTCACCCCTGTCATCCCCGGAGTACCCCATGTCCCTCACCTTCCACTGGTTCCTGCCCACCTACGGCGACAGCCGCCACGTCGTCGGCGGCGGTCACGGCCTGCCCGCCGGGGCGGCCGGCGGGGAGCGGCCGGCCACCCTCGGCTACCTCACCCAGATCGCCCGCGCCGCCGAGGACCTCGGCTTCGAAGGAGCCCTCACGCCCACCGGCGCCTGGTGCGAGGACGCCTGGCTGACCACCGCCATGCTGGCCCGGGAGACCGAGCGGCTGAAGTTCCTGGTCGCCTTCCGGCCCGGCATCGTGGCGCCCACCCTGGCCGCCCAGATGGCGGCCACCTTCCAGCGGCACTCCGGCGGGCGGCTGCTGCTGAACGTCGTCACCGGCGGGGAGAGCCACGAGCAGCGCGCGTACGGGGACTTCCTGGACAAGGACGCCCGGTATGCGCGGACCGGCGAATTCCTGCGCATCGTCCGGGAGTTGTGGCAAGGAGGAACGGTGGATTTCGCCGGCGAGCAGCTGCGGGTGGAGGGTGCCCGGCTCGCGCGGGTGCCCGATCCGGTCCCGCAGGTGTATTTCGGCGGGTCCTCCCCCGCCGCCGGCGAGGTCGCGGCCCGGTCCGCCGATGTCTATCTGACCTGGGGCGAACCGCCGGCCCAGGTCGAGCGGAAGATCGCCTGGATCCGGGAGCTGGCGGAGCGCGCCGGCCGCACAGTGCGGTTCGGCATCCGCCTCCATGTGATCACCCGCGACACCGCGGACGCGGCCTGGGCCGAGGCGCGGCGGCTGCTGGACGGCTTCACCCCGGAGGCGATCAGCGCCGTGCAGGCGGGGCTGGCGCGCAGCGAGTCGGAGGGCCAGCGCCGGATGCTGGCGCTGCACGGCGGCAGCACCGACGGGCTGGAGATCGCGCCCAACCTGTGGGCCGGTATCGGGCTCGTGCGGGGCGGCGCGGGTACCGCACTGGTGGGCAGCCACACCGAGGTGGCGGAGCGGATCGCCGAGTACCACCGGCTGGGCATCGACGAGTTCATTCTGTCCGGGCACCCGCACGTCGAGGAGGCGTACTGGTTCGGTGAGGGCGTGCTGCCGCTGCTGCGGGACTCGGGTCTGTGGCGGCATCCGACGGCCGCGGGCGTCGGCGAGCCGCCCGCCGCGGTCCCGTTCGCCGCGGAACTCGCCCGCTGACGTGTCGCGTGCGGCGGCCGGGGCGCCTTCCCGGCCGCCGCCGGGAAGTGGTTACGGCGTCGCCGCGCCGCCGGACCAATCCTCCGCATCCGGCTGCGGTGCGCGTCCGGTCGTGATTCGCTGAGCTGATCCCCCACCGCATGGCCGTTGCCCCGCAGCGAGGAGGACCAGTGACCGGCACGTCACCGCACAGGCCGCACCACATGTCGGACGGGCAGGCCCCGCAGGATGCCGCCGATGAGCCCGCACCGGGCCTCCCGGCGTACTACGAGGACCGTTCGCCGGGGAGCGGGTGTCTGCCGCCGCGCGCGTGGTACGCCGGGTCCGATGCCGCGCAGCTCTCGCTGCACGGCACCTGGCGCTTCCGGCTCTCGCCCACCGCCACGGCCCACGACGATTCCTTCGCCCGCCCCGACTTCGACGATTCCTGCTGGCATGACCTGCGGGTGCCGGGCCACTGGGTGCTCAAGGGCCCCTTCGCCACCGAGGGCTCCTACGGGCCATCGGAGGAGCTGCCGCACGGCGGCTCGCCCGCGTACACCAACACCGCCTACCCCTTTCCGGTCGATCCCCCGCGGGTGCCGGACGAGAACCCGACGGGCGACCACCGCCATGTCTTCGACCTGCCCGCCGGGTGGGGCGAAGGGCCCGCGGTGCTGCACTTCGGCGGGGTGGAGTCCTGCGCGAGGGTCTGGCTCAACGGGCAGGAGCTGGGGAACTTCCAGGGCAGCAGACTGCCGCACGAGTTCGCGGTGGGGCATCTGCTGCGGCCACGGCGCAACGTCCTCGCCGTGCGTGTCCACCAGTGGTCGGCGGGCAGCTATCTGGAGGACCAGGACCAGTGGTGGCTGCCGGGCATCTTCCGCGACGTCTCGCTCCACCGCCGCCCGGCAGGCTCCGTCGTGGACCACTTCGTGCACGCCGGGTTCGACGACGTCACCGGCCACGGCACGCTCCGCGTGGACTGCGAGCCGGCCGGCCGGATCACCGTCCCGGCCCTGGACCTCGACCTGCCGACCGGCCGCAGCGCCACGGTCCCGGTCCGCCCGTGGAGCGCGGAGCGGCCCCACCTCTACGACGCGGAACTGGTCACCGCGGGCGAGCGGATTCCGCTGCGCATCGGGTTCCGCACGGTCCGGATCGAGGGCGGCCTCCTCAAGGTCAACGGCCGCCGCATCCTGCTCCGCGGCGTCAACCGCCATGAGTTCCACCCCCGCTACGGCCGCACCCTCGGCCCGGAGGCGATGCGCCGCGATCTGCTGCTGATGAAGCAGCACAACATCAACGCGGTGCGCACCAGCCACTACCCGCCGCACCCCGCGTTCCTCGACCTCTGCGACGAGCTGGGCCTGTGGGTCATCGACGAATGCGATCTGGAGACGCACGGCTTCACGCAACAGGGCTGGCGGGACAACCCGGTCGACGACGAGCGCTGGGAGCCGGCGCTGCTCGACCGCGCCCGGCGGATGGTCGAGCGGGACAAGAACCATCCCGCCGTCATCCTGTGGTCCCTGGGCAACGAGTGCGGCACCGGGCGCGGGCTGTCCGCCATGGCCGCCTGGATGCGGGAGCGGGACCCGTCCCGCCCGCTGCACTACGAGGGCGACCCCAGTTGCGCCGACACCGATGTCTACTCCCGGATGTACGCCGACCACGCCGAGGTCGAACGCATCGGCCGGCGTGCGGAAGAGCCGCTTGCCGACAAGGAGTTGGACGCCCGGCGGCGTGGCCTCCCCTTCATCCTCTGCGAGTACGCGCACGCCATGGGCAACGGTCCGGGCGGGCTGAGCGAGTACCAGCGCCTCTTCGAGACGTACGAGCGCTGCCAGGGCGGCTTCGTGTGGGAGTGGATCGACCACGGGCTGCGGCAGCAGACGCCCGACGGCGAGGTGTTCCACGCCTACGGCGGCGACTTCGGCGAGGAGCTGCACGACGGCAACTTCGTCTGCGACGGGCTGGTCTTCCCCGACCGGACGCCGTCGCCGGGCCTGGTCGAATTCAAGAAGGTCATCGAGCCGGTGCGCATCGACGGAGCCGGTCCCCCGGGCACCGTCCGGATCACCAACCTCCACGACGTAACCGACCTCGGGCACCTCGCGTTCCCCTGGGCCTACGAGGTGGAGGGCGCGGCGCGCGCGGACGGCAGGCTCGCCGTGCCGGTATTGGCGCCCGGCGAATCGGCCGATGTGAAGCTCCCCGCACCGCCCGGCGGGCCGGACGACGACGGCACGGAAGCCCATTGGACGGTGCGGGCGGTCCTGGCCGAGGACACCGCATGGGCGCGGGCGGGACACGAGGTCGCGTGGGGCCAGCTGCCCGCCACTGCGCGCCGCACCGCGCCCGCCCCGGCGGCCACCGCGGTGCCACGCCGCGGTGAGGGCAATGTGATCGTCCTCGGTCCCGGCACCTTCGACGCCACCACCGGCGCGCTCTGCTATCTGGACGGTGTGCGGATCGGCGGCCCCCGGCTGGAGGTGTGGCGGGCGCCCACCGACAACGACGAGGCCGCGCCCTGGCAGCCGGGGCCCCGGCCCGCCACCGAGTGGCGGCGGATCGGACTGCACCGGATGCGTCACCGCGTCGACGCGGTCGATGTCGGCCCGCACACCCTGGAGGTGCGATGCCGGATCGCACCGGCCGGTACGGACCTGGCGCTGCGCACGGTCTACCGCTGGACGGCGGACCAAGGCCGGCTGCGGCTGGAGACCGCCGTCGACCCGGAGGGCGACTGGCCCGCTCCGCTGCCCCGACTGGGCCTGCGGATGGCGGTGTGCGGCAGCCTCGGGCTCGCGCAGTGGTTCGGTGGCGGACCGGGTGAGGGCTACCCGGACACCCGGGCCGCGGCGCGGGTGGGCCGCTGGACACTGCCGGTGGACGCCCTCCAGACGCCGTACGTCCGGCCGCAGGAGAACGGCGCGCGGCCCGGGGTCCGCTGGGCGCAGCTGACCCGCACCGACGGTTCGGGGCTGCGGATCGAGGGCGACCCGGACTTCTTCTTCACCGCCCGTCGCTGGTCTGTCGAGGAGTTGGACGCGGCCCGGCACACCACGGACCTCAGACCCGGCGAACGGCTGTGGCTGCATCTCGATCACGCGCAGCACGGCATCGGCAGCCAGTCGTGCGGGCCGGGTGTGCTGCCGCAGCACCGGCTGGAGGCGGCGCCGGCCCGCTTCTCCTTCGTCCTCTCCTCGCTGCGCTGACTGCCCGCGTGGGCGCCGAGGCGGCAGCGCGGAGGGTTCCCGCAGGTCAGGGCAGCTGCCGACCGACGCTCCAGCGGCGATCGGCGATACGATCCGAAGGAGCCGACCGCCCCGGCCGGCCCACCGCGACGAGAGGTACCGCACCATGTCCAGCACCCCCCGGCCGCTCACCGAAGCCCTCGCGTCGGGACCGGTCGTCCTGGACGGCGGGCTGTCCAACCAGCTGGAGTCCGCCGGGCACGACCTGAGCGACGCCCTGTGGTCGGCCCGGCTGCTCGCCGAGGAGCCGGCAGCCATCGTGGCGGCGCACCGTGCCTACTACGAGGCGGGTGCGCAGGTCGCGATCACCTCCAGCTACCAGGCGACGTACGAGGGGTTCGCGCAGCGTGGCATCGGCGCGCAGGAGGCCACCGCCCTGCTCGGCCGCAGTGTGGAACTGGCGCGCGAGGCCGCCCGGCAGGCCCAGGACGGCGGCGTGAGCGGCCCCCTGTACGTCGCCGCGTCGGCGGGCCCGTACGGCGCGATGCTGGCGGACGGCTCCGAATACCGCGGTCGCTACGGACTGTCGGTGGACGAGCTGGAGCGGTTCCACCGTCCCCGTCTGGAGGTGCTGGCCGAGGCGCGGCCCGATGTGCTGGCCCTGGAGACGGTGCCGGACGCCGAGGAGGCCCGCGCGCTGCTGCGGGCGGTGCGCGGCCTCGGCGTGCCGGCCTATCTGTCGTACAGCGTCACGGGTGACCGCACCCGGGCCGGGCAGCCGCTGGAGGAGGCATTCGCCCTGGCCGCCGAGGCCGACGAGGTGATCGCGGTCGGCGTGAACTGCTGTGCGCCGCAGGACGCGGACCGTGCGGTCGCGACGGCGGCCCGGATCACCGGAAAGCCGGTGGTGGTCTATCCGAACAGCGGCGAGAGCTGGGACGCGCAGGCGCGCGCCTGGTGCGGCAGCCCGGCCTTCAGCGCGGAACGGGTCGCCGGGTGGGCCGCCGAGGGAGCCCGGCTCATCGGCGGCTGCTGCCGGGTCGGACCGGCCGCGATCGCCGAGCTGGCCGCGGGCCTGGGCCGCTGAGGACGCGGTCTTTCGGAACGGCGCGGTCCGCGGACGCGGGCCGGAGGCGTTACACAGACGCAACCCGCACAGCGGCGACAGAGGCCCTGGCCAGTGGCAGGATGCAGCGCAACTCTCAGCACCGCACGGCTTTTGGATCTTGAATCTGCCCTGGAGGACCCGTGTCCGCTCGCTCCTCGTTGCCTGTCATAGCCGTCGCCGCGGCCGTCGTCGTACTGGCGGGATGCACCAGCACCAAGTCCGACGGGAAGCAGGGTTCCGGCCTGGAGCTGGTCTCCTCCGGGACCCTCAAGACCTGCACCCACCTTCCGTACGCACCGTTCCAGGTGAAAAAGGAGGGCAAGGTCGTCGGCTTCGATGTCGACCTGGTGGACCTGGTGGCCAAGGAGCTCAAGGTCAAGCAGGAGATCGTCAACACGCCGTTCGAGGGCATCGAGACCGGCCAGGACTTCAACATCCGCAAATGCGATCTGGCCGCCGCGGGCATGACGATCACGCCCGCGCGGGACAAGGTCATGGATTTCTCCGACCCTTATTTCAATGCCACTCAGGCACTGCTGACGAAGAAGGGCAAGCCCTTCAAGAAGGCTGAGGATCTCAAGGGAAAGAAGCTCGGCTACCAGAAGGCCACCACCGGCGAGATCTACGCCAAGGAGCACGGCAAGGGCGCCGAGCTGGTGGAGTTCGAGGACCTGGGATTGCTGCTGACGGCCGTGAAGTCCGGTCAGATCGATGCCGGTGTCAACGACAACGGCGTGCTCTTCGACTATGTGAAGAAGAACCAGGACACCGAGGTGACCGCGGAGTTCAACACCGGTGAGCACTACGGCATCGGCGTGCGCACCGGAAACGACGCGCTCCGCAAGAAGGTCAACGAGGTCATCAAGCAGGCCAAGTCCGACGGGAGTTACGACCGGATCTACAAGAAGTGGTTCGGCACCACCCCGCAGAGCTGACACCGCCGCACAACGAATCGGAGAAGGTCGGCTCTCATGCCCCTGTCCAAACGACAGCGCGCGCGGATAACCCGCGGCGCGCAGTACGGCGTCCTGGCCATCGTCGTAGTGGTCTTCGCCCTGCTCGCCGACTGGCAGCAGCTGCGGGAAGCGTTCTTCGACGTCGAAGTCATCAAGGCGCTCTTCCCTGAGATCATCACCATCGCCCTGGTCAACACCGTCATTTACACCCTGCTCGGCTTCGGCTTCGGTCTGGCACTCGGACTGGTACTGGCCCTGATGCGGCTCTCCTCCGTACCGCCGTACCGCTGGATCGCCGTCACCTATATCGAGTTCTTCCGCGGAATTCCCTGTCTGCTGGTGTTCATCGCACTCGGCTTCGGTGTGCCGCTCGCCTTCGAAGTGGCGCTCGACATGAACGTCACGGTCATGCTGTCCCTCGGTCTGGTGGGCGCCGCGTACATGGCGGAGACCATCCGGGCGGGCATTCAGGCCGTGCCCAAGGGCCAGACGGAGGCGGCCCGTTCACTGGGAATGTCGCACGGCCGGGCGATGATATCGATCGTCATTCCGCAGGCGTTCCGCATCGTCCTGCCGCCGCTGACCAACGAGCTGATCCTGCTCACCAAGGATTCCTCGCTCGTCTATCTGCTGGGGCTCTCGCTCGGCCAGTTCGAGCTGGCCAACTTCGGCCGGGACGCGCTCACCGAGCACAAGAGCCTGACCCCGATCCTGATCGCCGGACTGCTCTATCTCGTGATCACCCTCCCGCTCGGCCAGTTGGTCCGGCGGCTCGAGGCCCGTACGGCGAAGGCCAGGTGACCGGCATGAAGCAGGACAAGGTTTCGCAGGAGTCCGGCGACGCGAAGGCCATCGATGTGCAAGGACTGCACAAGTCCTTCGGCGAGCTGGAGGTGCTGCGCGGGATCGACTTCTCGGTGGCGCGCGGCGAGGTGGTGTGTGTCATCGGGCCGTCGGGCTCGGGCAAGTCGACGCTGCTGCGGTGCGTGAATCTGCTGGAGGAGCCGAGTGCGGGCCGGGTCACCGTGGCCGGCACCGACGTCACCGACCCGGACGTCGACATCGATCGGGTCCGGCGCCGGATCGGCATGGTCTTCCAGTCCTTCAACCTCTTCCCGCACCTGACCGCGCTGGAGAATCTGACGATCGCGCAGCGGCGGGTGCTGCGGCGCGACCGGGGGGAGGCGGTACGGGTCGCCCGCGCCAACCTCGCGCGGGTGGGACTGAGCGACAAGGAAGGGTCCTACCCGGCACAACTGTCGGGCGGTCAGCAGCAGCGGGTGGCCATCGCCCGTGCGCTGTCCATGGACCCGCAGCTGATGCTCTTCGACGAGCCGACCTCGGCGCTGGACCCGGAGCTGGTCGGCGATGTGCTGGCGGTGATGCGGTCGCTGGCGGACGAGGGCATGACCATGCTCGTCGTCACGCACGAGATGAGCTTCGCGCGAGAGGTCGCCGACCGGGTGGTCTTCATGGACGGCGGAGTGATCGTCGAGGAGGGCACCCCCGAGCAGGTGGTGGGCGATCCCCAGCACGAGCGGACCAGAACGTTCCTGGCGCGGGTCCTCGACCCGGCGGCCGCTGAGGTGGGCGAGGTCGCGGACCCCGGGGCATCCGGCAAACGCGTCGACCGCTGAGCCCGAACCGCATCCCATGGTCCCAATACATGGGTAGGCGGCGGGAGTTGTACGGATTGAGCAAGGACACATCGGGTAATGCGCCCCGGCCGTCCGTCCAACCGTCGGCTGCCCGCCGCCGGCCCTGCGTTGGCGGCCCTGACCGCGAGGGGCGGGGCAGGTGGAGACTGTCGGCCGTGACTGGGACGCGTGGAGCATCTGACGATGTGGTGAATGCCGGCACGCGACGGACGACTACGTGATCGACTCTCCCTGTTCGTACTCATGTTCTTTCGTGCGGGGTGAAAACAACTTTGTCGAAACACACCTACGGGCTGACCGCCGTAGCGATCTTCGGTGCGGTGCTTGCGGTGCTGCTGACCAGCACATCAGCGCAGGCCGGCACCGCGAGCAAAACGCTCAAGTGGCGGTGGAGCGCAACGGCCGATGGCTCCGTGTGCATGCTGAAGGCTGATGTCGCCGCGAAGCCCGTCAAGATCAAGGGCAAGTGGAAGGTCAGGGTCCGCGGGGGCTGGCTGGGCTGCAGCAGGGGCGTCGCGGTCGGCGGCGCCGACGGAAACCTCTCCGTCACCGCGAAGGGCCCCAACGGCAAGCGGTACGGCGGTACCACCGGGATCTGCCTTGACACGACGTGCGGCAAGACCGTCTACGTCCCGTACACCGGCCAGGGCACCTACCGCGCCATGGCCTACGTGACCAACGGCGGATACCTGGTCAAGTACGGCCATGACCCGCAGGTCCGCCCCTACCGCAATGTAAAGCGGTAACGACCGTACCCACCCGGCATTCGCGTACGGCGAGGCGTCGAGATGCTCGCGGTCGCGCCGGGACAGGTCGGTGACGGACGGCCCTGACCTTCAACGGTCAGGGCCGTCTCACCGACTGGCGGGGCACCGACGAGGGAGACAACCGCCGGCTCAGGACAGCGGCTTGGTGAGCTTCTTCGTGGCGGTGCTGTTGCCCGCCAGGCTGCAGCTGACGGTCTTGATGCCGAGCTTGTAACCGCTGATGTTGGGGAACTGGACGTATGTCCCCTCCGCGGTCCCGGCGGGCTGGCGGGCCGCCTTGCTCTCCAGCTCGCGCTTGCACAGCGACGACGCCTCCCCCTTGATGGCGGCGCTGGTGGTGAAGCCGGAGCCCAGCCGATGGGTGCTGACGACCTCGGCGTCGTGCGGGCCGTTGCAGGAGGCCGCGTCGTTGTTGCCGCCGCCGTCCGAAGGGCGGTCGAAGCAGTCGCCCACCTTCAGCTGGAAGAAGGGGATCTTGCCGTTGCTCGGCGACGGCATCAGGCTCTCCATGTCCGTGCCGGTCGGCGTCGCGGACGCGGACGGGTACCCGGACGGCGAGCTGCTGGCGCTCTCGGACGGGGTGGCACCGGTGCTCGTGCCGGCCGTGGGCCGTGCGCGGTTCTTGCTGTCGTCGTCACCGCTGTTGGCGACCACCACGGCGACGATGACCGCCGCCACGACCACGACGCCCGCACCGATGATCGCCGCGATGGTCTTGCCGTTGCCGCCACCGCCGGGCGGGCCGGGCGGCTGCTGCCAGCCTCCGGGTCCCGCCGGACCGCCGGGGCCGTAGCCGCCGCCCTGGCCGTAGCCCCCGGGGGGCGGATTGCCGGCCGGCGAGCCGTAGCCGCCCTGGCCGTAGCCGCCCTGACCCTGACCGCTCTGGCCGTAGCCGCCGGCAGGCGGGCCGAAGCCACCCGAATTGTCGTGAGGTGGCTGATTCGGCGGCGGGGGCGGAGGAAAGCTCATGGCAGAAATAATCGCTTCTTTACGGGGAGTCGGGAGACACAGTGACCAACCTGGAACATTCTCCGTCCGAAAAATTCGGTATACGGGCACGGTTGGCATCAGTCGGTAAGTAACACTACGGCCCGGAGGTTTTTCGTGTTCACCGACCTACCCCTGGACGAGCTGCGCCGCTACCGCCCGCCGCTTCCCGAGCCGGCCGGGTTCGACACGTTCTGGCAGCGGACACTCGCCGAGGCCCGAAGCCACGACCTGGACCCGCGGTTCACCGAGGTCGATGCGGGGCTCGCTCTGCTGCGCAGCCACGACGTGGAGTTCTCCGGCTTCGGTGGCCACCGCATCCGGGGCTGGTTCCTGCTCCCGCGCGACGCCACCGAGCCGCTGCCGTGCGTCGTGCAGTACATCGGATACGGCGGTGGCCGGCTGCTGCCGCACGACTGGCTGCTGTGGCCCTCCGCGGGGTACGCGACGCTGGTCATGGACACCCGCGGGCAGAGCGGTCCCAACCGGCCCGGTGACACCCCCGATCCGGTCGGCTCCACCAACCCGGGTGTTCCCGGCAAAATGACCCAGGGGCTCCTCGATCCCCACGACTACTACTACCGGCGCCTGTTCACCGACGCGGTACGCGCCGTCGAGGTGGCCCGGGGGCACGCCGCGGTCGACCCCGGCCGGATCGTGGTCGCCGGCGGCAGCCAGGGCGGCGCCTCCGCGCTCGCGGTGGCGGGCCTGGTGCCGGACCTGGCGGGCGCGCTGATCGATGTCCCGTTCCTGACACACATCCGGCGCGCGCTCGACGTCACCGACGAGGGCCCCTACGGCGAACTCGCCCGCTACTTCGCGGGCGAGCGCACCCACATCGACACCGCGCTGGACACCCTGGACCACTTCGACGGACTGAACTTCGCGACCCGCGCGAGCGCTCCCGCGCTGTTCGCGACGGCGCTGCGCGACCCGATCGTGCCGCCCTCCACCGGCTTCGCGGCCTACCACCACTACGCGGGCGAGAAGGACCTGCGGGTCTGGCGGTTCAACGCCCACGAGAGCGGCGGCGGACAGCAGCGGGCGGCCGAGATCCAGTTCCTGCGCGAACTGCTCGCCTGACCGACCCCCAGGGGCTCAGGGGCTCAGGCGGCTCCCAGCAGGTGATCGAGGGCCAGCTGGTCCAGATGCTCGAAGGCCATTCCCCGGGCGGCTGCCGCCTCGACGTCGAAGGACGCGTAGGCGGAGTCGTCCGCGAGCAGCCCGGCCAGCCCGTCCGCGGCGGTCGGACGGCTCAGCTCGTCCAGGCGCGCGGCGCGCAGCGCGTCCTGGACGGCCGGGTCGGCCCGGAAGGCCGCCGCGCGCTCCTTGAGCATCAGGTAGTTGCGCATGCAGCCGGCCGCCGAGGCCCAGACGCCGTCCAGATCCTCGGTGCGCGGCGGCTTGAAGTCGAAGTGCCGCGGACCGTCGTAACCGGCCGTCTCCAGCAGGTCGACGAGCCAGAACGCGGACCGGAGGTCGCCCGCGCCGAAGCGCAGGTCCTGGTCGTACTTGATCCCGGTCTGGCCGTTGAGGTCGATGTGGAAGAGCTTGCCGGACCAGAGCGCCTGGGCGATGCCGTGCGGGAAGTTGAGCCCGGCCATCTGCTCGTGCCCGACCTCGGGGTTGACCCCGTAGAGCTCGGGGCGCTCCAACCGCTCGATGAACGCCAGGGCGTGGCCGACCGTGGGAAGCAGGATGTCGCCGCGCGGCTCGTTGGGCTTGGGCTCGATGGCGAACTTCAGGTCGTAGCCCTGCTCGACGACGTACTGGCCGAGGAGGTCGAACGCCTCCTTCATCCGGTCCAGGGCGGCCCGTACGTCCTTGGCCGCGCCCGACTCGGAGCCCTCCCGCCCGCCCCAGGCGACATAGGTGCGAGCGCCCAGCTCGACGGCGAGGTCGATGTTGCGGATCGTCTTGCGCAGGGCGTAGCGGCGGACGTCGCGGTCGTTGGCGGTGAAGGCGCCGTCCTTGAAGACCGGGTGGGTGAAGAGGTTGGTCGTCGCCATCGGCACGACCATGCCGGTGGCGTCCAGCGCCTGCCGGAAGCGCTTGACCACCGCCTCGCGGTCGATGTCGCCGGAGCCGAACGGGATCAGGTCGTCGTCGTGGAAGGTCACGCCGTAGGCGCCCAGTTCGGCGAGCCGCTGGACGGACTCGACGGGGTCGAGGGCGCGGCGGGTGGCGTCCCCGAAGGGGTCCCGGCCCTGCCAGCCGACCGTCCACAGACCGAAACTGAACTTGTCCTCGGGCACGGGCTGATGACTCATCGCGGCTCCCTCGGTCATTTCGTCAACGCTCTTTACAAATTCTGTCGCGGCCAAACTAATATGCGACAGCACACCGGGGAACCCCCTGGGACCGAGAGCGTGGAACAGCACCCGACAAGGGAGAGCGCGATGGGCGCACAGTCAGCGGGACCGCTCGTCGTCGGCGTGGACAGCTCCACCCAGTCCACCAAGACGCTGGTCGTCGACGCGGAAACCGGGGAGGTGCTCGCCCGGGGACAGGCCCCGCACACCGTCAGCGGCGGCGACGGCAAGGAGAGCGACCCCAACCAGTGGTGGCGGGCGCTGGGCGAGGCGCTGGACCAGTGCGGGGACGCCGCGCGTCAGGTCTCCGCCCTGTCCGTCGGCGGCCAGCAGCACGGCCTGGTCGCGCTGGACGCGGCGGGCGAGCCGGTGCGGCCCGCGCTGCTGTGGAACGACGTGCGGCCGGCTCCGCAGAGCGAGCGGCTGATCGAGGAGCTGGGCGGCGCGAAGGCCTGGGCGGAGCGGGTCGGGAGCGTGCCGGGTCCCGCCTTCACGGTCGCCAAATGGGCCTGGCTCCGGGCGAACGAGCCGGCGGCGGCCGCCGCCACCGCCGCGGTACGGCTGCCGCACGACTACCTCACCCAACGCCTTACCGGCCAGGGTGTCACCGACCGCGGAGACGCGTCGGGGACGGGCTGGTGGGCGTCGTCCACCGAGTCCTACGACGCGGAGATCCTGGAGCACGTGGGGCTCGCCCCGGGAGCGCTGCCCCGGGTCGCGCTCCCCGGCGAGGCCGCCGGCACCGTGCGGAGCGACGAGCTGCCGCTCCCCCGGGGCGCGCTGGTGGCCGCCGGTACCGGCGACAACATGGCGGCCGCCCTCGGTCTGGGGCTTCGCCCCGGACAGCCGGTGCTGAGCCTGGGCACCTCGGGCACGGTCTACGCGGTCTCCGCGCACCGGCCCGCCGACCCGACCGGCACCGTCGCGGGCTTCGCCGACGCGCGCGGCGACTGGCTGCCGCTGGCCTGCACCCTGAACTGCACGCTCGCCGTGGACCGGGTGGCGGCGCTCCTCGGCCTCGACCGGGAGGCGGTCGAGGCCGGCGGCGGCGCCGTGATGCTGCCCTTCCTCGACGGCGAACGCACCCCGAACCTGCCCGGCGCCTCGGGCCTGCTGCACGGGCTCCGGCACGACACCACGGCGGGCCAGCTGCTCCAAGCGGCGTACGACGGCGCGGTGTTCACCCTGTTGCGGGCTCTGGACCGGGTGCTGGACGCGGACGCCGCGGCGGACACCCCGCTGCTGCTGATCGGCGGCGGAGCGAAGGGCCGCGCGTGGCGGGAGACCGTACTGCGGCTGTCCGGCCGCCCGGTGGTGGTGCCCGAGGCGCAGGAGCTGGTCGCGCTCGGCGCCGCGGCGCAGGCGGCCGGCCTGCTGCTGGGCGAGGACCCTGCGGCGGTGGCGCGCCGGTGGAGGACGGCCCGCGGCGCGGAGTACGAGGCGCGGGAGCGCGACGACGCCGCCTGCGACCGGCTGGCCGCCACCCTCGCCGACGGTGAGGCGCTTCTGCGGCGGTGAGCCAGGCTCACCGCCGCCGAGAACCCCGCTGCGCACCCCGACGGGCCGCGATATCCACCCCGCAGGCCGCGCCTGCGCCGTTCGTTCGAGGAGACCACCGTGACCGCGTCCGGCGGCGACACCCAGCACGGCATACGCCGGCGCAATCTGGCGAGAGTGCTGCAAGCGGTGGCGGCCGAGGGGCCGCTCTCCCGGGCGGGCGCCGCGGCGCGCATCGGGGTGACCCGGGCCGGGGTCGCGCCGCTCGTCGACGAGCTGCTGCGGGCCGGTCTGCTGGTGGAGACCGGCCGGGCGACGCCGAGCGGACGGGGCAGACCGGGCAGTGAACTCGCGGTCAGCGACCGCGGGCCGGCCGGTATCGGCGCCGAGATCGGCGTGGACCACCTGGCCGTGTGCGCGGTCGATCTGCGCGGCAGGGTGCGGGCGCGAGCGGCGACCGAGGCCGCCAACCGGCACAGCGCACCCGGCCCCGTGCTGCACCAACTGTCGGCGCTGCTCGCGGGAGTGGCGGCGGAGATCGCCGCCGAGGGGCTGCATCCGGCCGGTCTGACGGTGGCGGTGCCCGGCCTGGTCGCCCGCGGCACTGCGACCGTCGTGCACGCCCCCAACCTCGGCTGGCGGGAGGTCGACCTCGCCCCGGCCCTCGCCACCGCGCTCACGCCGGCCCCGGTACGACCCGACTCCCCCGAGGCTCCTGCCGACTCCGGCCCGTCCGTCCCGCTCGGCGTCGAGAACGAGGCGAACCTCGGCGCGCTGGCGGAACTACGACTGGGCGGCGGCCCGGACGGGCTTGCCCCACCGCCGGACTTCGTCCATGTCTCGGCCGAGATCGGCATCGGTGCCGCGGTGGTGGTCGACGGCCAACTCCTTCGCGGTGCACGAGGGTTCGCGGGCGAGCTGGGCCATGTGCCGGTGTACCCGGACGGCCTGCCGTGCGACTGCGGCGGCCGCGGCTGCCTGGAGCAGTACGCGGGCGAGGAGGCGGTGCTGCGGGCCGGGGGGCTCACCCCGGAGCGGGCGGCGGCCGAACATCCCGGCCCCGGGGCGCGCAGCGCCCTGCTCGCGCGCCGCGCCACCGCCGGGGACGCGGCGACCGTGCGAGCGCTGGCCGAGGCGGGCACGGCACTGGGCATCGCGCTCGCCGGGACGGTGAACCTGCTCGATCCCCGTGCGGTGGTCCTCGGCGGCGCGCTGGCCCGGCTGGCGCCATGGGTGCTGCCCTCGCTGGAGCGGGAGTTGACCCTGCGCACGGCCGTCGCGACGACTCCCGACCGGCCCGGCCGCCCCGCGGTCGCGGTGTCCCGGCTGGGTGCCGACGGACCGCTCCTCGGGGCCGCGCACACCGCACTGCGGGCGGTTCTCGACGATCCGGTAAATGCGTGCGCCCCGCCACACTCTCCCCCCGCCCGATTCCGCTAAACCTTTCCACGGAATGTGATTTCCATGCCACTCCATCGAGTGATTGTGTTGATAAAACGAACACCACTATCTTCGGTTGAGCGGGCTGTCGGCGAACACCCTTGAAATTGGCCTTCGTATCGGCTGCCCCGCACCGTTCGACGAGATAGGCGGAGCACTGTGACGATTGCCGAAGAGACGTTATCCGGAAGCGCTGAAGAAGCCCCTCATTCGAGTCTGAGCACCACCGCAGCGCGGAATTTGGCGACAACCACCAAAACCGTGCCGCAGATGCAGGGCGTCACTTCCCGCTGGCTGCTGCGGCTGCTGCCCTGGGTTCAGGTCTCCGGCGGCACCTATCGCGTCAACCGCCGGCTCACCCACACCGTCGGCGACGGGCGTATCGATTTCGATATCTCCGGCACCGATGTCGCGATCATCCCCGAGGAACTGCGTGAGCTGCCCGCGCTGCGGGACTTCACCGACACCGAGGTGCTCGGCGCACTCGCCGGACGCTTCACCCAGCAGGAGTACGCACCGGGCGAGTTGATCGCCGAGGCCGGTGCCGCCGGCGACCGGCTGGTGCTGATCGCCCACGGCAGGGTGGACCGCATCGGCGCCGGCAAGTACGGCGACACCACCGTGCTGGAGGCGCTGGCCGGCGGTGACCACCTCGGTGACGAGGCACTCACCAGCCCGGACGCCACCTGGCCGTACAGCTACCGCGCGGTGACGCGGGTGACCGTGATGTCCCTGCCCCGACAGGCCGCGCAGGAGATCGCCGACCGGTCGACCGAGTTGCGCGAGCATCTCGACACGGCCGGTCAGGGCCCCGTGCTGCCGACGAACGCCAGCGGGGAATCCGCGGTGTCCGTCGCCTCGGGCCACCACGGAGAAACCTCCCTGCCCGGGACGTTCGTCGACTACGACCTGGCCCCCCGCGAGTACGAACTCAGCGTCGCGCAGACGGTGCTGCGCACCCACACCAGGGTCGGCGATCTCTACAACGACCCGATGAACCAGGTCGAGGAACAGCTCAAGCTGACCATCCAGGCGCTGCGCGAGCGCCAGGAACACGAAATGATCAACAACCGCGAGTTCGGGCTGCTGCGCAACGCCGATCTCCAGCAGCGCATCCGCACCCGCTCCGGTCCCCCCACCCCCGACGACCTCGACGACCTGCTCGCGACGGTCTGGAAGGACCCGGGGTTCCTGCTCGCCCACCCCAGGGCGATCGCCGCGATCGGCCGGCAGTGCAGCGCCCGTGGCCTGTACCCGACGGCGGTCGACTTCATGGGGCACTCGCTGCCGTCGTGGCGCGGAGTACCGATCTTCCCGTGCAACAAGATTCCGGTGACGAAGGACCAGACGAGCTCCATTCTGCTGATGCGCACCGGCGAGGAGAAGCAGGGCGTGGTCGCGCTGCACCAAGCGGGAATTCCCGATGAATACGAGCCGAGCCTTTCGGTGCGTTACATGGGAATCGACGAGCGGGCCATCACAAAATATTTGGTCAGTGCCTACTATTCGGCGGCCGTGCTGGTGCCGGACGCCCTGGGGGTTCTCGAAGACGTGGAAATCGGCCACTGATCCAAGCGCGCGGGAAGGCAGAGCGCCCCGTGCGCCCGTCGCCCCGACATCGGGACGCGGCGGTGCACCGCCGGCACCGCCGCGCACCGAAGCCGGCCGGGAAGGCTTCAACCCCACCGTGACACCGGGCTCAGCCCCTCCTGTCGAACGGTCCCGGCCCGCCTCCGAACACAGCAGCACCGGCAACCAGAGCGGCGTCAACCAGAGCGCGGGCGGACTCCGGCATGCCCCGGCCGAGTCCACAACACCCCTGACTCACCCAGCACTTCAGCACCTCCAGCACTGACAAGAACAGGTGAACTTCTTCATGACCACATCGGTGGACCCGACGTCCGGCCCGCAGGCCTCCGACATCGAGCAGAACCGTTCCAGTCTGGGCACCGCGGCGGCGCGCAAGCTCGCGACGACGACCAAGACCCCGCCGCAGATGCAGGGGATCTCGTCCCGCTGGCTGCTGCGCGTCCTGCCCTGGACGCAGGTCTCCGGCGGTACGTACCGCGTCAACCGCCGCCTCACCCACACACTCGGCGACGGGCAGGTGGAGTTCGTCAACACCGGCGCCGAGGTCCGCGTGATCCCCATGGAGCTACGGGAAATCGCGCCGCTGCACAGCTTCGAGGACACCGCGACGCTGGAGGCGCTGGCCGACCGGTTCGTCCAGGTGGAGTTCGTCCCCGGTGACGTCCTCGCCGAGAAGGGGCAGCCGACGGACCGCGTCCTGCTGATCGCGCACGGCAAGCTGAACCGGATCGGCACCGGCAAGTACGGCGACGAGACGGTGCTGGGCGTGGTGGCCGACGGCGCCGCCCTGGGCGAGGCGGCACTGCTCAATGGGGACGGGGTGTGGGAGCACTCGCTCCGGGCGGTGACCCGGGGCACGGCCCTGGCGCTGCCGCGCAGTGAGGTCGAAGCGCTCCTGGGCCGCTCGGACGGGCTGCGCGACCATCTCGAGAACTACCGCTCCGCGCTGGTGCCGGCGCAGAACAAGCACGGCGAGGCGGCCATCGACCTGGCCGCGGGCCATGTCGGCGAGACGTCCCTGCCGGGCACCTTCGTCGACTACGAGCGGGCGCCACGGGAGTACGAACTCAGCGTCGCGCAGACCGTGCTGAAGATCCACTCGCGGGTCGCCGACCTCTACAACGACCCGATGAACCAGCTGGACCAGCAGCTGCGGCTGACCGTGGAGGCGCTGCGCGAGCGCCAGGAACACGAGATGATCAACAACCGCGAGTTCGGACTGCTGCACAACGTCGATCTCAAGCAGCGCTTCCACACCCACAGCGGCCCGCCCACCCCGGACGACCTCGACGAGCTGATCTCCCGGCGCCGCAAGACGCAGTTTCTGCTGGCGCACCCGCGGACGATCGCGGCGATCGGGCGGGAGTGGAACGCCCGCGGTATCTATCCGAGCGGGGCGGAGGTCGACGGGACGCCGGTCCGCGCGTGGCGCGGCATCCCGCTGCTGCCGTGCAACAAGATTCCGATCAACCCGGACCAGACCAGCTCGATTCTCGCGATGCGTGTCGGCGAGGAAAACCAGGGCGTGGTCGGCCTGCACCAGATCGGCCTCCCGGACGAGTACCAGCCCGGTCTCTCGGTGCGTTTCATGGGCATCAACGAGCAGGCGGTCATCAACTATCTGGTCAGCGCCTACTACTCGGCGGCGGTCCTGGTACCGGACGCGCTCGGCGTCCTGGAGGACGTAGAGATCGGTCACTGACCGGCGCGGGCTCCCACCCGGGTGCCGCGACCCTCGCTCGGCCTTCCGAGCCGGGGGATGCGGTACCCGGGTGACGCCCGATCAGGTGTCTTTCATTTCTGACCTGCACAGTTCCTCCTTTGGTCGAGCCCATTGGCAAACTGACCATTCCCTTGGCAGGGCCTGTCGTGTTGCGCATCATGAACGCATCGATGTGCGTGACATGTACGCGACCATCTTCGGTCCTTGTCAGGAGTTCACATGGAACCCGACCGCCATCACCCGGCCCGCCGGCGCCTGCTCACCGGCGCCGCCGCGCTCGCCGCCGCCACCGCGCTCGCCCCGCTCACGACGGCCACCGCCCGCGCCACCCCGTCCGGCACCGCGGGCTATCCCCCCGTCCACTGGACCCCGGCCAGCACCTCCAACTACACCGCCGCCAACCGCCCGACGCAGTACTCGATCGAGTGCGTCGTGGTGCATGTGACGCAGGAGACCTACGCCGACACCATCAAGCTCTTCCAGGACCCCGGCCACAAGGCTGCCGCGCACTACGTCGTTCGGTCCGCCGATGGCTACATCGGCCAGTGCGTACGGGAGAAGGACGTCGCCTGGCACGCCGGCAACTGGGACTACAACACCCGGAGCATCGGCATCGAGCACGAAGGCTGGGTCGACGACCCGACGTGGTTCACCGACGCCCTGTACGAGCAGTCCGCGCTGCTGACCGCCGCCATCTGTGACCGCTTCAAGATCCCCAAGGACCGCGCGCACATCATCGGGCACGTCGAGGTGCCCGGCGCCGACCACACCGACCCCGGCCAGTTCTGGGACTGGGCGCACTACATGGAGCTCGTGACCGCCGCCCGGTGAGCGGACGCCGGGCGGCTTCCCGGCCACCGCGGCGGCACCCGCCCAGGACGGCGCAAGGGGATCAGCGCGTGGCGCGTAGGAAGCGCTCCAGGCCCGGCAGATCATCCGAGTTGAGGTGGTCGACCCCGGCGTCCAGCAGCGCCCGCCACACCGCCTCGCGCTCGGGACCGGCCGTGTCCGGCGTCGCCCAGAAGCGCAGCCGGCGGCGCTCGGCGTGCGCTGCGGCAGCCAACTGCCGCAGCGCGGCCCGCTCGTTCTGAGGCATCGGCCCGGCGCCCTGCCAGCGGAAGGTGTCGGTCCAGGACGCGGAGACCAGCGGGACGAAGGAGGCGGGAGCCGCGGTCCCCAGGTCCTCCGGGCGGCCGTCGTAGAAGGCGTGGCGCACCCGCTCGGCCTCCATGGGGGCGCGGGCGGCGCGGTCACCGGAGACCACCGCGGTGACCGGCCCGCCGTGGACCCGACCGGCGGTGCATCCGCTCAGCAGGTCGCGGTAGCGGTGCAACACCCGGGCCAGGGCGTGGTAGGTCGGGGCTCCGGCGGTCTTGATGTCGATCAGCAGTTGGAGCGAGAGGCGGTGTCCCCGGTAGACCGACCCTCCGTTGGCGTGAATGCGCCGGCGCAGCGGGTCGAGATAGAGCGACTCCAGGGTGCGCGCGGGGTCGAGATCCGCCTCCTCGTGGGCGACCAGAAGACGACCGCCGACGAGCCAGATGTCCGCCTCCACGCTGCCGAAGCCGTGGTCGAGGGCGTCCAGCAGGGGGCGGGGGTGCTCGTAGTCGTTGTGCGCGTGGGCGCTCCGCAGCGGTGCGGGGACGGCCGCGCCCGCGTCGTGCTCACGTGCGGAGGCGGGCGCGGTCAGGCCCGCGGCGAGGGCGGAGGCGATCGACACGACGACCGTACGGCGGGTGTGCAGATTCATGACATCTCCGGGTCATAGTGAACGTCTTAGACACATGGGACAGTTGGCAGGACGTCAGGGGGGGCTCGTGAAGCTTCGATTCGGTCGGGTTCGCGCGGTACTGACAGTGCTGGTGGCTTGGGGTGTCCTGGCCGGCGGCGCGGTGGCGGGCGGAGGGCCGGCGACCGCCGCGCCGGACACCCTCCGCCGTTCGGATGCCGTGCCGGTGGCGCCCGGTGTGGAGTACGAAGAATTCCGGATGACGGTGCCGCGTGGCACGGTGCACGGACATCTGCTGACGGTCGATCTGGCCGATCCGCGGGTCTCGACGGACCTGCTGTATCCGGGGGCGGTCGGCGCGCGGTCGCCGGTGTCCGAACTGGCCGACGCGCGAGATGCGGTGGGCGCGGTCAACGGCGACTTCTTCCACATCTCCGAGACCCAGCACCCGGGCGTCGAACCGACCGGCGCCCCGGTCGGCCCCGCCGTCTCGTCCGGGCGGCGGCTCAAGGGCGCGGTGCCCGACGGCCAGCGTTTCGGGCCGGCGATGCCGCCCGGGGCCACCACCGAGGACGTCATCGGGGTGGGCCACGACGGCCGCGCGCGGCTGGACCGGTTGGCACTGCGCGGTGCGGTGCGGACCGCCGAGGGACAACTGCCGCTGCGCGGGCTCAACCAGTACGCGCTGCCGGTGGACGGTATCGGGGCGTATACGGAGCGGTGGGGCCCGGCGTCGCGGGTGCGGGCGACCTGTGGCACGGACACCGACCGGGCGGCACCGTGCAGCACGCGGACGGCGGAGGTCACGGTCCGGCACGGGCGTGTGGCGGCCATTGAGGAGCGGCCGGGCGGCGGCGGGGTCGAGCCGGGGAGCGTGGTGCTGGTGGGCCGGGAGGAAGGGGCGCGGCGCCTGAGTGCGCTGCACGTCGGTGAGCCGGTGAGCATCAGCCACCGACTCGTGGGCCGGAGCCCGGGCCCGCTGCGGTTCGCGGTCGGCGGCTTTCCGATCGTCCGGTCCGGGCAGCCGGTGGCAGGAGTGGACACGGTCACCGTGGCGGTGCGCACCGCCGCGGGCACAGGTGAGGGCGGCCGGGTGCTGTATCTCATGGCGCTCGACGGGGCGAGCGGTCAGACCGGCCTGACGGTGCGGGAACTGGCCGAGCTCATGGCCCGGTTGGGGGCGCGGGACGCGCTGGACCTGGACGGTGGCGGGTCCTCCACGCTCGTCACCCGCGAGCCTTACGACCCGGAGGTCACGGTGCGCAACCATCCCTCGGGAGGCATGGAGCGGCCGGTGCCCAACGCGATCGGGGTCTTCTCCCACGACGACTGACCGCCGCTGGGGGACGCGGCGGTCCGAAGGTCCCGAGTGGCGGGGCCGCGGGGTCGGCTGCCGGACGGAGGGCGTCAACTGCGGGAGCCCGCACGCGTACCGGGTCGCACGGCGAGGACTTCAGGTGCACGGCGGCCACGCGCCGCCGTTCCCGACGCACGACGGCGCCCCCGAGCACAGCGGCGCCCGGCGGCGCACTCGGGGAAGGGTAGGGCGCCGCCCCCGCTGCCGGCGTCCGTGAGCGTGCCGGACGGCGGCGGACCGGCGCGCCGTTCCGGTACGCCGCGGCCGTCACGGGCGCACGCTGCTCACCACATCCGCGGCGCCGGACAGCCCGTTGTGGATGTCGGGCGCGAGGCTGCTGCTCGCCAGGTAGAAGCCGAGCAGCCCGCACACCACGGCATGCGAGAACTTCAGCTTCCCGCTGCGCAGAAAGATCACAGTCAAGATCACCAGCAGCACGACGACCGAAATGGAAATAGCCATGGCACACCCTCCTCGACCGCCGCCCGAACGGGCGGCAATGGGCGGCCAGTTTGGCGTATTTCAGGGTATGTCCGGTTGGAGTCCGGGTAGTCCGATCAGGTGATCACTGCGGGTCACCGAGCGGAGACGGCCGCATTTCCGCCGCCACCGACCGCCCACCGACAGCTCGGACGCGCACCCTCGGTCGATGCGACCCACGGCGTTCCACCGCCGCACACCCCCGCACCGAAGTGGCGTGGATCACATCACCCCCTGCAACGAGGCATCGGGATCGGCCGTCTTAGCGATCGACATCACCGCCCCACCCGTACCGCCGACCGAGAGCCGCCCATGATCTTGTTCCCCACACTCCGCCCTTCGCGGCCCTCCCCCCGGCTGCGCGCCACGCTCGCGCTGATACCGCTGGCCGGTCTCGGCGCGCTCACGGCGTGCGGCGGCAGTGCGGCGTCGGCGTCCGCGGGGGACGCGGTGCAGGTGGGGCTGGGTGCCGCGAACGGCACCAGGACGGTGCAGGCCGGGGACAGGCTCCGGGTGACCGCGGCCGGCGGAGTGCTGACGGACGTGACGGTGACCGACCCGAAGGGCCGGCAGCTGGCCGGCCGGCTCGGGGAGCACGCAACGGCGTGGACCTCCGACGCGAGGGCCTCGGCGGCCACCAAATACTCCGTCGTCGCCCGCACCAGGAACGACCGGGGCGACACCGGCGAGGCCAAGGAGTCGGTGACCACGGCCGCGGCGGCGAAGCTCAACAGGCAGATGACCGGCGGCGAGGGCACGTCCGGCCAGGAGCGCATCGACCGGCATACCGGGACGATCCGCCGTCCGCCGTCCGCCGAGTCCGAGAGGCGGATCGAGCCATGAACTCCGCGACGGCAGCGCACACGGCGCCCCGTGAGGTGAACTCCACGGGTCGCACCGGTGGCCGTCGCCGGTGCACCGGCACGACCGATGCGGGCGCGGGGCGGCCGTATGGCAAAGTCCACGTGGGTGATCCGTACGGGGTCACCGGATCCTCCGTACGAGGGAAAGCCGGCGCGGCCATCGGGATCGGAGACTGGATGGTCGACCGGTTCCGATGGCAGAGCAAGAGCGCCCTCTCGTCGACCAGCTGACCGCTTTCAAAGCCTAATGTGACGGAATGAGCACCGTGCAGGACCAGGACCAACTTACGGGGTGGCCGCGCTTCCGGCGTCGTGTCCCCAATGGCTTCGCCATCGTCTTCAGTGTGTTGGGGCTCTTCTGCGCCCTGACGGCGCTGATCGGGCCTCTGCGGCGCGGCCTCCACCCGGTGATCTACTGGCTGGACACCCTTACCATCCCGGTGGCACCGAACTTCGCGTACGCGGCGTTCCTCTTCCTGCTGGCCGCGGCGATGACCGCGCGTAAACGGGTCGCCCTGTGGTTCGTGGTGGCCTACATGCTGCTGGTCTCGCTCGCGGACGCGCTGTTCCTTGCCGCGGGATACTGGGAGTTCGCGTTCTCGCTGGTGCTCTGCGCCGGAGCGCTCCTGCTGCTGCTCGTCTCGCACCGCGAGTTCTACGCGATCACCCGTCGCGGGGCGTTCCTGCGGGCCACGCTGGTGCTGGCCGCCGGTCTGGTGGCCGCGGTACTGATCGGCTGGGGCCTGGTGGCCCTCGCCCCCGGCTCGTTGGAAGCCGGCGGCGCGAACCGCCTGCTGTGGGCCGCCAACCGCGTCTGCGGCGGGCTGGTCGGCGGTCGGCTGATCGAGGGGCACCCGCCGCACTGGATCGTCACCGTGCTCGGTCTGCTCGGTGCGCTGGCGCTGCTGAACGCCGCCGCCGCGCTGTTCCGTTCGCAGCGCATGGAGGCGGCGCTGCACGGCGACGAGGAGTCCCGGATCCGGGCGCTGCTGGCCCGTTACGGCAGCCAGGACTCCCTGGGCTACTTCGCCAGCCGTCGCGACAAGGCCGTGGTGTTCTCCCCCAGCGGCAAGGCTGCCGTCACCTACCGTGTCGAGGCCGGCGTCTGCCTGGCCAGCGGTGACCCGGTCGGTGACCGGGAGGCGTGGACGCCCGCCATCGAGGCCTGGTTGGAGGTCGCCGTTCGCTACGGCTGGCAGCCCGCCGTGATGGGAGCGAGCGAGGACGGCGCCAAGGCGTTCGCCCGCAGCGGTCTGGGCGCGCTCCAGCTCGGGGACGAGGCGATCCTGCACGTCGCGGGCTTCGACCTGGACGGCCGCGAGATGCGGGTGACCCGTCAGGCCGTGAACCGCGTGGAGCGCAGCGGCGCCACGTTCCGGGTGCGTCGCCACTCCGCGCTCTCCGACGAGGAGATGCAGGAGGTCATCCACCGTGCGGACGCCTGGCGCGACACCGAGACCGAGCGCGGCTTCTCGATGGCGCTGGACCGGCTGGGCGACCCGGAGGACGGTGACTGCCTGCTGGCCGAGGCGTTCGACGGCGACGGCAACATGATCGCGCTGCTGTCCTTCGTGCCCTGGGGCACCGACGGCATCTCGCTCGACGTGATGCGCCGCGACCGCAGCGCGCCCAACGGCGTCATGGAGTTCATGGTCGCCCGGCTCTGCGGCCAGGCGGGGCAGCTCGGGGTGCGGCGCATCTCGCTGAACTTCGCGGTCTTCCGGTCCGCCTTCGAGGAGGGCGCCCGGATCGGTGCGGGTCCGGTGCTGAAGTTCTGGCGCAAGCTGCTGCTGTTCTTCTCCAAGTGGTGGCAGCTGGAGGCCCTCTACCGCTCCAACGCGAAGTACAACCCCGAGTGGTATCCACGGTTCCTGTGCTACGCCGACGCCGGTGCGCTCGCCCGGATCGGCCTGGCCTCCGGTATCGCCGAGGGTTTCGTGGCCGTACCGAGCCTGGGCAAGCTGTGGGGCAAGGGGCACAAGAAGCGGATGCTGGCACCGGCGAGCACCGCCGGTCTGCCCTCGCTGCACGAACTGGGCCTGGTGCACACGCCCGCCACCGAGGAGGAGCAGCGGGCGCAGGAGCTGGCCGCGCTGCCCGAGCAGGTGCGGGTGCGTCACCGCAAGCTGGAGCGGCTGCGGGAGGACGGCACCGACCCGTATCCGGTGGGCGTGCAGCGTACGCACACGCTCGGCGAGGTGCGCGGGGAGCACCCGGACCTCGCGGCCGGTGACCGTACCGGCAAGACGGTGAGCGTCGCCGGACGGGTGTTGCTCGCGCGGGACCACGGCGGTGTGCTCTTCGCGGTGCTGCGCGACTGGTCCGGCGATCTGCAGATCGCGCTGACCCGCGACGGCAGTGGCAGCGAGCTGCTGGACCGCTTCGGGACGGATATCGACCTCGGTGACCATGTCGAGGCCGAGGGCGAGGTCGGCGCGAGCGACCGCGGCGAGTTGACGGTGTTCGTGACGCGGTGGCGGCTGACGGCGAAGTGCCTGCGCCCGCTGCCGGACAAGCGGCGCGGCCTGTCCGATCCCGAGGCCAAGGTCCGGCAGCGCTACGTGGACCTGGTGGTCTCGCCGGACGCGCGGGAGACGGTGCGGGCCCGCAGCACGGCCGTGCAGGCGCTGCGCCAGGGGTTGATCGACCGCGGTTATCTGGAGGTCGAGACGCCGATGCTCCAGCAGATCCACGGCGGTGCCAACGCCCGGCCGTTCCACACGCACATCAATGCCTACGACCTGGATCTGTATCTGCGCATCGCGCCGGAGCTGTATCTCAAGCGGCTGTGCGTGGGCGGTATGGAGAAGGTCTTCGAGATGGGGCGGACGTTCCGCAACGAGGGCATCTCCTACAAGCACAACCCCGAGTTCACGATGCTGGAGGCGTACCAGGCGTTCGCCGACTACGACGTGATGCTCGATCTGACCCGTGAGCTGATCCAGAGCGCGGCGGTCGCGGCGTTCGGCAGCGCCACCGCCCGTAAGGCGGACGACAAGGGGCGGCTCGTCGAGCACGACATCTCGGGGATCTGGCCGGTGAAGACCGTCTACGGCGCGATCTCGGAGGCGCTCGGCGAGGAGGTCGACGCGGACACCAACCCGCGGGTGCTGCGGCGGCTGTGCCACGCCTCGTCGGTGCCGGTGAAGCCGGAGATGAGCCGCGGTGACCTGGTGCTGGAGATGTACGAGCGGCTGGTGGAGGAGCGGACGACGCTGCCGACCTTCTACAAGGACTTCCCCACCGAGGTCTCCCCGCTGACGCGTCAGCACCGGGTCGACCCGCGGCTCGCCGAGCGCTGGGACCTGGTCGCGTTCGGCACCGAACTGGGCACCGCCTACTCGGAGTTGACCGACCCGGTGGAGCAGCGGCGGCGGCTTACCGCGCAGTCGCTGTTGGCGGCGGGCGGTGACGTGGAGGCGATGGAGCTGGACGAGGACTTCCTCCAGGCCCTGGAGTACGCGATGCCGCCGACCGGTGGTCTGGGGATCGGCGTGGACCGGCTGGTCATGTTCCTCACCGGCCTGTCGATCCGCGAGACGCTGCCGTTCCCGCTGGTGCGGCGCCGCTGAGAGCGACACCGTGAACGACCGCCCGCGGCCCCTCGAAGACGGGGTCGCGGGCGGTCGGCGTTTGCGGCAGGTGGCCGCGGGGGCCGGGGCGTTCCGGCCGGCAACGGGCGGAAGGTGACGTGGCGTCAGTCGGTGGTGGCCGCCCACCGGTCCAGCACCTCGGGGTTGGCGCAGTGCGCCAGCGGCTCGCCGCGCAGATAGCGGCCGACCTCTCCGGCGACGATCCGCGCGGCCTTGTGCGCGACTTCCTGGCTGCCGCCCGCGATGTGCGGGGTGAGGACCACCCCGGGGACGGTCAACAACCGGGAACCGGCCGGCAGCGGCTCCTCGGGGAAGACGTCGAAGCCCGCTCCGGAGAGCTGTCCGGATTCCAGCGCGTCGCAGGCGGCGTCGTAGTCGAGCAGGGCGCCGCGGGCGCAGTTGACCAGAACGGAGCCGCGCGGCATCGCGGCGATCTGCGCGCGGCCGATCATGCCCTTGGTCTCGTCGGTGACGCGGGCGTGCAGGGAGACGATGCGGGAGCGGCGGAGCAGGTCGTCGAGGGTGACCTGCTCGGCGATGCCGGCCAGTGCCTCGGGCCGCACGTAGGGGTCGTGGACGAGGACGTGGGCGCCCATGGCGGTGAGGACCTTCGCGACGCGGCTGCCGATGGCGCCGAATCCGATGAGGCCGACGGTGGCACCGTCGATCTCGATGCCGCAGTTGTCGTAGTCGTAGTAGTCGCCGCGCCAGGTGCCCCGGCGCAGATCGGTGTGGGTGTCACCGACGCCGCGGGCGGCGGCGAGGAGCAGGGTGAGGGTGTGCTCCGCGGTGGCGGTGGCGTTGCGTCCCGGGGCGTTGCAGACCGCGACACCGTGGCGCGTGGCGGCGTCGAGGTTGGCGTTGACCGGGCCGCCGCGGCTGGTGCAGAACAGCTTCAGGTCGGGGCAGTTGGCGAGGATGCGCTCGGTGAGCGGGCCGTGCTCGGTGACGCAGATCTCGACGCCCTGGAGCGCCTCGATCATCTCGTCCTCGCTGCCGGATGCCTCGATGACCTCGCCGACCGGTCCGAACGGCGTGTGCGGCCAGGGGAATTGCAGCTCGCGGACATCAAGTGGCGTGTCCCCGGCCGCGGTGCGCACGGCCTCGGCGAACAGGCTCGGGCGGATGAAGTGGTTGCCGGCGGCGAGGACGGGGGTGCTCATGCGTGTTTCTCCTGAAGTGGCGGTGCGGGGGAAGGTCAGTGGAGTGCCGGGCTCTGCGCCATGGCGGGAACGTTGAAGCGCAGCAGCGCGGTCCGTCCGTCCTCGACCCGGATCTCGGTGAGGGCGCCGTTGTGCAGCTGGGGGAAGACCCGCCGGTAGTCGGCGAGCGGGATGCCCAGCAGATGGCAGAGCAGCAGCCGTACGAGGGTGGAGTGGGCGACCAGAAGAATCCTGCCGTGAGGCTGCTCGCGGGCGATGTCGTGCAGAGCGGCGGCCGCGCGCTCCGCGGCCAGGCGCGGGTGTTCACCACCAGGCAGGTGGCTGTCCACCGGGTCGGCGAGGAAGGCCGCGAGCTGCTCCGGGAAACGCCGGCGCATCTCGTCCCTGGTCAGCCCCTCGCCCTCGCCGAAGTCGACCTCGCACAGCCGCTCGTCGATGCGCGCGGCAAGGCCGCAGCTGTGGGCCGCCGGCTCGGCGGTGAGTCGTGCCCGGGACAGCGGGGAGCTCCAGATCGCGGTGAGGCCGGCGGTGCCGGCCCAGTCGGCGAGCGTCGCCGCCTGCTCGCGGCCGTGCGCGGTGAGGGGTACGTCGCTGCGCCCGGCGTAGCGGTTCTCCGCATGCCAGACGGTCTCGCCGTGGCGTACCAGGATGAAGTCGGTCACTGCGTGGCCCTCCTGCGGGCGTGTGCGGCCACGGCCTCGTCGAGATGGCCGCGGCGGGTGAGTTCGTCGATGAAGCGGAGATAGGCGGGCAGGTAGCGGGCGGTGCGGGCCGGTGCCGGCTGGATCTCCTCGCCGATGCGGACCATGGCGGCGGCCGCGTCCTGGAGGCCGATGCCGGAGGAGGTGGCGGCGAGTACGGCCATGCCGATGGCGCCCTCGGCCTGTGCGGGCAGGCGTACCGGTCGTCCGAGGACGTCGGCGCGCAGCCGGCACCAGTAGGCGTTGCGGGCGCCGCCCCCGGTGTAGGTGAGCGGCCCGTCGACGGGGGCGCCGAGGTGGTGGAGATAGTCGAAGCAGAGGCGTTCCAGGCAGGCGACGCCGAGCAGGTGGGCGTGGAATTCCGCGGCGCGGGTCGGTACGTCGCCGAGTACGAAGGGCTCCGCGTCGGGGGCGCGGAAGGGAAAGCGTTCGCCGCCCGCGGAGACCAGGGGGTAGGCCACCGCGTCCGCGTCCAGGGCAGCGGCCTGCTCGGTGAGCGCGTCGAGGTCCTCGCCGGGGAAGTGCCGGGAGAGGACGCCCGCGCCGCTGCTGGAGGCGCCGCCCGGCAGCCAGTTGCCGTCCGGCCCGCGGTGGCAGTAGACCACCCCCGCCGGGTCGCGGATCAGGTGCGGGCTGCTTCCCTTGAAGACGAGGGTGGTGCCGAGGACCACGTTCCAGGCGCCGGGGGCGAGTGCTCCGGCACCGATCTGGGCGGCGCAGCCGTCGGTCATGCCGGCGACGATGGCGGTGCCCGCCGGGATACCGGTGGCCTCCGCGGCCTCGGGGCACACGGAGCCGAGGACCGTGCCGGGGCGTACGACGTCCGGCAACATCCCCTCGGGGATATCGAGTTGCTTCATGACCTGGTGCGGCCAGCGTTCCTCGACGAGGTGGTAGCCGGTCTTGAGGGCGTGACTGGCGTCGCTCGGGACCTGGTGGCCCGCCAGCCGCCAGGTGATCAGGTCGACCTGGTGCAGCAGCCGCATGCCCGCGCCGGCCGCCGGGGCGCTCTCGGGGGCGAGGTCCAGGAGGCGGCGGAGCTTGGGCAGTGCCCAGGACGGCTGCATGGTGCGGTAGCCCAGCTCCCGCCAGACCGCTTCGCCCGCCTCGCTGACGGCCACGGCCTGCTCGGCGGCGCGCCCGTCGTCGTACATCTGGCCGGGTGTCAGCGGGGTGCCGGACGCGGCCGCGAGGAGGATCGTCCCGGAGGTGCCGTCGACTGCCAGCCCTCGGATCCGCCGGGTGTCGATGCCGTCCAGGGCCTCGCGGCAGGCGGCGGACAGCGCGGTCCACCACTGTTCGGGGTCCTGCTCGTGGCGCTTGCCCTCGCGGTGGCTGGTGAGCGGCCGGGAGGCGGCGGCGAGGAGCCGGCCGGTGCCGTCGACGGCGACGCAGCGGGCGCTCTGGGTGCCGAGGTCGAGGCCGAGCCAGACGCCGTCGAGGGTGGGTCCGGTGGTGCGGGGGTCAGACACGGGGGCCTCCGGGAGCGGTGCCGGTGGGGCGGTTCGAAGTGCCGGCGGCGGGCGTGCCGGGGGCGGCGCCCGGAAGCGGGTGGCCGGCGGGCTGCGCCGGCGGCTCCCCTCCGGACTCCGCTCCCCCGCCACCCCTCCACACCGCGCCGCCGCGCCAGCCGGACTCCCGGACCAGCGCCCGCCGGTCGAGGAAGTCTTCGTAGAGGGCGGTGTAGAACTCGGCACGTTCCGGATCGGGCTGCCAACTACGCTGCATATGGACGTACTTGTCCGCCGCCCGGTGCATGCTGCTCTCGGCGCCGGAGCGCACGAGACCGGTCAGGAAGGCGCCCTTGGCGCCCAGTTCGGTGTCGCCGGAGCGAGCGGTGGGCACTCCCGTGGCGTCGGCGATCAGCGCGCACCAGGCGTCGCTGTTGGCGCCGCCCCCGCACAGCCGCAGCTCACTGATGTCCGTGCGGGCGGCGGCCAGCGAGTCACGCAGGACCAGCGAGAGTCCGTCGAAGACGGCGCGGGCCATGTCGGCGCGCGAGTGCTCCAGGGACAGGCCCCAGAAGGATCCGCGGGCGCCCGGGTCGAGAAACGGCGCGCGCTCGCCCGCCGGGGACAGGTAGGGCAGGAACAGCAGTCCGCGGGCGCCCGGCTCGGACCGGAAGGACAGCTCCGCCAGTTCGGGTGGCCCGGACAGGCCGAGCATGCGTGCCGCCCAGCCGAGCACCTCGGCACCGTTGAGTGTGGGGAAGGCACGCAGCACCCGCTCGCGGCCGCGGTAGGCGATGTTGATGCCGGACGGCTCCCCGCCGGTGTCGACGTCGGTGCGGACGATCTCGGTGCACAGCGTGGTGCCGAGGATGCTGCACGCCTGGCCGGGGTTGACCACACCGACACCGCGGGCGGTGGCGGCGATGTCGTACGGCGCCATCACGACGGGCAGCCCGGCCGGCAGCCCCAGTTGGCCCGCCGCCTCGCCGGTGATCTCGGCGATCCGCTCCGACTCCCCCAGCACGGTGGGCAGCAGCCGCTCGTAGGCGGTGAGGCCGAAGAGGTCGAGGATGTGCGGGTCGTAGTCGCCGGTCGCGTGGTCGAGGAACGGCGCGGAGGCATCCGACTCGTCGCTCGCGCGGACCCCGGTCAGGCGCAGGAAGAGCCAGCCCGCGGCGGTGAGGGAGGTGCTGGAGCGGGCCAGGCGGTCCGGGTCGTGGGCGGCGAGCCAGCTGAAGAGGGCGTTGGGCATGCCGGCGCAGGTGAGGGAGCCGTTGCGGCGGAAGGCCGCTTCCAGGACGCCGTCGCGCTGCCAGCCGGCGACCAGCTCGCCGGCCCGTCCGTCGTTCCACAGGATGGCGGGGCCGGTGGGGCGGCCCCGGTCGTCGACGAGCCAGGCGCCGTCGCCCTGTGCGGTGAAGGACACCAGCCAGACCGGGTCGGACAACTCCGCCAGGTCGGACAGCACGCTGCGGACGGTGAAGACGACGGCGTTCCAGACGGCTTCCATGTCCTGCTCGGCCCAGCCGGGCTGCGGCCGCAGCACTTCGGTGGCCTGGCGGGAGACCGCGATCTCGGCGCCCCGGTCGTCGAAGACGACCGACTTGATCATCGAGGTGCCGACGTCAATGGTCAGTACGGACATCAGTGAGGTCCTTTCACGCCGGGGCCGAGGCGGGGGCGGGATCGCCGTCCGGCCGGGCGTCGCCGGACCGGACGCCGGTGCCGTCCGCGTCCGCCGTGCCCGACTCGTCGGGCAGCTTCAGGACGAAGGAGAGCACGGTGCTCACCGCGTACATGCCCGCGAAGATCCAGACGACCCCTTCGAGGCCGAGCGGGCCGGCGAAGGCGGCGACGACGGCGGGGCCGACGAAGGTGCTCGCTCCCGCACCCAGGTTGAGCGCGGCCAGCGCCTGCCCCTTGTGCCGCGGCTCCAGCGAGGGCACCAAAGCCGAAAGCGGTACATATCCTGCCAGCGTAGCCCCGTAGAAGGCGGCCACCACGAGCGCGAGCGGGAAGTTGGCGCCGGCCGCGTTCGGGACGTAGAAGAGCAGCAGGGTGCTGAGGGTGCAGCCGGCGCCGCCGAACCAGCCGATGGTGCGGCGCCAGCCGAACCGGTCGCCGACGACGCCGAACAGCAGGTTGGCGAAGATGTTGGTCGCGAACATCGCGCTGAGCAGGTGCAGCCACTCGGTGAGGGTGAAGCCGACGGTCCGTGTGAAGTGCAGCGGCATGATCACGAAGAAGCCGAACTGCGAGGCCGTGTTGATGACCCGCACGAACGAGCCCACCCCGACCCGCGGGTTGCGCCACAGGATGGTGACACTGCCCAGGAGGGTGGCGAGCGGCCCCTCGTCCTCGGCCCGCTGCCGCTTGCCGCCCCGGTCGTCACGGACGAGCAGCAGGGCGATCAGTCCGCCCGCCGCCACCAGCACCAGCGCGGCCCACAGGGTGGCGTAGGCGCCGATGTGCGGGATGAGGCCACTGGCGACCAGCGAGCCGAGCGTGGGCAGACCGCCGGTGAAGGCGAACCAGAACCAGCCCATGGCCGTACCGAGGCGGGCCCGCGGCGCCACTCCGGCGATCCAGACCAGGAACCCGTAGGCGAAGAGCGGGTACCCCAGGCCGCGCAGGCCGTACCCGAGCATCATCAGCGGATAGCTGTCCATGGGGATGGCCGCGGTGAGGAAGAGCAGCTGGAAGACGGCCCAGATGCCCAGGCCGACCCACATGACACGGCGCGGGCCCCACAGGTCGGACAGGACACCGGAGAGCCAGGCGGCGATGGCGGCCGCGACCCCGTAGACGGTGAAGAGCAGCGCGACCCGGGAGTCCGAGACGCCCTCGTCGCTCAGGTAGGGCGAGAGATAGCCGGACTCGACACCGTCTCCGATCATGAAGAGGAGCAGCCCGAGGTATCCCCAGGCGAGGGTAGGTGGAATGCCCAGGCGTGTGATCAATGAACGCGGAGAGGTGTTCTTCATCGAATCTCCCGTGTGTGCGGCGGCGGGCCGAAGGGATGGATGCTGCGAGGGAACAGCTCGGCCGAAACGGGAGTCAATGGCCGGGAATTTCTTCCCATCGCGGCGGCGACCTGCCGTGTTGCGTCCGCCGGGAGCCGCACGCGGGGACCGCGGCGGCGGGCCGCGGTACGTTAAATCCGTGCGAACATAACGCGGCGAATTCACACGCCGTGCCGCGCACACGCGGGGCACGGACCCCCGAGGGAGCGGTGCCATGGACCGGGTCGAGGCCCAGGAGGAGCGGCGGCGACGGATGCGTGAGGCCGTCATCGCACGCGGCTTCGTACGCACCGCGGACCTCGCGGAGGAGTTCGCCGTCAGCCTGATGACCGCGCACCGTGATCTGGACGCCCTGCAGGCGCAGGGCTGGCTGCGCAAGGTCCGCGGCGGGGCGACGGGGCTGCCGTCGGCGCAGTTCCACGGCAGCGTCGCGGAGCGGATGGCCACCATGGCGCAGACCAAACAGCTGCTGGCGCGGGCCGCCGCGACGCTGCTGGTTCCCGGGCAGACGGTGCTGCTCGACGACAGCACGACGTGCCTGCTGCTGGCGCACCAGGTCGCCGAGCACACCCCGCTGACCGTGATCACCAACTCGCTGCCGGCCATCACCACCCTGGCGAAGGAGCCGGGCATCTCCCTGATCACCCTCGGCGGTGCGTACTTCCCGGCGTACGACGCCTTCATGGGGCTGCACACCGCGGACGCCGTCCGGGCCTTCCGCGCCGATGTCCTGTTCCTGTCCACCACCGCCGTCACCAACGGCCGCTGCTACCACACCTCGCCGGAGACGGTGCAGGTCAAGCGGGCGATGATGGAGAGCGCGGCACGCCGGGTGCTGGTCGCGGACCACACGAAGTTCACCAAGGACGGGCTGTACGCGCTGGCGCCGCTGACCGACTTCGATCTGCTGATCGTGGACGACGGGCTGGCGCCCGACCAGGTGCGGGCGGTGCGGGCGGGCGGCACCGAGGTGATGGTGGTGCCGTCCCGCGGCCAGGGGTGACGGGTGCGTGACCGGCCGCGCCCGCCCGGCCTGTCAGCCCCTCACAGCTGATGGAGCCACGCCACGAGCAGCACCGCCCCGGCCGCGACCAGCAGGAGGGACAGCGGCAGGTGCCGGCGGCGGGGCGGGGATCCGGCGGACGCCGGCTGGTCGTGGGAGCCCAGAGCGACCAGTACGCGCAGCAGCCACACGGCAGCCACGACGACCGGCACGGCGAGCGCGGCGTGTGCCGCCCAGGCACCCGCCAGCGTCGGTCCGCCCCAGGAATGCCGGTAGTCGTGCGCGTCCACCAGCGGGTACAACGCGCCGTTGACCGCCGCCTGCGCGCTGATCAGGACGATGAACCAGGCCACGAGCCCGAGGCCGACGGCCGGCAGAGCCGACAGCGCGTCGGCGAACCGGCCCCTGGACAGCTCACGGAGGAACCGGCCGGCGGACACCGGCAGCAAGGTGATTCCCCGCCCGACCGTCGCCAGGCCGGGCCTGCCCACGGTCTTCGCCACGAACTCCCGGGCGGGCGTGCCGGGTGACTGCTGCGTGCGCTCCATGTCTCCACGATCACAGCCGCCGGGCGCCGGATCGATGGGGTCAGCACGAAGGTCGTGGGTGGGGTTGTCCCCCGCCGGTGCGCGGCGTGCGTCAATCAGCGGCGAGCCCGAGCAGTGTGGGGTCGGTGGCCAGTTCGCGGAAGGTCTGCCGCGGGTCCGTGAGCAACTTGCGCGCGGTCAGGTCGAGCAGTCCGCCGACGGCGCTCACCTCGGCGGCCACCGTTCCGTCCGCCTTGCGGACGATCTGCTCGATCCGGAAGGTCTTGCCCTCGCCCCAGACGAACGCGCAGCTCACCTCCACCTCGTCACCGGCCCGCAGCTCCCTGCGGTAGCGGATTGTCGTCTCGACCGTGACCGGGCCGACCCGCCGGTCGACCAAGGTGCTCTGCCGGATGCCGCTCGCCTGGAGCAGCGACCATCGGGCGTGCTCGGCGTACTGCAGATACACGCTCTGGTTGAGGTGGCCCTGGGTGTCCGTCTCGTATCCGCGGACGGTGACGGGCACCGCGAAAGGCTGCGCCGCGTCCGCCGCGGTCCTGGGCACATCTGCCACGATCTCTCCCGCTCCCCGTGGGCGTGCCACAGGGCGGGCACGCCGGACCGAATGGGTCTCCGGCGGCCCATCGTAGGCACAGGCGATCACCGACGAGGCGGCAATGTCGCCGGTCGCCCCCGCCGCTCGCCCGGCGAAGCCTTCCCCCACGGGCGGGCTCGCTCAGGAGGTGCCGGTTTTCAGAGTGAGGTCCCACTCGGCGAGGGCCTCTTCGACCGGCTGGAAAATGGTGAGGGTGTCGGAACTCGCGCTGTCGCAGGTGGCGCTGCCGCCGCCGGAGTGCAGTCCGACGGCCTTCGGTGCGCCGGGCTGGGTGACGTACGAGCCGCCCGAATCCCCCGGCGCGGAGCAGGCGTTGGTGTACGAGAGCCCGTCGATGGACACCGAGCCGTAGTCCACGGTCTGGTCGACCCGGGTGACCTCGCCGCACCGCCAGCCGCTGGCCTGCCCGGAACGGCAGACCGAGGTGCCCTCCACGCCCTCCTGCGAGCCGGTGACGGCGACCGGGGTACCACCCTGCCCGGCCACGTTCGGACTCAGGCTCCAGCCCGGCCGGTCCACCGCGACCAGGCCGAAGTCGCCGTCCGGCCCGTTGACGCTGTGCCGGCCGTCCTCGTTGGACGTGCCCAGGCGGCTGTCGTCCTTGCCGTAGGCGGGCTGGTCGGGGTCGTCGGTGCAGTGACCTGCCGTCAGGAAGCCCCGGTAGCCGTCCGGGCCGGTCACCGAGAAGCCGATCGAGCAGATGCCTTCCTTGCCCGGCATCCATTTCTCCCCGCCGACGATCTTCCCGCCCTGCTGACGCGGCGACTGGTCGCTGCGTTCGATCCGGACCGGGATCGAGGCGCGGGCGGCGAGGGAGCGCACCTCGCTCTCGAAGGCATCGGTCCGCGCGGTGCGGGCCGTGCGGTCTACGCGCACGACGACCCCGTTGGCGCGCCCGTCCACGCCCCAGCCGGTGACGCCCGGCACGCCGTCGCCGGCCTTCCCGTCGATCTGCGCCACCAGCGCGGTGAGTTCGGCCCGGCTGTGCTTGACCGTCCGGGCCAGCGCTCCGGCCGCCCGTACGCGGTCCGCGTCGCCCGCGGCGGTGACCGCGACGACGAGCTTGCCGGTCACCTTGTCGAACCACATCCCGGCAGCCGGCGCGGTCAGGACCCGGCGCACCGCGACGGCCGTGCGCTGCGCCTCGGCCTCCTGTGCGAGCCGCCGGCGTGCCTGCTCCGGAGTCAGCCCCAGGTCCCGGCGCATCGCGTCGAGCATCCCGCGGGAGGAGGGCTGGGGTGTCGGGTCGGGCTGCGGCGCGGCATGCGCCTGGGGGAACGGGCCGACGGCAGCCATGAGGGCGGCCACGGTCACGCCCCAGAGAGCTGCCTTGCGAAAGCGGCGTTGCATCGGAGGGTCTCCTCGCGGGTCGAGAACACGTCGGATCCGGCGTGTTGAGCCTGCTCGACCTCGCCGCGTGCGGCATGAGGGAGATTCCTTGCATGATGACCCGGTGACGCCCGACGCCCGTGGCCAAGTCCCCGGGCCCCCGGGCCCGGACGTCCTCCGCCGGCTCCCGGAGGCGCTCCAAGGTGTCCCCTGCTCGGCCGCCCGCCATCCGGGAGCGGGGGCACCCGAATGCCGGTCGCCCGCCGCGGCCAAGTGCGGGAGCCGAACCGGCGGGCCTGACAGAGGGCGCGAAACTGCGGGCGCTACGCGTACGCGGTGTGGCGGCGACACAGTCCCGCATCTGTTGCCCGGAGGTCAGCCGCCCGGCCGTGTGGAGCCACGCCTTCTTCGCAGCTCGGCCGCGTTGTGCCCGAGTCCTGTCCGTCGCGGGCAAACAGGGCGCCTGGGGCGCCGCATCGTCGCGACACCCCAGGCACGGGCGAGGTCAGGGCAGCGATCCTGCTCCCGTCAGCTCCCGTCAGCTCCAGCGGGCTCAGCGGGCTCAGCGGGCTTCAGAAGCCGCCGCCACCGAAGTCGCCGCCGCCACCGAACCCACCGCCGTCTCCGAAGCCACCACCGTCTCCGAAACCACCGCCGCCACCGAAGTCACCGGAGTCGAAGTCCGATCCGGAGCCGTCGCCGCCCTCCGCTCCGGTGAAGCCGTCGGCGCCGTAGGCGTGCGAGGACATCATCATGTTGCCGAGCAGGGTGCCCACCAGGAGGCCGGGAAGCACGCCGCCGCCGAAGTAGCCGCCGGCCCAGGGCCCGTAGACGGGGCCTGCCTCCCAGTACGGCCGGTCACCGCTTTCGGTCCTGACCGTGCGGGACATCGGCTCCCGGCCCTCGTCGAGCCGTACCTTGTCCGCCGCGCAGACCGGCACCGTGCGCTCCGCCCCGTCGGCCGGCGCCCACTGCACATCGCTGACGGACGGGCCGTGCCGCGGGTCGAAGAAGCACGGCAGCCTGCGCTCCGGCAGCGGCGCGCCCTCACGGCGCGCGGCGAGGGCGGCCAGTGAGAAGCGGCCGTCCTCCAGGGCCTCGGTCACCGCGTGCACATCGCCGGGGTGCTCGGCCTTCGCCATCGCCGACTTGGCGCTCTCGTAGGAGTCCAGCGCGTTGCCGTAGTCGGCGCGCATCGCGTCGTCGGCCTTGGGTTCGCCGGGGCTGAAGTCGAGCCGGTCCAGCTCCTCGCCGAAGGCCGTGATGTCCTCGTCGACGACGACCCGCAGTGTCTCCAGCGCGGCGCGCTCCTCGTCGGCCTTCTTCTTGCGGTTGCGGCGGGCGATGGCGTACGCGCCGCCGCCCCCGACCACGACCAGCACGCCGAGACCGATGGCCGCCCCGCTCCCGATGCCGGCGTCGTCCGAGCCGCCCCAGGCGGTGGGAGCATGGCCGTTCGACTGGTCGACGGCCCCGTCGACGAAGCTGTTGAGGCGCTGCTCGACCGTGGGGTAGTCGGAGCGGTTGACCGACCCGACGAGGTTTTCGACCGAGTTACGGGACATCACCCGGGCGTCTGCCCCGGCGTCGAAGCGGTCACCGAGTTCCACCGCGTAGACACCGCTGATGCCGACCTTCGTCCGCAGGTCCTGCAGCAAGGTGTTGGGCGGGTACTCGGCGGCCTGCGGCAGCACGGCGACGAAGATCGGCTTTCCGGAATCCTTGATCTTCTTCTCCAGCGTGTCGGCGTCCGCGGCGGACAGCTGGCCCGACGCGCGGGGATCGACGTAGACGGGGCCCTGCTTCAGGGTCCCTGCGGCCTCGTCGAGGCCGCCGGCGGCCTGCGCACCGGATGCCAGCGCGGCGACCACCGCCAGCATCGCGGCCACCAGCAGCAGCACCGGCCCGATCAGCACACGACGAGTTGCGGTTTTCATACCTACGACGCTACCGCGAACAGACGTTTGGGGACATAAGTGGCGACGGGAAGGGCTACGACTCGCGGTGGCGGACCGGTCGGGATCACGGGGCTCGGACGGTGGGACGGTCCCGCGCGGCCCCCGGGCGACGGCATTCGGGTGATGGCCATCCAGGTGATCACTTCACGTGCCGTTTTTGATGATCGAGCGGCCGGGGATGTTCCGCCACGTCCCCTCCCCGAGGAATCGAGGACACGATGCGCAGGGCCATCTCGATGGCCACCTCCGTGGCCATCGCCGTTTCCGCCGGTGCGATCGGCTATCTGCTGGTGCTCGTCCGGACCCCGCCGGACGGCGGCGCCCCGACGGGCGGGCCGTCGGCCGTCACCGCCCCCTTGCCCGGGCAGCCGGGCGCCCCGGGCCCGACGAAGGGCTCCGCGGCCCGCGCCGTCACCACGGGCCTCGGCGCGCCGCCTCCGCACACCGGCGTTCCCTCCCCGCTCCCCGCTGCCGCACCCCAGGCGGGACGGATCGAGGTGACCGCTCCGCCGCGCGGACTCACCTTCCGGGTCAACGGCAGTTTCACCGTGAGCTGGAAGAACACCACGGGCGAGAACGTGAATGTGTGGCTGCACACGAAGAGTGGCAAGTCGCGGCCGGAGCGGCTGGTGATGGTCGCCCCACGAGGGGGGAACAAGCCGACCGACGAGGCCATCGTGACGCTGCCTCGGGTGCCGGCCGGGCCCTCCTACCGGCTGGAGGTGGCTGCCGCGTACGGCCCGGCGACCGCCTTCAGCAACACCTTCGCCATCACCGGCTGACCGGCCGCGTCCGGCCGCCCCCCTCGTGCGGCCGGACGCGTGCGCCGCACGCCCACCGGTCACGGGTCCCCGGGTCGGTGCCCGGGGGACCCGTCCGTGCGCGCGGCGGGAACGGTCGTCCTACGGGGCGCTCAGCCCGGCCAGTTCCACCAGGGCATCGCGGTGCCGCCCCGGCGTCCCGAGAGCGACCTCGTCGCTCTTCGCCCGCTTGAGGAACAGGTGCGCCGGGTGTTCCCACGTCATGCCGATACCGCCGTGCAGCTGCACGCATTCCTCGGCGGCCCGAACGGCCACCGGCGCGCAGTACGCCTGGGCGACGGCCACCGCCACCGCGGCGTCCGGACTGTCACCGGCCAGCGCGTCCGCGGCGTTACGGGCGGCGGCGCGGGCCGAGGCGACCTCCAGCCAGAGGGCGGCCATCCGGTGCTTGAGCGCCTGGAACGAGCCCACGGGACGGCCGAACTGGGTGCGCTCCGCCGTGTACCGCACGGTTTCGTTCAGGCACCACTCGGCGACGCCGAGCTGCTCCGAGGCGAGCAGCCCCGCGCCGGTCAGCACGGCGCGCTCCACGGCGGCGCGGGCACGGTCGCCGGTGGCCAGCACCCGCCCGCGAGCGCCCTCGAAGGTGAGGTGGCCGAGGCGACGGGTGAGGTCGAGGGAGGTGACGGGCTCGATGCGTACACCGTCCGCCGCTGCCTCGACCGCGTGGAGGGCGGGTCCGTCGGGGCCCTGTGCCCATACGAGCAGGACATCGGCCGCGGCCGCGTCCGCGACCGAGGTCACCCGGCCGGTCAGCGCACCGTCCGCGTCGGCGCGCACGGTCGCATCCGCCACCGCGCCGGGGGCGGTGGGCAGGGGCAGCGCGAGGACGCCCACGGTGCGGCCCTCGGCGAGCGCGCCGAGCAGCGTCGCCACGTCCTCCTGGGCGGCGTCGCAGCCCAGCAGCGCCGTCACCGCGAGGACGCCGCTGGTCAGGTACGGGACGGGGGTGACGAAGCGGCCCAGTTCCTCCAGGACGACGGCGGCCTCGCGGGCGCTCGCGCCCTGCCCGCCCAGCTTCTCCGGCACCAGCAGGCCCGCGGCGCCGATGTCCGTGGCGAGCGCGCGCCACAGGGCGGCGTCGTACGGGGCGTCCCCTTCCAGGCCGGCGATCACGGAGGGGGCGTCGCTGCGGGACGTGAGCAGGGCCCGTACGGCGGCGCGCAGTGCGTCCTCGTCCTCGGAGTAGAGGAGGTCGGGGTCGGGCGTCGGAGCGGTCGGCCCTGGCGTCGAGGCGGTCATCGGGGGAGGTCCTTCCACGCGACGTCCTTGTCGGTGCGTGGCTCGGGCGGCAGCCCCAGCACGCGTTCGGCGACGATGTTGAGCAGCACTTCGGAGGTGCCTCCCTCGATGGAGTTCCCCTTGGCGCGCAGGTAGCGGTAGCCGGCCTGCCGGCCGGTGAAGTCGACGCCCTCGGGGCGGCGCAGCGTCCAGTCGTCGTAGGTCAGGCCGTCCTCGGCGAGGAACTCCACCTCCCAGCCGCTGATCTCCTGGGCGAGCCGGGCGAAGGCGAGCTTCATGCCCGATCCCTCCGGGCCCGGCTGGCCCTTGGTGAGCTGCTGGCGTAGCCGTTCGCCGGTGAGCCGGGCGACCTCGGATTCCACCCACAGCTTCAGCAGCCGCTGGTGGAGGTCGTGGGTGCGCAGTTCGGGATGCGTGCGCCAGTCGTCTGCGGCGACCCCGATCATGCCGCCCTCGCGGGGCATGCGGGCGCCGCCGATGGCGACCCGCTCGTTCATCAGCGTGGTCTGGGCGACCCGCCAGCCCTCGCCCACCTCGCCCAGGCGGTGGGCGTCGGGGAGGGTGACGCCGGTCAGGAAGACCTCGTTGAACTCGGCCTCGCCGGTGATCTGGCGCAGCGGCCTGACCTCGACCCCCGGGTCGGTCATGTCGCACACGAAGTAGCTGATGCCGCGGTGCTTGGGCAGGTCGGGGTCGGTGCGGGCGATCAGGATCGCCCAGCGGGCGAGGTGTGCGCTGGAGGTCCAGACCTTCTGGCCGTCGACGACCCAGCGGTCACCGTCGCGCACCGCGCGGGTGGCGAGCGCGGCGAGGTCGGATCCGGCGCCGGGCTCGCTGAACAGCTGGCACCACACCTCCTCGCCGGTCCACAGCGGGCGCAGGAAGCGCTGCTTCTGCTCGTCGGTGCCGAAGCGCAGGATGGTCGGCGCGGCCATGCCCAGGCCGATGCCGATGCGTCCGGGGTCGTTGCCGGGGGCGCCGGCGGCGTCCAGTTCGGCGTCCACGACGGCCTGCAGGGCGCGGGGCGCGTCAAGGCCGCCGAGCCCTTCGGGGAAGTGGACCCAGGCGAGCCCCGCGTCGAACCGGGCACGCAGGAAGTCCAGGCGGTCGGTGGTGGCGGGCGGATGCGCGGCGAGCAGTTCCGCGGTGCGCCGGCGCAGGTCCTCGGCGTCGGTCATCGTGCCTCCCCGGCTCCGGGGAGGACGACCAGCCGGCCGGTGGACGTGCCGTCCGCGACCCGCTGTACGGCCTCGGCGGCGCCCTCCAGCGGGACGCGCCCGCCGATGAGCGGCTTGATGACGCCCTGCGCGGCGAGCTTGGTGAGCTCCTCGTGGCAGGCGTCGATCGCGGCCGGGTCCTTGGTGTTGTACAGGCCCCAGTGCAGCCCCAGGATCGCGTAGTTCTTCACCAGCGCGTGGTTGAGGGCGGGCGTCGGGATCGCGCCGCCGGCGAAGCCGACGACGACGATGCGGCCCTCGAAGGCGATGCACTTGACGGACTTGGCGTAGGCGTCGCCGCCGACCGGGTCGTAGACCACGTCGGCGCCACGGCCGCCGGTGGCTTCCTTGACCCCGGCGATGATGTCGTCGGTGCGCCGGTCGAGGACGACGTCGCAGCCCAGTTCGCGGGCGACGCGGGCCTTCTCCTCGCCGCCGACCACGCCGATGACCTGCGCGCCGGCGGCCTTGCCGAGCTGGACGGCGGCACTGCCGACGCCGCCCGCCGCGGCGTGCACCAGCAGCGTCTCCCCGGCCTGGAGCCGGGCCCGGCGGTGCAGTCCGAACCAGCCCGTCTGGTAGCCGATGTGCAGGGCGGCGGCCTCCGCGTCGTCGAGGCCCTCGGGGGCCGGGCGCACGGTGGCCGCGTCGACGACGGCGAGTTCCGCGAATCCGCCGTCGGGCAGCGGCGGCTGGGCCAGGACGCGCTGTCCGACCTCGCCTGCCGCGCCCTCACCGACGGCCAGGACCTCGCCGCAGATCTCCACACCCGGGGTGAACGGCAGCGGCGGCCGCACCTGGTACTGCCCGCGGCACAGCAGCGCGTCCGGGAAGTTGATATTGGCGGCCCGTACCCGCAGCAGCAGCTGCCCCGGGCCTGCCTGCGGGTCCGGCACCTCTTCCAGCCGCATCACCTCACGCGGCTCGCCGTTCGCGTGTACGCGCCATGCCTTCACCTGGTGCCTCCACAGACCTCGGATATGCGGGTGGCGTGGGGGCTCGGTGTCCCTCTCGCCATCGGCATACTAAGCGGTCGGTATCCCTGAGGGAACAGTCTCCGGCAGTCCGAGGTCCCCGCCGCCGCTCGCCGGCGCCCGGACGCGGCGCCCGTCGACCGGACGCCGGAACGCGGCGGCGCGACCGGCGACCGCGGGGTGGCATGCCGAAGCGCGGCAACTCACCGGAAGAATCGGCGAGTTGTCGCTGAGGAACGCTGAGGTTCGGCAGGCGGTGCACCGCCGCGGCCGGCTCGCCGACCGAGGCGGTGCTTCGGCTACTCGCCGCGGAGCGCGGCCCAGGTGTCCGGGTCCTCGAACCCGAGCGCCCACAGGCCGGTGCCTCGCACGCCGTATTTCTCCAGCAACGGCATGTGCGCACGGACGCCGCGGGCATCCTGGTACCAGACCTCGTGTGCGCGGCCCCCCTTCTGGTAGGTGAAGTACGGGGTGCCCGACGCGTCGTCGAAGTGGTAGCCGACGCCTTCCTGCCTGCGCAGTGCGTCGGCTTCCTTCCAGGTCAGATGGTGTGCGCGTGCCTTGACGCCGGTGGTCCAGTCCCAGCCGTAGCCGGGGAAGGAGACCTCGATCCGATCCCTGGGGATGGTGTCGGTGGCGTAGCGCAGGAAGTCCTCGTACCAGTCCGTGGCGGACAGCGGCCCGGACTCACCGCCCGCCCAGTGCAGGTCGTAGCCCATGATGCGGATGCGGTCGGCGACCTTGCCGAGCTCCTCGTAGTCGAACGCCTTGCCGTTGCCGCGGGCGCGGGCCATGACGGTGAGCACGCACTGCTTGCCCCGGGCGTGCAGCCGCGCGCACAGATCCCTCGCCAGTGCGTTGTAGCCGGTCCTGACCCGATCGCGAGCCGCACTGTCACCGGTGACGGCCATCCGCTCGTAATCCAGGTCGAGCCCGTCGTAGGCGCGGCTCTGCACGAGCTCCATCAGGGCATCGATGTGCGCGGTACGCCGCTCCGGGTCGTGCATCAGATCGGCCATCTCATCGGCCGCGAGGGTCTCGGTCACCGTGGGCACCACCTTGATGCCGGCGTCGTGCAGCCCGTCGATCACACGGATCGACCCGGCGCCGGGATGGCTCTTGACGGTGGCCGCGGACGCCTCGTACCAGAAGGGGCTGACGGTGTGCAGCTGGTCGGCATGCTGCAACGCGTCCTGGAAGGCTTCCTCGGTGTCGCCCCAGTAGGGGAGCCAGGCGGAGCCGGTGCGCCGGGTGCTGTCCGGGTCGGCGGAGTCGTTCGCGGGGGCGCGTGAGGGCACCGGGGCGGTGGCCCCGGCCGCCGGGGCCGCGGCGACCAGCGTCACCGCGGCCAGCAGAAGGGTGAGTCCGGCTCTTATTCGGGGAACTGATGCGTGGTCCATTTTCCGAGCTTCACCCGCCATTGCCGGACCCGCCCCGTCTGATCCGCCGAACGGAGGGACGGCGCCCGGCGTGCTGCCGGACGGGTGACGGGGCCTGACGGCGCGTCGGACGGGGGCCTGCGGTGCCCGTGCCACGAACGGCGGTACGCCCCTCCCCCACGGCCGGCCGGATCGCCCAGCGGCTGCGTACGCCCGGTGGCTATGTACGCCCCGTGCGCTCCTGGGCGTCCCGCACGGCCTCCGAGGGGATGGCCCAACGCGCGCGTATGACGGGAAAACCGGCCTGTTCGCAGGCGTCACAGACCAGTTCGTCGTCGTCGACGAGCCACCGGACCTCGCGGTCGCGGGCGATCCCGCGCAGGATCTCCAGCTTGGTCTGCCGGGCCGGGCGACGGTCGTTGCCCGGCCGCATCCACAGCCGGCCCTCCGGGAGGTGGTGGCGGGCCAGCCAGGCGAGGGTGTCCCGCCGGCACTGCTCGGGGCGGCCCGTGAGGTAGACGACCTCGCAGTCCTCGGCACTGCGCAGCGCCAGCTCCACGCCTTCGGCGAGCGGCGGATCCTCGGGGGCCGCCGCGAAGAAGCCCTTCCAGTCGCGCGGGGTGCGCTCCAGCAGATGCTGGCGGTGGCGGGCGTCGGCGAGGGTGCCGTCCAGGTCGAAGACCGCCAGGGGCCGCATCGTCATACCGTCGTCGTCCTCGTGTGTCTCGCTGCGTGTCTCGCTGTGTGTCTCGCTGTGTGTCTCGCCGTGTGCGCCGCCGCCTGGGTGTACGCGGGAGCCGCGGCCGTTCGGGGGCGCGGGCCTGCGGGGTGCCGCGCCTCGCGATTCAGGCTGTGACCTGCCCGTCCGCCATTCCCTCGGGCAGGGTGACGGCGATGCGGCCGGACGCGATGCCCTCGGCGAGGGAGAGCCGATCGTACGCGACGTCGGCGCAGGTGGCGGTGTCCATGCGCAGACGGACGTCGGGGCGCTCGGCCGGCCCGTCGCCATAGGCGGGCCCGTCCGCGCCGAGGGTGACGTGGAACTCGCCTTCGTCCAGGGCGATGCCGACAACGCCGACAACACGTCCGGCGTTGGTGCCGCCGGTGCCGTCGGTGAAGTGATGGGCGAGCCGGGCGAGGAGCGGTACGGCGAACCAGTGGGCCCGAACCGCGTCCGTGGGGCGCCGCTCGCCGAGCGCGGGCGCGCCCCAGTCGGCGAGCGCACCGAGCGCCGGGAGCAGGGCATGCCCGCGGGGGGTGAGTTCGTAGACGAAGGCGGCCCCGGGCGGGGCGAGCCGGCGGCGGAGGACGAGGTCGTCGCGCTCCATGTCCTTCAGTCGGGAGGCGAGCATGTCGGTGCTGACACCCGGCAGGTCGGCGTGCAGGTCGGTGTAGCGCCGGGATCCGCCCAGCAACTCCCGGACGATCAGGAGCGTCCAGCGGTCGCCCACGGCGTCCAGGGCTCGGGCGACGGCGCAGTACTGGTCATAACTTCGGCGCGGCATGCCCCCAGCATAGACAAGTGGTTGGACTTTCCAAGTCGCTACTTGGTAAAACCAAGTACGGTAGAACGAATGCTGCCGCGCCGCGCGGTGAGCGAAGGACCGGGAGGCCGCCGCATGCAGTTCAAGCAGTCGAACAAGATGGCCGACGTCTGCTACGAGATCCGGGGGCCGGTCATCCGGCACGCGGACGCGCTGGAGGAGGCGGGCCACAGCGTCCTGCGGCTGAACACCGGCAATCCGGCGCTCTTCGGCTTCGAGGCTCCCGAGGAGATCCTCCAGGACGTGATCCGCAACCTCTCGCAGGCGCACGGCTACACCGATGCGCGCGGCATCCTCTCCGCCCGCCGCGCGGTGGCCCAGCACTACCAGCAGAACGGACTGGCGGATGTCGGTGTCGATGACGTCTACCTCGGCAACGGCGTCTCCGAGCTGGTCTCCATGGCCGTCCAGGCGCTCCTCGACGACGGCGACGAAGTGCTCATCCCCGCTCCCGACTTCCCGCTCTGGTCCGCCGTCACCACCCTGGCCGGCGGCAAGGCGGTGCACTACCTCTGTGACGAGTCCGCGGACTGGCTGCCGGACCTCGACGACCTCGCCTCGAAGATCACCGACCGGACCCGGGCGCTGGTGATCATCAACCCCAACAACCCCACCGGTGCCGTCTACCCGAGGGAACTGCTGGAGGGCATGCTCGACCTCGCCCGGCGCCACGGGCTGATGGTCTTCGCCGACGAGATCTACGACCGCATCCTGTACGACGACGAGGTCCACCACCACGCCGCGGTCCTCGCGCCGGACCTGGTGTGCCTGACCTTCAGCGGCCTGTCGAAGTCCTACCGCGTCGCCGGCTTCCGCTCCGGCTGGCTCGTCGTCTCCGGCCCCCGGCAGCACGCCGCCGACTATCTGGAGGGCCTGGGCATCCTGGCGTCCATGCGGCTGTGCCCGAACGCGCCCGCGCAGTACGCGATCCAGGCGGCGCTGGGCGGACGCCAGAGCATCAAGGATCTTGTGCTGCCCGGCGGCCGGCTGCGCGAACAGCGCGACGTCGCCTGGGAACGGCTGAACGAGATCCCGGGCGTCTCCTGCGTCAAGCCCAAGGGCGCGCTGTACGCGTTCCCCCGGCTGGACCCTGCCGTGCACAAGATCCACGACGATGAGAAATTCGTCCTCGACCTCTTGCTGCGGGAGAAGATCCAGGTCGTCCAGGGCACCGGCTTCAACTGGCCGCGCCCCGACCACTTCCGCATCCTCACCCTTCCGCACGCCGACGATCTCGACGCGGCGATCAGCCGGATCGGCCGCTTCCTGGCGGGCTACCGGCAGTGACCAGGGCGCTCACCACCCGTGGAGCACGCGGCCGGCTGCCGCGCCAGGACACTTTGCGCCACTCGTCGCACCCTCAGGCACCCCTCGCACCAGCACCCTCATTGCGCCCCAGCACCCACATCCGTCACTCGAACGGGCGTAGCCCCTCCCTCGGTCTTGACCGGGCGTTCCACGGCCTCTCCCCCGGCCGCCGGGCCGGTCAGGGGGCGCGGGGGCGGGCCACAGGGCCGTCCCCGCCGCCGAGCGGGCGTCGCGGACCCGGGCCCGGGTCCCCGTGCCCGGCCCGCCCGCTCGTCCGCAGGCGGGCCGTCCGTGCCGCCGCGTCCCAAATGCGCCCTTGAGCCCGTCGCCCGCAGCCGCTTAGGTGGAGGGCGGCAAACCTGCCGCCATCCCGGAGGGGAGAGGGAACGATGCCCGTACGGCCCGCGGTGACCGAGGCGGATCTCGAAGCGCATCTGCGCGGAATATGCTTCAAGACCGGCCCGCCACGCCGCGTCGGCGTCGAGATCGAATGGCTGGTTCACGACGCCCGCAACCCCCGATGTCCGGTCGAACCGCCCCGGCTGCGCGCCGCGGCAGCGGCCTTGCGCGCGCTGCCCCTCGATTCGCTCCTGACCTTCGAACCCGGCGGCCAGCTGGAGCTCAGCTCGCTCCCCGCCACCTCCCTCAGCGCCTGCATCGAGGCCGTCTCGGCTGATCTCGCGCTGGTCAGGCCCGCCATGCTGGACATGGGCCTGGGCATGGCCGGCCACGGCCACAACCCCTGGCACGCCCCGCAGCGCGTGCTGACCGAACCGCGTTACAACGCCATGGAGGCGTACTTCGACCGCTGGGGCGCGGCCGGCCGGTCCATGATGTGCTCCACCGCGTCCGTGCAGGTGTGTGTGGACGCGGGTCACGAGGAGCCCGGACCGCTCGGCTTCGGGCGGCGCTGGCTCATGGCGCATCTGATGGGCGCGGTGCTGGCCGCGGCCTTCGCGAACTCACCGACCAGCGAGGGCTGCCCGACGGGCTACCGCACCACCCGCCAGGTCGTCTGGTCCCAGCTCGATCCGGCACGTACGCTCGCCCCGCCGCAGGACCCCGACCCCCGCACGGGCTGGGCACGTTACGTCCTGGACGCCCCGGTCATGTGCATCCGCTCCGAGGACGGGCCCTGGGACGCGCCGCAGGGGCTCACCTTCCGCGAATGGGTCCGTACGGGCGTGCCCAGACCTCCCACCCAGGAGGATCTCGACTACCACGTCTCCACCCTGTTCCCGCCCGTGCGGCCGCGCGGGCACCTGGAGCTGCGCATGATCGACGCGCAGCCGGGCGACGCCGGCTGGATCGTGCCGCTGGCGGTCACCACCGCTCTCTTCGACGACCCGGAGGCCGCGGAGCGCGCCTATCGGGTCGTCAAACCCCTCGCGGAGACGGCCGGTGCCCGCCCCGCGCCGCGCAACCCGCTCTGGCGGCACGCCGCCCGCGGGGCACTGACCGACCCGGAGCTGCACGCCGCGGCGGTGGCCTGCTTCGCCGCAGCGCAGGACGCCCTGCCCCGGCTCGGCGCCTCGCCCGGCGTGCTCGCGGCCGTCGCGGACTTCACCGAGCGGTACGTCGCGCGTGGCCGCTGCCCGGCCGACGACCACCTCGACGCCCTGTACGCCGCGGACCCGGCGTACGCGCCCGCCGCACCGGACCCCGCGGACCCGAAGACCGAAGGCTTCGCCCGCACCACGGACATCACCGACCCCACAGGCTTCGCGGCCGAGGGCGAGCTCACCCTTGGGAAGGACAGCCAGTGACCATCGATCCCGAGTCGCTCAGGGAGCGCGCGGCCACGGCGCTGCTCGCCGCCCGCGACCGCACCCGCCTGCTGACCACCTGCGTCGAGGAGCCGGACCTCCTCGCCCAGCACTCGCCGCTGATGTCCCCGCTGGTGTGGGACCTGGCGCACATAGGCAACCAGGAGGAGCAGTGGCTGCTGCGCGCCGTCGGCGGCCGCGATCCGCTGCGCCCCGACATCGACTCCGTCTACGACGCCTTCGAGCACCCTCGCGCCGAGCGCCCCTCGCTGCCGCTGCTCGCGCCCGCCGAGGCGCACGGCTATGTCTCCGAGGTGCGCGGCCGGGTGCTGGACATCCTGGAGCGCACCCCGCTGCGCGGCGGCCCGCTGCTGGACTCCGGGTTCGCCTTCGGCATGATCGCGCAGCATGAGCAGCAGCACGACGAGACCATGCTCATCACGCATCAGCTGCGACGCGGACCCGCGGTGCTCACCGCGCCGGAGCCGCCGGTCACCTCCGACGGGATCGTGCCCGCCGAGGTCCTCGTCGCCGGGGGCCCCTTCACCATGGGCACCTCCACCGAGCCGTGGGCGCTGGACAACGAACGGCCCGCCCATCGCCGCCTGGTGCCGGCCTTCCTCATCGACACCACACCGGTCAGCAACGGCGCGTACCTGCGGTTCATCGAGGACGGCGGCTACGACGAGCCGCGGTGGTGGGCCGAGGAGGGCTGGGCCCAGGTCCGCGAGCACGGGCTGCGCGCACCGCTGTTCTGGCGGCAGGAAGGCGACCGGTGGCTGCGCCGGCGGTTCGGTGTGACCGAGCCGGTGCCGCCGGACGAGCCGGTGCTGCACGTCAGCTGGTACGAAGCGGACGCCTATGCGCGCTGGGCGGGGCGCCGGCTGCCGACGGAGGCCGAGTGGGAGAAGGCCGCCCGGCACGACCCGGCCGGCGGGCGGGCGCTGCGCTACCCGTGGGGCGACGAGGAGCCGACACCGGCGCACGCCAACCTCGGCCAGCGGCATCTGCGCCCCGCCCCGGTCGGCAGCTACCCGGACGGCCAGTCGCCGCTGGGCGTACGGCAGTTGATCGGCGATGTGTGGGAGTGGACGTCGAGCGACTTCCTGCCGTATCCGGGCTTCGTCGCCTTCCCCTACCGGGAGTATTCGGAGGTGTTCTTCGGCGGGCCGTACAAGGTGCTGCGCGGCGGGTCCTTCGCGGTCGACCCGGTGGCCTGCCGCGGCACGTTCCGCAACTGGGACCTGCCGGTGCGGCGGCAGATCTTCTCCGGTTTCCGTACCGCCCGGGACGCCGACCCGGCGGCGGGCGCGTGAGGCCGGCGGCCCCGTCGCGGCGGGTCACCGGACGCCCCCGCCTGCGACCTGCCGCGCGGAGGTACCCGACCGCGCCCGGGGGCGGTGCCTGATGTGCCGTCATCTTGCCTATCTGGGCCCCGAGATACCGTTCGCCGACGTGGTGCTGAGGCCGCCCGACGGCCTGTACCGGCAGTCGTGGGCGCCCCGCCGACAGGTGCACGGCACGGTCAACGCGGACGGTTTCGGCGTGGGCTGGTACGCGCCCGGCGACCCGGTGCCCGCGCGCTACCGCAGGGCCGGGCCGATCTGGGCCGACGAGCTGCTGCCCGACCTGGGACGGGTGATACGCACCGGCGCGCTGCTGGCCGCCGTGCGCGACGCCACCGAGTCGGGCGCGGACGCCGAAGCCGCGGCCGCGCCGTTCGCCGCGGGCCGGTACCTCTTCAGCCATAACGGCGCGGTGGTCGGCTGGCCCGGCTCCGTGGCCGAGCTGGCCGCCGAGCTGCCGCCGGAGGAGCTGTTGCGACTGCAGGCCCGGTGCGACACGGCGTTCCTGTGGGCCCTGGTCCAGCACCGGCTGGCGCAGGGCGACGATCCGGGCGAGGCGCTGGCCGGCACCGTGACGGCGGTGGCCGGGGCCGCACCCGGCTCCCGCCTCAACCTGCTGCTCACCGACGGCCTGTCCATAGCCGCCACCACCTGGGGCGACACCCTCTTCCATCACTCCCTTCCGGGAGGCGGCACGGTCGTCGCCTCCGAACCCTACGACCGTTCCCCCCACTGGACCGAGGTCCCCGAAGGCACCCTGCTCCGCGCCACCCGAACCGACGTCCACCTCTCCCCGCTCAAGGAGCCCGCAGCGTGAGCCCCCTCAGCATCACCCGCACCCTCCCTGCCGACGCCACCGCGGCCGCCCTGCGTGCCGATGTCGCCCGGGGCCTGACCAGTACGCCCAAGCAGCTGCCGCCCAAGTGGTTCTACGACGCCCGGGGCAGCGAGCTGTTCGAGGAGATCACCAAACTTCCGGAGTACTACCCCACCCGCGCCGAGCGGGAGATCCTGCTCACCCGCGCCGACCACATCGCCGCCGCCACCGAGGCCCGCACCCTCATCGAGCTGGGCTCGGGGTCCTCCGACAAGACGCGGCATCTGCTCGGCGCGCTCTCCGGCCTGCACACCTATGTGCCGGTCGACGTCAGCGAGTCCGCACTCGCGGCGGCGGGCGAGGCGCTCCTCACCGAGCACCCCGGGCTGGCCGTGCACGCGCTGGTGGCCGACTTCCAGCGTGGCCTCACCCTGCCCGACGCCCCCGGCCCGCGCCTGCTCGCCTTCCTCGGCGGCACCGTCGGCAACCTGCTGCCCGAGGAGCGGTCCGCGTTCCTGCGGTCCGTCCACGACCTGCTGTCCCCGGGCGACGCCCTCCTGCTCGGCACCGACCTGGTCAAGGACGAGGCCACGCTCGTCGCCGCCTACGACGACGGGCGCGGTGTGACGGCCGAGTTCAACAAGAACGTGCTCCATGTCATCAATCGCGAGCTGGGCGGCGACTTCGACCCGGACGACTTCGACCATGTCGCCGTGTGGAACCCCGACCGCGAGTGGATCGAGATGCGGCTACGGGCCCGTAAGGAGCTGACGGCGAAGATCCCCGGCGTGGACCTGGCCGTGTCCTTCGCCGCGGGCGAGGAACTGCGGACGGAGGTCTCCGCCAAGTTCCGCGAGGAGAGCGTGCGCGCCGAACTCGCGGCGGCAGGGCTTGAGTTGACCCAGTGGTGGACGGACAGTGCGGAGCGCTTCGCGCTGTCGCTGTCCGTCCGCGGCTGACTCCGGCGACCGGCACAGGTCCGGTTTTCGCCATCCTCGGCCGGCGGGCCATCGCGGTCCGCCGGCCGGGTGCCGCATCTCCGCTTCGTATGGTTCGATGCCCCGAACATGCGTGCGCACCGGGGTGGCCGGGCGGCACGCCGGGCCGAGGGGCAGGGGTGGCGGGATGGGGCTGGACCGGCGAGGTTTCCTCAGGGGTGCGGCGGCGCTCTCCGCTGCGGGCGTACTGGCAGGCGCCGGCAGCGGGCAGTTCACCGCCGCCGCGGCGCAGCGCAGGACGTCCGTGCTGTCGTCGCAGGACTGGATGTCGGCGCTCGGCGACGGCACGCCCCTCCAGCGGCTGACGATCCCGGGCACCCACGACTCCGGCGCCCGGGTCGGCGGCCCCTGGGTCGCCTGCCAGAACACCGCCATCGATGCCCAACTCGCCTCCGGTATCCGCTTCCTGGATGTCCGCTGCCGTGCCATCGACGGTGTCTTCGCGATTCACCACGGCGCCTTCTACCAAGAGCTGATGTTCGGCGATGTGCTGAACGCCTGCCGGGCGTTCCTCCAGGCGCACCCGTCCGAGACCGTGCTGATGCGCGTCAAGCAGGAGTACTCCGAGGTCGCGGCCGAGGAGTTCCGCCGGATCTTCGACATCTACCTCGACGACAAGGGCTACCGGTCGCTGTTCCGGCTGGACGGCGACCTGCCGTCGCTGGGGCAGGCCCGGGGCAAGGTCGTCCTGCTGGCCGACGCTGACGGCCTGCCGGGAGTCCGCTACGCCGACCCGCAGCTGTTCGACATCCAGGACGACTACATGGCGGAGCCGTTCGCGAAGTACCCGAAGGTCGAGGCGCAGTTCCGCAAGGCCGTCGCCGAGCCCGGCAAACTGTTCGTCAACTACGTCAGTACCGCCGCGCTGCTACCGCCACGCTCCAACGCCGATCGACTCAACCCGCAGGTCAAGAGCCTGCTGACGGGTGCGGAGGCGAGCGGCTGGACGGGCCTTGGCATCGTGGCGATGGACTTCCCGAACGAGGTCGGCCTGGCCGAGACGCTGATCCGGCGCAATTCGGCGGTATAGCGCGGGCGTGCCCACGATGCCGCCCGCCGGGGACGCAGCGACCACCGGCGGGCGCATCCACACCGTCCACCCCTCCCCCTCCCCTTCCGCCTCGCCATCCCGCCGATCGGGTTCCGGTCCGGCGGAGTTTCGGTGACCTCGACGGCGCCCCGCCGTGGCATCGGACGACGCCGGGCGAGCATGCCGCAAACTGGGCGAAATGTCTGGTTCTGCTGTCGCCCGGTCGTCGGCCGGGCGTCGGCGGCTGATGCGGCGAGGCGGCACGGGTGGAGACGAGCGAAGGCGGTCCGACCGCGGCGGACGCGGCGGGAGGTGGCGCGACGGGAGGTGGCGCCACGACTTCGGCGCCGTCCGAGCGGTCGGGCCGCCCCACCCGCACCCGCACCCGCGCCGGGCGCCTTCGCATCGCCCTCCCGCTGCGGGTGATGTCGGCGCTGATGCTGGTGACGGCCGCCGTGGGCGGCACCGCACTCGCACTGCGCTCCGGACCGACCGATCCGTACCTGGCGACCGGGGACGCCACCACGGGGTCGTACGTCGCGGACCGGGCGGGCGGGGACACGGCCGCCGCCGTGGTGCTCGCCGGGCCGTACACCGAACGGCCCGGCCCACCGGTGACGGCGCGCCGCGCCGGGGTCCCCGGCTCGGGACCTGCGTCCCGGCCGGTGGCGGCGGCGTCGACCACCCCGCTGCCACCGATCGGCGCACTCTTCTCGCCCGGCGACGACGGCGACCCCACCCACCACTGCACCGCGAGCGTGGTGCACGCCCCGGCCGGGGACCTCATCGCCACCGCCGCGCACTGCGTGCACGACGGCGGGTTCCGTACCCGGCTGGTGTTCGCGCCCGGCCTGGACGGCCGGTTCGTGCCGTACGGCCTGTGGGTGCCCACCCGCATCGTCGTCCACCCGCGCTGGATCAGCGACCGGGACCCCGACCACGACGTGGCGTTCCTGCGGGTGCGGCGGGCAGGAGCCGCGGGCGGCCGGATCGAGGACGTCACCGGGGCCGAGCGCATCCGGTTCGACGCCTCGACCGGCCGGCCGGCGCTGCTGACCGGCTATCCCGACAACTGGGACACGCCGGTCAGCTGCCGGCACACCGTGGAGGCCCAGGGGCCGTCCCAACTCCGCTTCCCCTGCCCGGGGTTCCCCAACGGCACCAGCGGCGGACCGATGCTCACCGACCTCGATCCGGCCACCGGGACCGGGGCGCTGATCGGAGTGATCGGCGGGCTGGACGAGGGCGGCGACGACGCCACCTCGTACAGCAGTCGCTTCGGGCCGGACACCGCCGCGCTCTACCGGCGGGCGACCTCAGTCCCCGCGCGGGACCACGGTCTTCAGGACGGACGGCAGCGGGTACCAGTCGGAGGTCGCGAAGCTGGCGTGTGACGAGGCGAGTTGGCCGACCCGGCCTTGCGCCTCGGCCTCCGTCGGCCTGGTGGCATCGATCTCCGGCGCGACCTTGTGGGCGTCGGTCATGACGAGAAGATAGTGGCGGGTGTCGTACCAGGCGGTGTCGATACTGCCGTTGAGGTACGTCGAGGCGTCACCGTCGAAGACCACGAACCACGGCCGCAGGGCCGGGTCGGCGTACCGCGTGCGAGGATCGCCGGCCGTGGCGCCGTGCACCGCGGGGAAGGCCGTTGACTTCGCCAGAGCGCCCTGGCCCGCCAGGTCCTTGAGGTGGGTTGCGTACTCGACGTCGGTCCACAGCTTGTCGAACGGATTGTCCTCCTCGACGGTGCCGGGGATCAGCTCGAAAAGGAATTTGCCGGCCAGGTCGGCGCGCGCGGGCCAGCCGCCGGCCCGTACCGCCTCGTCCGGGGTCGCGTGTCCCGCGGTCAGGTCACCGGGCCCGTAGACCGCGTCGCCGAGCTTGTCCCGCACCAGCGCGTCGAACTCGGCCGGTCCGCGGCCGCCCTTGGCGTTGAAGCCGTCCTTCATCTCGATCTTGACGAGTATCGGGCGGTGCCCGGGGTTCGCGTCGTGCCAGGCCCGCATGTCGGCCAGGCAGCCGCCGAAGCTCTGGTCGCGGCTCTTGGTGCGCAGTTCCGAGGCGTTCGCGGCATTGACGCAGTTGTTGTTGTTGCCGAGCGGGTTGCTGTGCGAGACCCGGAAGGTGGAGCCGAAGCCGTTGGACCAGAGGTCCAGTTCGAGGAGCGCGGCCCCGGAGTCCAGCGCGTCCGCGAAGTAGGGGTACTTGTCCTTCTCGTAGGCGTTGTGGACACCCACGGACGTGCTGGTGTCGTATGTCGTGGCGGCCGTCCCGGCACCCGCCGGTCCGGCCGCCACGAGTACCGCCGCCGTCGCGACGGCCACCGTCCCCACACACCGCGTCCTGTTCATGTGCCCCGCTTTCCCCTGAGATCATCGGTCGTTCGATCACTCGTCCGGTCGGTCATCCGGTCGAATGGGCAGCAGCGTACGGGAGTTGACGGCGCTGAGGGCCAGGGGCGGGTGGCGAACGAGGAAACGTACGAGGTCCGGGAATGATCGATGGAGGGTGCATGACCGACAGAAAACAGACCACGGCGCTGCCACTCGCGGCAACGGTGCTCACGGCGACGATCGCGCTGCACATCGCGCTCATCGCCTTCGGCAATATCACCGACTTCGACACCAACCGGGAGTTCGTCCGCCATGTCCTGGCGATGGACACCACGTTCCGGGACCCGGAGATGATGTGGCGGGCCATCACCTCCCGGGCCGCGCAGGACGCCGCCTATCTGGCGATCATCGCCTGGGAGACGGTGGCCGCCGCGGTCCTGCTGGCGGCCACCGCACTGTGGGCGATAGGTCTGCGGCGGGGCCGCACGGAGCGGGCGCGGCGGGTGGCCACGGTGGGCCTGCTGATGGTGCTCCTGCTGTTCGGCGCGGGCTTTCTCGCGGTGGGCGGCGAGTGGTTCGCGATGTGGCAGTCGAAGGACTGGAACGGACTGGAAGCCGCCACCCGGAACCTCACCCTCGCCGGGATCGTGCTGCTGATCATCCATCTGCCGGGCGCCGCGGGGCGGCACGCCGACGCGGAGTAGGCGGCCGCTCCGGCCGGACCGCTCGCCTCACCACGTGATGCGGTAGTCCGTCAGCCAGTTGTCGCCGTCGGCGCCGTCGCCACCGCCGCCCGCGCGTGGGGTGCCCGGCTCGGGCTGCTGCCGTCCGGCCGGGCCCATGGCGGTGCGGCGGGCCATCCCGGCGCTGGCCGCGACGACCTTCTCCACCCGCTCCCGGCGCAGCTCCTCGTAGGCGGTGAAGGCGCTGCGCGGGTCCGGCCGGTCGCGCAGACACTTGGCGAGCACGACGCCGTCCTCGATGGCCATGGACGCGCCCTGGGCGGCGTTGGGCGCGGCCGCGTGGGCGGCGTCGCCGATGACGACCATGGTGTCTGTGTGCCAGGTCGGGATGGTGGCGAGGTCATAGGAGTTGGAGGCGATGACGCGGTCGCCGCCGGCGTGGACGAGGGCGGCGGCCGGGGTGTCGTCCTCCTCGAAGAGCCCGGCGACCCGGCGGCGCCACCCGGCGGGGCTGCCGGGGTCCGCCCGGTCGAATTCGGGCCCGGGGACATTGGCGAACCACCAGACCTCGCCGTCGGGGGCGCGGGTGCAGCCGAAGAACGCCTGTTTGCCGAAGATCATGGTGTAGGTCTCCGGGTGGGGCGGTCGGTCGGCGTCCAGGGTGTGCCGTGAGTAGCCGCAGACGGTGTTCTGTCCGGTGTAGCGGGGGCGTGGCGCGGCCGGGTCGATCAGCGAGCGGGTGACGGAGTGCAGTCCGTCCGCGCCGATGAGGAGATCCCCTTCGGCGCGCGTGCCGTCGGCGAAGACCGCCGCCACCCCTGTGCCGTCCGCGCGGGGCACCGGCTCGGTGGCGACGAGGCGCTTGCCGTGCCGGACGGCGATTCCGCGGCGGGCGGCCTCGGCGTGCAGCACGCGATAGAGCGTGGCACGCCGCAGGGTGCGCGGGCCGGGGCCCTGTCCTGTGCCGGCGATCGGCCGCTCCCCCAGCAGGTCACCGCGGTCGCTGATGAGCTGCACCTGCCGGGCGGGGAAGGAATGCTCCAGGACGGGGCCTTGGGCGTCGATCACCCGGAGCGCTTCGAGCCCGTTGGCGAAGACGACGAGGAAGGCCCCGGCGTCGTCCGCGCCGGTCGGGTAGGACTCGAAGATCTCCGCTTCGATGCCCGCCTTGTGCAGGGCCATCGCGGTCACCGCCCCCGCGATGCCGCCTCCGATGATCAGAGCTTTGGTCATACCGCAGTCCCCCCGGTCTGGCCGTCGGCCGCACCCCGCGGCCGTCGAACGGCGCGGCCCCGAAGGGCCGCACCCCCCACCCTGGCCCCGGCGGGCCACGAGATCCAGTCCGTGTGCCCGCCGGGGGGCGAGGAGTTCCTCAGCCGGCCTCGTACACGTCCTCGATGTAGCGTCCCGAGGCGGTCAGTTCCCGCAGCCACGCCTCGGATTCCTGTGCCGAGGCGCCGGTACGGGCACCGTGCAGATCGCGGAAGGCGGCCCGGACCCCTGGTGCCATACGGCTGCCGTCACCGCAGACGTACACCCGCGCGCCGGCCTCCAGCAGCTGCCACACCTCGTCGGCCTCGGCGGCTATCCGGTGCTGGACGAAGCGGTGCCCGTTCTCGGGCCGGGCGCTGAACACCGGGCGTACGGACACCGCTCCGGCCTCCTGCGCGGCGGCGAATTCCGCGGCGTGCAGGAAGTCCGCGTCGGGGTCGTCGCAGCCGAAGTAGAGCCGGGCCGGGGCGGTCCGGCCCGCCGCGACACGGTCGGCGACGGCGCCACGGAAGGGCGCCAGCCCGGTACCGGCGGCGATCATGACGACGGGGGTGGCGTCGGCCGGGTCGAGGCGGAATGCCTCACGGCAGGGCTGCACGCGGGCCAGGACGGTGTCCCCGGGCCGCAGGGTGTGCAGGTACGTCGAGCCGGTGCCACCGGGCAGCAACGAGACCATCAGGTCGGCGTGCCGGGGGTCGACCGCGGGCGAGGACGACAGGGAGTAGTGCCGGGTGCGCAGCGGCGGCAGCAGCTCCAGGATCGCGGGCCACGGCAGTGCGCCGCGCAACGCGGGGTGTGCCTCGATCAGCTCGATCAGGGTGCGCGAGTCGTCCTCGGCGAGGGCCTCCAGCGCCGCGCGCTCGGGCGGGCACGGGTTGTGGGAGGCGAGCAGAGCGGCCTGACCCGGCGTCGGGCGGGCGCCCAATTCCAGGTGGTGCGTAAGCAGTTGACGCACGGTCAGCGGCCGGTCGACGGGGAGGGTGTCGCGGCCGGGGCGCCCCGCGTGCAGGGCGAGGACGGCCTCCGGGTCGACGCCGAGGGCGCGCGCGGCCCTCTCGACCACGGCCGGTGCGTTGACCGGCAGCACGGCGAGGTGGTCGGCGGTGCGGTAGCTCACGCCGTCGGGCAGTGCGACGCGCAGGAACCGCTTGGGCCGCGGCCAGCCCTCGGCGGTGAGGTCGTGGGCCTCCGTGACGGTCATCGCCACGACGTCGTGCCGGGCGGCGAGTGCGTCCAGCGGACCGCCGGTGATCTCGGTGACGGTGTAACCGGCGTCCTCGGCGGCCGGTGCGCCCGCGCCGACGCTCGCCGGATCGCCGTACCGGGCCAGCAGCCGGGTGCGCAGCTCCGCGGTGAACTCCTTGACGGCGCCGCCGAGATCGCCCGAGGCGTCGGCCTCGGCACGCGGCAGCAGCCGCTCGCCGCCGAGCGCGGCCAGCCGGTCGTCCAGGCGCATCGGCACGTGCTGGTAGGTCGCGGCCCAGTTGCGGTCGCCGACGCCCAGAACGGCGTAGGGCACGCCCGTGGCGGCGCCGTCGGGGGCGGCGTCGAGCCGGCGGACGAAGTCGGCGGCGTCGTCGGTGGGCTGGCCGTTGTAGGAGGCGGCGACGATGACGACGGGCCGGTCGGCGGGCAGCGCGCCGGCGTACGCGTCCAGCGGCGCCACGTCGGCGCCGAAGCCGAGTGCGGTGGCCTCGTCGGCGAGCCGCTCGGCGAACTCCCGGCAGGTGCCGTAGTTGGTGCCGTGCAGAAGCAGCAGTCCGGTGCCCTGGGGGACGCGGGTGGGCAGTCCCTCCGCGCGAGCGGCTGCCGCGTCGTCCGCGGCCGTGACGGCGGCGCCGGGCAGCACCGCGAGCGCGCTGCGGACCGCTGCCCGGTCCTGGGGCGTACGGGCCGCCAGGGTCAGCGTGAACCCGTCGGGCTTGAGGGTCAGGGTCTCCTTGATGCGCAACCGGTAGTCGGCGTGGTCGACCAGGCGGTAGCGGTGCACCAGGAGGGCGAGCAGCATGGTCGCCTCGTGCAGCGCGAACTGCCGCCCGATGCATGCGCGTTCACCGGTGCCGAACGGCTTGTAGGCGTGCGGCGAGCGCGCCGCCTCGGCCTCGGGGCTGAAGCGGGCGGGGTCGAACAGCTCGGGGTTGTCGCCCCAGACCGGGTCGCGGTGCAGCATCGGGGTGAGGACGGTGACCAGCTCGCCCGCCCGCACCGGGTAGCGGCCGCCGATCAGGGTGTCCTCGCGGGCCTGGCGGCTGAAGGCGGCGGCGGTCGGCCACAGCCGGAGCGCCTCGTTGAGGATCTGCCGGGTGAACGGCAGCCGGCCGATGTCCTCGAAGGAGGGGTCCGGGTCCGTCTCGTCGCCCCACAGCTCGTCGGCCTCGCGCTGGGCCAGGCGCAGCGCGACCGGGTCCTTCAGCAGGTGGTGCAGGGCGAAGGAGAGGGCGCCCGAGGTGGTCTCGTGGCCGGCGATCAGGAACGTGATGACCTGGTTGCGGATGTTGGCGAGGTCGAGACGGGGGCCGTCCTCCCCCTCGCCGGTGGCGCCGAGCATCAGGCCGAGCAGATCGTCGTCGCCGCTCTCGCCGCTCGCGGTGCGGGCGGCGATGACCTCGTCGACGACGGACGCGAGATAGTCCGCGTCGGCGCGGAACGCCGCGTCCTCCTCGGTGTGGTCGGTGCCGGGCTTGCGGGCGAACTTGGTCATGCTCCACTGCAGGCAGCGCACCATCGACTCGACGAAGGGGTGCGGAGTGTCGCGGGAGAACGAGGCGAAGTCGAAGCCGAAGCCGGCGAGCCCGATGGTGTCCAGCGTCATCCGGGTCATGTCGTCGGCGACGTCGACGGGGCTGCCGTCGGCCACCCGCCGATCCCAGCTGTCCATCACCCGTCGGGCGACCTTGAGCATCGCGGGGTGGTAGGTGCGCATCGAACCGAGCGCGAAAGCCGGCATCAGGACCTCGTGTGCCTTGGCCCAGTTCGGCTCGTCGTTGTAGGCGGTGAACAGACCGTCCCCGGCGAACTCTCTGACGTCCTCCAGGACGACCGACACGCCCTTGGCGAAGCGGCTCTCGTCGGCGACCTCGGTGACCAGGTCCAGCGAGGAGATGAACAGCGTTTCGCGGTCGCCGAGCTTGCGCTTGAAGGCCGGGCCGTGGATCCGGGCGAGGTCCATGGCCTGCTGGATGGGCATGCTGGTGAGGCCCGCCGCCGAGAGGTCGGCGACCGGGATGCCGTCGTCGGCGGCGGCGCGTTCGTCGGTGTGCAGCGCGATGGTGTCGGTCATGTCTCCAGCGTGACCCGCCCGGTGTGCGGGACATGACCGGGCAACTGCATGATTGTGCAGTGGTTTTTTGCTGCCCGCTCTTGCGGGCGGACGGAGAAGAGGCAATGGACAACGGGACAGCCGACGGCCCGGCGGGCGAGGGCGCGATCGGACCGCGCGGCACGGGCGGGTCGCTCGACCCGGCCGGCCCGTACGCGGCCGGGCCCTGGCGCAACTATTTCCTGATCCTGCTGGACCGTATCCCCACCCCGATCGCGGTGTGTCACGCCGACGGCGAGGTGCTGATCGCCAATCCGGCGATGGCCGCGGAGTGGGGTGCGGCCCCGGGGCAGCTGCGTGGCCGCAATCTGCTGGACCTGTTCCGGCCCCGGGCGAAGGCGCAGCTCGACCGGCTGGCGGAGGCGCTGCGGCTGGGCCACCGGTCGCGTTACCCGGTGGAGGTGCACTGGCAGGCCGGCGCCGAGGGCGCGTCGCGGGAAGGGGAACTGACGGTCGATCCAGTCGGCGACCCGTCCGTCCGGCCGCCCGCGCTGCTGGCGCTGCTGCGGGTCCGCGACACGAGCCCGCCGCCCCGGCCGCGCGGTTCTGCGAGCCCGGTGGAGGCCCGCATCCTGGCGCTTGCGGCGGGCGGCGCCACCACCGCGTCGATCGGCACGACGCTGGGGCTGACCGTGGACGGCGTCAACTACCACCTCACCAGGCTCTCCCGGCGCTGGCGGGTACAGGGGCGTACCGCGCTCGTCGCCAAGGCGTACGTGCTGGGCGTCCTGTCCGCGGACAGCTGGCCGCCGGCCGCCGGCCGCCGGCTGAGCCGCCCGGAGGAGTACGGCGCGCGGAGCGCGGCCCCCGGTCCCGGCAGCACGCTTGTGCGGATAACCTCCCGGGTGTGGAGGAGAACACTCCCGCGCCTTTCGAGCGCGGAACGGACGGCCCGAAGGTGATCGTCGTCGGTGTCGACGGCTCCGACTCGTCATGGCACGCCGCCGCGTACGCGGCCGGGCTGGCGCGGCGCCAGCTGTCGAAGCTGGTCCTGGTCTACGTCCAGCCGGTGATGCCGGCGGGTGCGGTGATGGGCGCCCCGGTCGTCGACGCCACGAACGAGGTGGCCGAGGAGCTGATGGCCGAGATCCGCAAGGCGACGGACCGGCTGCAGGGGATATACAACGTCCGCTGGGAGTTCCACACACTGCGCGGGGATCCGTACAACGGCATGGTGCAGATGGCCGATGAGCTGAAGGCGGACGCGGTGGTGGTCGGCGCCTCGGAGTCGGCCGGGCACCGCATCATGGGGTCGGTCGCGGTCCGCCTGGTCAAGGCCGGGCGCTGGCCGGTCACCGTCGTGCCCTAGGCCGTGCCGCGGGGCCCCGGCCCGCTCCGCTGGTGAGGTGGGCCGGGCTGAGGCACGGTGGAAGATGGACGGGCGGAGCGCCGCCCCGACGAGGGAGGCCACCGTGACCGACCGCACCTATCGCGTGACCGAGATCGTGGGCACGTCCCAGGAGAGCGTGGACGCCGCGATCCGCAATGGCATCAAGCGCGCCTCCGGGACCCTGCGCAATCTGGACTGGTTCGAGATCACCCAGGTCCGTGGTCATCTCGTCGACGGCGAGATCGATCATTATCAGGTCGGCCTGAAGGTCGGATTCCGGCTGGAAGAGGCCGACTGACACCTCTCCCGTGTATCTCTGCCGGGAAGAATCGGAAGAACGCGGGAGTCGCCTTCCGTAGAGGCCGCTGAGGGACCATGATGATCCGCCGTCGGACCACGACGGAGCGTACGGAGGATCACGCATGGGGCTGCGCGCGGGACAGGGCGTATTGCGCCGCAAACCGATCGACCACATCACGGAGGCGGAAGGCGGTTCCGGCCAGCAACTCACCCGGGCGCTGGGCCTGTGGCAGCTGACGGCCATCGGCGTCGGCGGCATCATCGGCGCGGGAATCTTCACCCTCGCCGGAACCGTCGCGAACGGGAAGGCGGGGCCGGCGGTCCTGATCTCCTTCCTCGTCGCGGGCGTGGCCAGCGCGGCGGCCGCCTTCTCGTACGCCGAATTCGCCGGGCTGATCCCGAAGGCGGGCTCGGCCTACACCTACGGCTACGCGGTGCTGGGCGAGTTGGCGGGCTGGTTCATCGGCTGGGACCTGCTGCTGGAGTACACCGCGATCGTGGCGGTGGTCGCCATCGGCATCTCGGGCTACTTCAGCTTTCTGCTGGGGGAGACGGGCGCGGAGCTGCCCACCTGGATGCTGGGCGCGCCGGGAACCGGCGAGGGGCACCGCGTGGACCTGTTCGCGGCGGTGCTGTGCCTGCTGATCGCCTATCTGCTGACACTGGGCATCAAGAACGCCGCCCGGTTCGAGACCATCGTGGTGGGCCTGAAGGTCCTGGTGGTCCTGCTGGTGATCGGGGTCGGCTTCTTCCACATCGAGACGGGGAACTACGAGCCGTTCTTCCCGTTCGGTGTGGGCGGCGCGTTCACGGGCGCGGCGACCGTCTTCTTCGCGGTCTTCGGCTATGACGCGATGAGCACCGCGGCGGAGGAGTCGAAGGACTCGCAGCGCCACATGCCGAAGGCCATCATGTATTCGCTGGCGATCTCGATGGTGCTGTACGTGCTGGCCTGCCTGGTGCTGACGGGTATGCAGAACTACACGGACATCGACCCGGAGAGCGGGTTCTCGACGGCGTTCAAGTCGGTGGGCCTGAGCGGCCTCGCGGATGTGATCGCGGTCGGCGCGATCATCGGCATCCTGACGGTGATGTTCACCTTCATGCTCGGTGTGACCCGGGTGTGGTTCTCGATGAGCCGGGACGGACTGCTGCCGAAGTGGTTCGCGAAGACCAGCCCCAAGCACCATGTGCCGACCCGGGTGACCTGGATCGTGGGGGTCGCCTCCGCGGCCATCGCGGGTTTCGTGCCGATCGGTGAGGCCGCCGAACTGACCAACATCGGCATCCTGCTGGCGTTCGTGGTCGTGTGCAGCGCGGTGATCGTGCTCCGCTACAAGCGCCCCGACCTGCCGCGGACGTTCCGTACACCGGGAATGCCGGTGGTGCCGGCGCTCGGGGTGGCCTTCTCGATCTGGCTGATCACCTTCCTGGAGTGGCACACCTGGGTGCGGTTCGCCGTGTGGCTGCTGGTCGGCCTGATCGTCTACTTCGCCTACTCCTACAAGCGTTCGGAACTGGCCAAGACGGAGCACACGGGTCCCGCCGCATCGGGCGGCAAGGACCCCTCGTGAGCGTCGGCCGCTGAGCGGCCGGGAGGCCCGGGGCCGTCGGGGAGTGCTCTCCGGCGGCCCCGTTTTGCCGCTGAAGAGCCGTCAGTGTGCGTACGACGTCCGCCCACCGGCCCTCGCCCTACCCGCGCCACCTGTCGCGCACCAGCCACCGCACCCGCCGGCCGAGTCCATGGCGCCACATCCACAGCGGTAGCCGCCGGTGCGCCACATAGGCCCAGATGTCCATGTCGGCCTCGTTATCGCGGGGGCAGCCGCGCAGCAGGTCCAGGCAGCGGCGGTCGACGGTGCCGTGCAGCCGGGCGGTGTGGGCGAGGGCGACGATGCCCTGGTGGCGGAGCCCGGTGTCCGCCGTGTCCCTGGCGCGCTCCAACGCCCGCGCGACACGGGGCAGGATCGCCGCCGCGTCGGGGTGGGTGAGGGCGAGCCCGATGACGGCGACGCCCACCAGTTCCTCGCCCCGCTCGAACGCGGCGTCGATCTCCTCGGGGCGGTCGGTACCCAGCAGCGCGGAGCTGCTCCGCCAGTTCATGCCCCGGCCGGACGCGGCGCGATCGAGCAGGAATTCCCGCCGCCCCAGGGCGAGTTGGGCAGCATCGGGCGGTGGGCCGATCTCCGGTCGGGCCGCCGCGAGGTGGTCCCAGATCCGCCGGGCGGCGTCCGCGCGCTCCGCCTCGTCGTCGAGGAGCTCCCGGCACACGGCGCCGAGCGCAGCGGCGTCCGGCCCTTGCCGGTGGATCCGGGCGAAGCCCGCTGCGGGCGGACCGAGGTCGCAGGTGCGCAGGAAGGCGAGCCGGACGGCGTCCTCGGCGGTCACCCGGCCGTGCACGTATCCCCAGGCGAGTTCCGCCGCCTCCAGAACCACGGCGTACCGGACGAACTCGGCCGGGAGGCGGTGGGGCGGGGCGGGTGACTCGTCCGGGGGCACGTCGGGAGCCTACCGAGCAGGACCGGCGGAGTGGCTGCCCGGGGCCATGCCGCCGCGCTCGTCGGCCCGCCACACCTCGGTGGCGCTATCGTCGCGACCGCCGTCCCAGCCAGGTCTGGGCGACCACCACCAGCACCAGGAAACCGCCGCTGACGACCTGTTGGTAGGCCGAGTCCAGCGAGCCGATCTGGTTGATGACGTTCTGGATGACCTTCAGCAGCAGCACGCCGACCAGGGAGCCGCTGACGAAGCCGAAGCCACCGGTGAGCAGGGTCCCGCCGATCACGACGGCCGAGATCGCCTCCAGTTCCATGCCGGTGCCCAGGATGGTGACGCCGGAGGCGAGCCAGGCGGCGTTCAGGGCGCCGGCGAGACCGGCGAGCACCCCAGACATCGTGTAGACGAGGATTTTGGTGCGGGCCACCGGAGTGCCCATCAGCGCGGCCGCGTCCTCGTTGCCGCCGACCGCGTAGACCTGCTGGCCGAAGCGGGTGCGGCGGAGCAGCACGGCGCCCGCGAGGAACAGTGCCAGGGTGATCCACGCCGGGACGCCGAGGCCAAGCAGGGTGCCCTGCCCGAGCCGGGCGAGGACGGAGTCCTCGGCGACGAGGTAGGTCGTGGCCCCCTCGTCGGTGACGGCGAGGAGCAGGCCGCGGGCGGCGAGCATGGCGGCCAGCGTCACGATGAAGGGCGCCAGCCGGGAGCGGGCGATGAGCAGGCCGTTGACCAGGCCGATCAGTGCGCAGACGACGAGCGGCAGCAGCAGCGCGACGAGGGTGCCGTGCCGTGAGCCCCAGGCCGCCAGGACACCGCCGAGGGCGAACAGCGAGCCGACGGACAGGTCGATGCCGCCGGTGATGATCACGAAGGTCATGCCGAGCGCGATCACCGCGAGGAAGGCCGAGGAGACCGCCATGTTCCGCAGGTTGTCGGGGGTGGCGAAGGAGTCGAAGGAGAGCGCGGCCACCAGGCCGATGACGACCAGGGCGGCGAGGGCGCCGTGTTGCTGGGCGAGGGCGCTCAGCCGCTCGCCGCGGGTCCGTCCGCGCCGCGCGGCGGGCGGCGCCTTCGCCGCCGGCGGCGCGGGTGTGCGCAGTGACGTCATCGCTTCCCCCGCTCCCGTGCCGCGTAGACCGCGAGCACGATGACGACCGCCTGCGCGATCTGGGTCCAGGACGGTGGCAGATCGTGTTTGATCAGGGTGGCGGTCAGCAGCTGGATCAGGACGGCGCCGGCGACCGTGCCGCCGATCCGCACCCGGCCGCCGCTGAGCGGGGTGCCGCCGACCACCACCGCGGTGATCGCGGACAGTTCCATGAGGGTGCCGAGGGAGGTCGGGTCGCTCGCGGTGAGTCGGGCCGTGGCGAGCACCCCGGCGAGGGCCGCGAGTGCACCCGAGCCGACGTAGACCAGCAGCAGTATTCGCCGGACGGGAAGCCCGGCAAGCGCCGCGGCGGGTCGACTGTCGCCGATGGCCAGCAGCCGCCGGCCGAAGAGCGTGTGCCGTACGACGAGGCCGACCAGCAGGGCCAGTCCCGCGGCGATCAGCACCAGGTAGGGGATGCCGGCCAGGGTGCCGGAGCCGAGGGCGGCCATGCCCGGATCGCGGACGTCCTTGAGCTGCGGCAGCAGCACCAGCGCCAGCCCACGGGCCCCGACCATCAGGGCGAGGGTGGCGACGATGGGCTGCACGCCGACCCAGGCGACCAGTGCGCCGTTGGCGACGCCGACGGCGGCCCCGCCGAGGACCGCGACGAGCAGGGCGATCCACGGCCCGTAGCCGAGATAGAGCGAGACCAGCGAGGTGGCCAGCGCCATCACGGACCCGACGGACAGGTCGATGCCCTCGCTGCCGATGGCCAGCGCCATGCCCAGCGCGGCGATGATGACGGGGGCGACCTGGACGGCCTGGGTGCGGAAGTTCTCGCCGGTCAGGAAATGCGGGGTGACGAGGATGTTGACCAACACCAGGACGGCGACGCCGGCATGGACGCCGTAGTCCTGCAGGCCGCGCAGCACGGCGGCACGGTCGGTGGGCAGGCGCCGCAGCGCCAGATCAGCCATGGTCGGCGGCCTCCTCGGCGGACGGCGGTGCGGGCTCTGCGGGTGCCCGGGGCGGGGCCCCCTCGGGTTCTGCGGGGCTGCGCCGCGAAACCGGCGCGTCCCTCGCCCGCCGGTCCTCCGCGGCTTCGGCGATGGCACGCATCAGGTCGTCCTCGGTGACGTCGTCGCCGGTCAGCTCCCCCACCACCGCACCGTCCTTGAGCACCACCACCCGGTCGGAACCCTCGATCAGCTCCTCCACGTCCGAGGAGATCAGCAGCACGCCGAGTCCGTCCTCGGCGAGCTCGTCGATCAGCCGCTGCACCTCCGCCTTCGCGCCGATGTCGATGCCCCGGGTCGGCTCGTCCAGCAGCAGCACCTTGGGGTGCATGGCGAGCCAGCGGGCCAGCAGCACCTTCTGCTGGTTGCCGCCGGAGAGTTCGCCGACCTTCTGGTCGGGGCCGGACGCCTTGATGTTCAGACGCCGCACGAAGGTGTCCACGACGCGGTCGACCCGCGGGCGGGAGACCAGACCGAAGCGGGTGAGCCCGGGCAGTGCGGCCAACGCGATGTTCTCGCGTACCGAGAGCCCGGGCAGGATGCCCTCGGCCTTGCGGTCCTCGGGCAGCAGGCTGATCCCGGCGCGCAGGGCGGCGGCGGTGGAGCCGGTGCGTACCGGGAGCCCGGCGACGGTGACACGTCCGCCGGCAGGAAGCGCGCCGGCGATGGCCTTGGCGGTCTCGCTGCGCCCGGAGCCGAGCAGCCCGCCGAGTCCCACGACCTCGCCGGGGCGGACCGAAAGCGAGACACCGTGCAACCGGCGCGAGATGGTCAACTCCTGTGCTGTCAGCACGGGTTCGGATCCGGCGGCGTCGTGCGTACCGCTGAACCGGGTGACGCCTTCGCGGCGCACCTCCCCCATCTCGCGGCCCAGCATCAGGGAGATCAGGCGCAGCCGGTCGAGGCCGGCGAGCTGTCCGGTGTGCACGCTCCGGCCGTCGCGGAGCACGGTGACGGCGTCGCAGACGGCGTACAGCTCGTCGAGGCGGTGGCTGACGTACACGACCGCGACGCCCCGCTCCCGCAGCGCGCGGATGACGCCGAAGAGGGTCGCCACCTCGCGCGGTTCGAGCGAGGAGGTCGGCTCGTCCATGATGACCACGCGGGCGTCCACCGATCGCGCGCGGGCCAGCGCCACCATCTGCTGGGCGCCGACGCCCAGTTCGCGCAGGGGCCGGCGCACGTCGACGCGGACGCCGAGGTCCGCCAGGGCGGCCTCGGCCTCGCGGTGCATCCGGCCGAAGTCGATCAGACCGAGGCGGGTGCGCGGCTCCCGGCCCAGGAACAGATTGCGGGCCACGCTCATCAGGGGAATGAGGTTGACCTCTTGGTAGATGGTGGAGATGCCCGCGTGCTGGGCGTGCAGCGGCGTCTGGAAGCGGACCGGCCGGCCGTGGTGGCGCAGCTCGCCGGAGTCGGGCTGGTGGACGCCGGTGAGGACCTTGATGAGGGTGGATTTCCCGGCGCCGTTCTCGCCCACCAGGGCGTGCACCTCACCGGCGCGCACCGCGAAGTCCACGCCGTCCAGGGCCAGTACGCCGGGAAAGCTCTTGGTCAGGCTGTGTACGGCGAGCACCTCGGCCGCGCGTCCGGCGGGCGATGCGCCCGGTGTGCGGGCCGCCGGGCCACCGCCGGGCATGTGCGGCGGCTGCGGCCCGTCCGGCTCACCAGGGGGCGGCGCTGTGCGGTCCGGACGCGCGGGCCGTGGCACACGCATCGTCAGAATGCCTTGCCGAGGTCGGACTCGGCGTTGGCATCGGTGTAGGCGCTGTCGCGGATGACGATGTCCTGGGAGACCTTCTTGCCCTGGGTGAAGGCGTCCAGTGTCGCGAAGGCGAGCGGGCCGAAGCGGGGGTTGGACTCGATGACGCCGTCGATCCAGCCGTCGATGATGCCCTGAACGGCGCTCCGGGTGCCGTCGACGGTGACGATCTTCACCGCGCCGGGCTTCTTGCCCGCCCCCTTGAGCGCGTTCACCGCTCCCAGGCCCATCTCGTCGTTCTCGGCGTAGATGCCGTCGATACCGGGACGGGACTGGATGAGCTGCTCGGTGACCTGCTGGCCCTTTTCGCGGGCGAAGTCGCCGGTCTGCTGGAAGACCACCTTCAGCTGCGGGGCCTTGGCCTCGATACGGTCCTTGAAGCCCTTGGTGCGCTCGGTGGTGACGTTGTTGCCTGCCGCGCCGAGCAGGATGGCGATCTCCCCCTTGCCGCCGGTCGCCTCGATCATCCGGTCGGCGGCCCGCTTGCCCTGTGCGACGAAGTCGGAGCCGATGAAGCTGACGTAGTCCTTGCAGGGCTTGGCGTTGATCTTGCGGTCGATGGTGACGACGGGGATGTGCCGGGCGGCGGCCGCGCTGAGCACCGGGTCCCATCCGTCGGAGTTCAGCGGCGCGATGACCAGCAGGTCCACGCCCTTGGCGATCAGGTCCTGGACGTCGCTGATCTGCTTGGAGAACTGTGACTGGGCGTTGGCGGCGAGCAGCCGGATGCCGCGCTTCTTGGCCTCGGCCTTGATCGAGGCGGTCTCGGCGATCCGGAACGGGTTGGCTTCCTTCTCCGACTGGGAGAAGCCGACCGTGGCGTTCCTCAGGTCGAGTTTCCCGGCGCCGTAGGCGTCGAGGGTGCAGCCGGCCCTGCTGCCCGCGGACGGTCCCTCGACCGCCTGCTCGCCGCCGGAGCCGGCCCCACCGGCCGGTTTCGCGCCGTCGTCCTCGGACTTGGCGCAGGAGGTGACGGTCAGGGCCAGGCTCAGGGCGAGCCCCGCGACCAGGGCGGAACGGTGTCGACGAGCGTACGGATGCATGGCAGAACCCCATCTCGGGCGATCAAGTCCGTTGTCCGCAGCGATATTTATAACGTTGGAAGAGCTCTGTAAACCCTTCGCGCACGGACTCGTACGCCGCGACTCACCCCCGGCCGACCGTGCTCTCCCGCGCCACCAGGGCGAATTCCGGCTGGAGTTGACGCGGTCGGCTCTCCTCGCCCGCCAGGCTCGCGATGATCGACTCCACCGCCAGCCGGGCGATGGCCTGCTTGTCCGGTGCGATGGTGGTCAGCGTGACCGCGCCGAACCGCCCCTCGGTGATGTCGTCGAAGCCCACCACCGCCACGTCCTCCGGCACCCGCAGCCCCCGCTCGAACAGCACCCGCATCGCCCCGATCGCGATCAGATCGTTGTAGGCGAACACCGCGTCCGGCCGCTGTCCGGAGTCCAGCAGCGCCGCCATCGCACCGGCGCCGTCCGACCGCTCCCAGCCCTGCGTGGGCCCGACCAGACTCGCGTCCTCGGCGACGCCGGATGCCGCCAACTCCGCCTGCCAGCCCAGTTGCCGCAGATGGGCGGGCTGGTGCGTACGGTCCCTGCGGGCGCCGAGGAAGGCGATCCGGCGACGGCCGAGGTCGAGCAGATGACGCACGGCGGCCCGCGCTCCGGCGATGTTGTCGATGGCGATGTGGTCGTGCGGCAGGTCGTAGCGCCGCTCGCCGAGCAGGACCAGCGGGGCGTCGTCGCTGCGCGCCCGCAGGTCCTCGGTCTCCAGCTCGATGGGGCTGAGGATCAGCCCGTCGATGACCCGGGCACTGAAGCCCTGGCTGACCAGGATCTCGCGTTCGCGCAACCCACCGGTGTGGTCGAGCAGGACCGTGTAGTCGTGCCGGGCCGCCGCGTCGATGACCGCGCCGGCCAGTTCGGCGAAGTAGGGGTTGCCCAGCTCCGGCAGCGCCAGGGCGATGATGCCGGTGCGCCCCTTGCGCAGGTGGCGGGCGGTGAGGTTGGGGCGGTAGCCGAGCTCGTCGATGGCCTGTTGGACGCGGGCCCGCATCGCGGGGGTGACGTGCTGATAGTTGTTCACGACGTTCGACACGGTCTTGATCGAGACGCCGGCGCGTTGCGCCACATCCTTGAGGCTGACCCTCATCGGCACTTCCTCCCGTGCCGATCCGGCGCTCCGGAACCGGCCGTTGTCGTGGGCCTGGACAGAGTGCAGACGGCGTGCTGTCATGCCAACTGCCCTTGTTTCCAACGTTATACAAGATGGCGGAAGCAAGGGGCAGAGCCGGAAGGAACCCGACCTCGGAGGTCCTGTGCGTTCTCCGTTCCTGCCCACCCGTCCCGACCGCGCCCGTGGAAGACGTGGCAGCGGTGGATCCCGCAGAAGCCTTGGAAACCGTGGAAGCCTTGGAAAAGGCGGCCACCGCCCCCTCGGCGCCGCCCTGGCGGCCACCCTCGCCGCGGCGCTCCTCACCCTCACGCCCGGCGGCGCCGACGCGTCCGCCGCGGAGGACGCCCCCGCCGTCGTCCACGGCCTGAAGGGCGACTACTTCACCCAATCCGCCCCGGGCGCCTTCGACTTCGACGAGCTCAAGGCGACCGCCGTCGACCCCCTGATCGACTTCGCGAGCCTGGAATCGCGGCTGGAGCAGGCCACCGGCCGGGCCGACGACGCCACGGTCCGCTGGACCGGCAAGCTCACGCCCGCCACCAGCGGCGCGCACACCTTCGCGATGACCGGTGACAACGGCTTCCGACTTTGGATCGACGGCAAACCGGCCATCAACCACTGGGTCGACGACTGGGACAAGGAGCAGACCTCGCCCGCCGTGGACCTGGAAGCCGGCCACGCCTACGACATCAAGATCGAGTACTTCGAGCACTTCGGCGGCTCCCAGCTCCACCTGAACTGGATTCCGCCCGGCGGCAAGAAGACCCCGGTCCCGCAGAGCGCCTTCACCCTCCCCGACGGCTTCGACTACGACGGCCCGACCGCCGCCTCCGTGCGGCCCGACGGCCGCACCCTCAGCCTCGCATTCCCCCAGGATCTCGCCGCTCCCCCGGCAGCCTTCACCGACCATCTCGACGCGGTGATCGGCGGCGCCCCTTGGCCGCTCGGCAAGGCCAGGCTGGACCCCGCCGACCCGTCCAGGCTGCTGATCGCCCTGGAGGAACCGGTCGTCGGCCGGGGTGGCCTGGCCGATCTGCATTACGACGGCGAGGGCGGCCTCGCCACCGCGCAGGGCGAGGACATCGCCCCCTACTTGGCCAGTGGCACCAACGAGTCGACCTACCAGCTGCGCACCGAGTGGGCCGACGACGTCGGCAAGGACAACGCCCTCCCGGAGTACCCGCGCCCGCAGCTCACCCGCGACAAGTGGCGCAACCTCAACGGTGAGTGGCAGTTCGCGGCGGCGGACGAGGGTGACGCACCGCCCGTCGGCAAGCAGCTGGCGGAGAAGATCCTGGTCCCCTACCCGGTGGAGTCGCAGCTCTCCGGGATCGAACGGCACGAGGACCGGATGTGGTACCGCAGGACCTTCACCGTTCCCGCGGACTGGAAGGTCGGCAGCTCGCGGCGGCTCGACCTCAACTTCGGCGCGGTGGACTGGCAGGCCGAGGTGTACGTCAACGGCAGGAAGGTCACCGCGCACAAGGGCGGCTACGACCGGTTCTCCGTGGACATCACCGACGCGCTGCGGCCCGGCCGCGCGCAGGAGCTGATCGTCGGCGTCTACGACCCGACCGACGCCAAGGACGGCGAGAGCCCGCCCATCGGCAAGCAGCGGCTGGACCCCAGCGGCATCTGGTACACCGCCTCCTCCGGCATCTGGCAGACGGTCTGGATGGAACCGGTCGCCGCCGACCACGCCGACAGCCTCGAACTCACCCCCGACGTCTCCGGCGGCACGGTGTCCGTCGAGGCCCACGGGGTGCGCGACGGCGTCCCGGTGACCGCGGTCGCCTACGACGGCAAGCGCGAGGTCGGCCGGGCGAGCGGCACCGGCGACGGCCCGATCAAGGTGCCGGTCCCCGAGGCACACCTGTGGTCGCCGGACGACCCGCACCTGTACGACCTGAGGGTGACCGTCGGCTCCGGCTCCCGCGCCGACCGGATCGGCAGCTACTTCGGGATGCGCTCGATCGGCGTCGAGAAGGTCGACGGGGTCCCGCGGACCGTCCTCAACGGCAAGCCCGTCTTCTCGATGGCCACCCTGGACCAGGGCTTCTGGCCGGACGGACTGCACACCGCGCCGACCGACGAGGCGCTGGCGTACGACCTGAGGATGCACAAGGCCATGGGCTTCAACTCGGTGCGCAAGCACATCAAGGTCGAGCCGGACCGCTGGTTCTACTGGGCGGACAAGCTGGGCCTGATGGTGTGGCAGGACATGCCGGCGATGAACACCGTCGAGCCGTCCCAGCCGGCCCGCGCGCAGTACGAGCGCGAGATGAAGCAGATGATCGACGAGCACATCAGCAGTCCCTCGGTCATCATGTGGGTCACCTTCAACGAGGGCTGGGGGCAGTACGACCAGGCCCGCATCGCCGACCAGGCCAAGGCCTGGGACCCGACCCGGCTGGTGAACAACATGAGCGGACTCAACTGCTGCGGCGCCCAGGACGGCGGAAACGGCGACGTGGCGGACGCCCATGGCTATCCCCGGGCCCAACTGCCCGCCCCGGACGGCAGACGCGCCCTGGTCAGCGGCGAGTACGGCGGCCTCGGCCTGGCCGTACCGGGCCACGCCTGGCCGGTGCAGCACACCTATGTCGGGGTGGACCAGGCCGCGTACACGGACGACTATCTCGCGGAACTCGCGCATGTCCGCAAGCTGGCCTGCCAGGGCGGCAACGGCGCCGTCTACACCCAGATCAGCGATGTGGAGGGCGAGTTGAACGGGCTGCTGACGTACGACCGCAAGGTGATCAAGCCGGACGTGAAGCGGCTGGCGGCGGCTCATCGCGCGCTGATCTCGGACGCGTCCGACCCGGCCTCGATGCCCTGCGGCACGTCGTGACGGCGGGGGCCGCGCCGGCCCGTGAGGTTCGGGGTTGCGGCGTCGCCGAGTGCACCGCTCCGGCATCCCGCGTACCGGCGCGCGCCATCCCCTGAACGGCCGCTCCTGCGGCACCCCTTCAACTGTCCGGGCCGCCCGCCCTCGCGGCGGCCCGGACACGCCGGAGTTCGACGCCGACCCTTGACGCGCACCGGGTCGGCACCAAGAATGAGCGCGCTCTGACAACGTTGTCGGCCGACCGGGCTCGCTGACCGCCCGGCCGGCCACGCGGCCACGATCCCCGGAGGTCCGACCCATGCCATGGCTCAGTCGCACCCGGCTGCGCACCGCCGGCGCCGTGCTGGCGGCCGCGCTCATCGGGGGCGCGCTCGCGGCCCCCGCCGCGAGCGCGGAGCCGCCCGCCGGCCCGCTCACCGACCTGGTCAATCCCTTCATCGGCAGCCGACACGACGGCAACACCTACCCGGGCGCCGCCGTACCGTTCGGCATGGTGCAGCTCTCCCCCGACACCGGCCACACCACCGGCTACGGCTACGACGACGACCACATCCGCGGCTTCAGTTCGGTGCACATCTCCGGCGTCGGCTGCGGCCTCGGCGGTGATCTGCCGGTGCTGCCGACCACGGGCGACATCACCGAGACCGACTACGCCAAGTACGCCGCCTCCTACACCCACGACGACGAAACGGCCCGCCCCGGCTACTACCGCGTCGGCCTGAAGTCGTACGGCGGGATCACCGCCGAGCTGACCGCCACCGCGCGAACCGGCAAGCAGCGCTACACCTTCCCGGCCACCGACAAGGCCAATGTGCTGCTCAACACGGGCCAGTCGCTGCACAGCACCGTCTCCACCCGCGTCGAAGTGCTCGACTCGCGCACCATCCGCACCAGCATCACCGGCCGCGGCTTCTGCCAGGACACCGAGCCGTACACCCTGCACACCCTCACCCGATTCGACCGGCCGTTCACGTCGTACGGGACCTGGGAAGGCGACAAGGTGACGGCCGGCTCCCGGGACTCGACGGCCGCCGGCCGGCACGGCGCCTACGCGCGCTTCGACACCCGCACGGACCGCACCGTCGAGGCGACCACCGCCATCAGCTATGTCGACGCCCCGGGCGCGGCCCGCAACCTCGGGGCCGAGGGCGGCCGTTCCTTCGACCGGACGAAGGCCGCGGCGAACGCCGAGTGGGAGCAGCGGCTCGGCCTGGTCCGGGCCCAGGGAGGCGATACGGCACTGCGCCGCACCTTCTACTCCTCGCTCTACCGGTCGTTCCTCGCGCCGAACATCGGCAGCGACGTGGACGGCCGCTATACCGGATGGGACCGCAAGACCCACCGCGCCACCGAGGACGGAGGTTTCACCTACTACCAGAACTGGTCGCTGTGGGACACCTACCGCACCCAGGCGCAACTGCTGGCGCTGCTGGCGCCGCGCGAGTCCCGCGACATGGCGCTGTCGGTCCTGCGGATCGACAAGGAGAGCGGCTGGCTCCCCAAGTGGGGCTACGGAACGGTCGAAACGAACATCATGACGGGCGATCCGGTCACACCGTTCCTCACCAACGCCTACCAGCAGGGGCTGTTGAAGGGGCATGAGGAAGAGGCGTACGCGGCCCTGAAGAAGAACGCGGACGGCGTGCCACCGGCCGACTCGCCCGCCCTCGGCCGCGAGGCCAACGCGGAATATCTCAAGGACGGTTTCGTGCCGTACCTCAAGGGCCGCGAGCACGCCAAGCCCGGCGACTCCGACTTCGACCACGGCGCCTCGGCGACCCTCGAATACGCGCTGTCGGACGCCATGCTGGCCGAGATGGCGCGCGACCTCGGGCACGATGCCGACGCCGACCGGTATGCCGCCCGCGCCCAGAACTACCGCAGGATCTTCGACGCCTCGACCGGCTTCTTCCGGGCCCGCGACGGGAAGGGCGCCTTCACCGGTCCCGCGGACCCGGCCAAGAGCGAGGGCTTCCACGAGGGCACGTCCTGGCAGTACCAGTGGCTGGTGCCGCAGGATCTGCCGGGGATGCTGACCCTGATCGGCGGCAAGGAGAAGGCCGACCAGCGGCTCGACTCCTTCTTCGCCTACCAGGACCTGCTGAAGGACCCGGCGAAGACGGCGCGCGAGGTGTGGGTCAACGGCCCGTACGACTACTACAACGCGGACAAGTACAACCCGCAGAACGAGCCCGATCTGATCGCGCCCTACACCTACCTCTCCACCGGCCGCCCCTGGAAGACCACGGATGTGGTGCACGCCGCGCTGACCCTCTTCACCGACACACCGAGCGGTATGACCGGGAACGACGACCTGGGGACCATGTCGGCGTGGATGGTGCTCTCGTCGATCGGGATCTTCCCCGTGCAGCCGGGCACCGACACCTGGGGGCTGAGCACACCGGTCTTCGACCGGGTCGACCTGACGCTGGACCGGCGCTACCACCCCGCCGGCCACTTCACCGTCAAGGCGCCCGGCACCTCGTCCGACCAGCGCTATGTGCGGTCGGTTCGCCTCGACGGTGCCGAGCGGGGGCAGACGTATCTGACCACCGACGATCTGCGCTCGGGCCGTGAACTGGCCTTCACCCTGGGGGCGAAGCCGTCCGACTGGGGCACCGACGAGGACGCGGCGCCGCCGCCGGTGGGCGGCGCGGAGAAGTAGCGAGGCCCCGGGCCGGCCACTGTCGGCCCGGGAAGCCTGAGCCGCGGACGGGCGACCGGCAGGTCAGGACTGCAGGGCCTGCCAGAACTCGTCGAAGGACAGCCGGCCGTCGCTGTTGGAGTCCTTCGACTTGATGACTGCCTCGGCGACCGGGCCGGTGACGAACGGGTCACCCATCTCGGCCATCGCCCGCTTGAACTCGTCCGCGGTGATCAGACCGTCCTTGTCCGCGTCGAACCGGTCGAACTCCGCCCTGGCCTTCTCGATGTCTGCCACGAGAGGTGCCCCCTTCGTCTTGTTGCACGGTGATGTGACCTGCGTAGATTATCCGACCGTCAGGAACGCCCCGGCCGGGCCCTGTCCCGGGCGAGATAGGGCGCGGTGCGGCTGCCCGGCGCGGCCGCCACCTCCTCGGGCGTGCCCGCGGCGACGATCCTGCCGCCCTCGCCCCCGCCGCCCGGCCCCAGGTCGATGACGTGGTCGGCGCCCGCGACGACCGCCATGTCGTGCTCGACGACGACCACCGAGTTCCCCGCGTCCACCAGGCCGTGCAGCTGCCGCAGCAGGACCTCGGTGTCGGCCGGGTGGAGGCCGGTGGTGGGTTCGTCCAGGAGGTAGAGGGTGTGGCCGCGCCGGGCGCGCTGGAGTTCGGCGGCGAGCTTGATGCGCTGGGCCTCGCCCCCGGACAGTTCCGTCGCCGGCTGACCCAGCCGGAGGTAGCCCAGCCCCACGTCCTGGAGGGTGCGCAGGCTGCGGGCGGCCGCGGGGATGTCGGCGAGGAAGTCCGCGGCGGTGTCGACGGTCATCGCCAGGATGTCGGCGACGTTGCGGCCGCGGTAGGTGATCCGGAGCGTCTCGGGGTTGTAGCGGGCGCCGTGGCAGTCGGTGCAGGGCGCGTAGGTGCCGGGCAGGAAGAGCAGTTCGACGGCGACGAACCCCTCGCCCTGGCAGGTCTCGCACCGGCCGCCTGTGACGTTGAAGGAGAACCGTCCGGCGGTGTATCCGTGTGCGCGGGCCTCGTCGGTGGCGGCGAACACCTTGCGGACGGCGTCGAACATCCCGGTGTAGGTGGCGAGATTGGACCGGGGGGTACGGCCGATCGGCTTCTGGTCGACGCGCACCAGCCGGCCGATCGCCTCCAGGCCGTGGACGGAGGTGAGTTGGGCGGTGGCCATCGGCCCGGCGTCCGGCTCGGCCGGGTCACCGGAGTCCGGCCGGCCCTGCACCGCGCCGAGGTGCTCGCGCACCGCTTCCGCGAGGACGCGGGTCACCAGCGTCGACTTGCCGGATCCGGAGACGCCGGTGACGGCGGTGAAGACTCCGAGCGGGAAGACGGCGTCCACCCCGCGGAGGTTGTGCAGGGTGACGCCTCGCAGGGTCAGCGTGCCGGAGGGGCTGCGGGGCGTGCGCGGGGCGGGCGGCTCGGTGTCGAAGAGGAACCGGCGGGTGGCGGAGCCGGTGACGTCGGCGAGCGCGCCGACCGGCCCGCTGTGCAGCACCTGCCCGCCGTGCTCCCCGGCCCGCGGACCGACGTCCACGATCCAGTCGGCCCGCCGCACCACATCCATGTCGTGCTCGACGACGAACAGTGAGTTGCCGGCTTCCTTGAGCCGGCCCAGCACGGTGAGCAGGGACTCCGTGTCGGCGGGGTGGAGTCCGGCGGACGGCTCGTCGAGGACGTAGACGACGCCGAAGAGGCCGGAGCGCAGCTGGGTGGCGAGCCTCAGCCGCTGGAGTTCGCCCGCGGAGAGGGTCGGTGCGGGCCGGTCGGTGCTCAGATAGCCGAGGCCGAGTTCGGTGAGGATCTCGATGCGGGTCACCAGGTCGCGGGCCAGGGTCGGTGCCACGCCCTCGTCGAGCCCTTCCGCGGTGGGGCGCAGCAGCTCGGCCAGGCCGCTCAGCGGCAGGCCCGCGAGGGTGGCGATGTCATGGCCGGCGAAGGTGACGGCCAGCGCTTCGGGGCGCAGCCGGCGTCCGGCGCACACCGGGCAGGGCTCGGCGACCATGAAGCCCTGGACGCGCTTGCGCAGCGTCTCGCTCTTGGAGTCGGCGAAGGTGTGCAGGACGTAACGCTTGGCGCTCATGTACTGGCCCTGGTAGGGGCGCTGGATGCGCCCGACGTCGCGCACCGGGTGGACGGTGACGACCGGCTGTTCGTCGGTGAACAGGATCCAGTCGCGGTCGGCCTGCGGCAGTTCGCCCCAGGGCCGGTCGACGTCGTGGCCCAGGGCGTCGAGGATGTCGCGGAGGTTCTTGCCCTGCCAGGCGCCGGGCCAGGCGGCGATGGCACCGTCGCGGATGGACAGCGCGGCGTCGGGGACGAGGGACTCCTCGGTGACCCGGTGGACCCGGCCCAGGCCGTGGCACTCGGGGCAGGCGCCGACGGCCGTGTTGGGCGAGAAGGCGTCGGAGTCGAGCCGCTCGGCGCCCGCCGGGTAGTCACCGGCGCGCGAGAACAGCATCCGCAGGGTGTTGGAGAGCGTCGTGACGGTGCCGACCGAGGAGCGCGAGGTGGGCGCGGAGCGCCGTTGTTCCAGGGCGATCGCGGGTGGCAGGCCGGTGATGTCCTCGACCTTCGGGGCGCCGACCTGGTGGATCAGCCGCCGCGCGTAGGGGGCGACCGACTCGAAGTAGCGTCGCTGGGCCTCGGCGTAGAGGGTGCCGAACGCCAGCGAGGACTTGCCCGATCCGGACACCCCGGTGAACGCGACGAGCGCGTCCCTCGGGATGTCCACATCGACGGTGCGGAGGTTGTGCTCACGGGCGCCGCGCACCCGTACGTACGAGTCGGTCATCCCTCCATGATCGGGCACGGTCAGCCGGTGGCGGTGGCGGCGCCGACGCGCTCGTGCGCCTCCTCCCAGGGAAGGGGTGTGGCGATGACCGCGCGCAGTGCCCGTACCTGCCGGGGCGGCAGCCCGGTCGCGACGACGCCGGTGGCGGTGCCGTCACGGCCGTAGAGGGTGACGGTGCGGCGTGTGCCGTGGTCCAGGACGGTGGTCTCCGCCCGGTCGGCGTCCGCGGTCAGCCCGTACGCCTGGATCTTGATGTCGTACTGGTCGGACCAGAAGTACGGCACGGGGGCGAACGGGCGGCGCTGCTGTGCCGGGGCGCCGTCGGCCGCCGGGGCCGACGGCTCGGCCCCGGCGGCGTCGGCGGCCAGCTCCGCCAGGAGGTTGCGGGCGGCGGCCATGCCCTGCTCGGTGGCGTTCGTCCGGTGCTCGAAGCGCAGCGGACGGCCGTGGACCGGATGGTCCCAGCGGGCCACGTCGCCCGCGGCGTAGATGCCGGGGGCGGCGGCGCAGTACTCGTCGCAGCGCAGCCCGTCGCCGGTGTCCAGGGCCGGGTCGTCCAGCCACTGCACGGCGGGCTCCGAGCCGATGGCGAGCAGCACGGTGTCGGCGGGGATACGCGTCCCGTCGGCCAGTCGCAGGGCGGTGACCTGTGCGGCCTCGGCCCCGGCGGACGCGGCCCCCGTCTCGAACCCGTCCACGTCGGCGGTGACCAGCCGTACCCCGTGGGCGCGGTGCTCCTCGGCGAGCAGCGTGCCGACCTCGGCGCCCAGAGCCCGTGCCATCGGTACCGGGTCCCGGCCGACGAGGGTGACGTCGTGGCCCAGTTCGCGTGCCACCGCGGCCGCTTCGCAGCCCAGGACACCGTTGCCGACGATCACCAGGCGCCGCTCGGTGCCGGTCAGCCGGGAGCGCAGCGCGAGAGCGTCGTCGAGGGTGCGCAGGGTGTGGACTCCGGCAAGGTGCTCGGCCCCGGGCAGCGCGCGGGCGGTGACGCCGGTCGCGATGATGACGCCGGCGCAGGTGAGCTGTTCGCTTTCGTCCAGCGTGAGCGTCCGGGTGGTCGCGTCGAGGCCGGTGGCCCGGGTGCCGAGACGCAGGTCGAGACCGAGCGGGTCCAGTTGTTCGGCGGTGCGCAGCAGCAGCCGCTCGGGCTCCCAGGTGCCGTGCAGCAACTGCTTGGACAGCGGCGGACGGTCGTACGGCAGGTGGTGTTCGTCGCCGATGAGGGTGAGCGGTCCGGTCCAGCCGAACCGGCGCAGCGCCTCCGCGGCGGCGAGGCCCGCCGCGGAGGCACCGACGACGGCGATCGGCCGGGCGGTCACGCGTGGACCTCGATGACGGCTGCCGGGCAGATGGCGGCGGCCTCACGGACCGCGTCGTGCTGCTCGGCGGGCGGCGCGGCGTCGAGCAGGACGACCACGCCGTCCTCGTCGCGCTGGTCGAAGACCTCGGGGGCGATCAGTACGCACTGACCGGCGGCGCAGCACTTGTCGGCGTCAAGGGTGATCTTCATGGCGAAACTCCGGGGGGGTGAGGGGTGCATGGGGGCTGGGGTGCGGCGGACGACGGCCGCCCGGTTCACCAGGTGACGGGCAGTGCGTGGCAGCCGTAGATGGCCATGTCGCTGCGGAAGGGGATGTCCTCGACCGGTACGGCGGGGCGCAGGGTGGGGAAGCGGCGCAGCAGCGTGCCGATGACCACCTGGAGTTCGACGCGGGCCAGTGCCTGACCCAGGCACTGGTGAATGCCGTAGCCGAAGGCGACGTGGTGCTGGGCGTTGGGACGGCACACGTCAAGCCGGTCGGCGTCGGCGAAGACGTCCTCATCGCGGTTGGCGGAGGGTACGGCCACCACGACGCCCTCACCGGCCCGGATCAGCTGCCCGCCGATCTCGATGTCGGCGGTGGCGACCCGGCGCGGGCCGTTGCGGATGATGCTGTGGAAGCGCAGCAGTTCCTCGACGGCGCCGCGGATCAGCGAGGGCTCCGCACGCAGCCGGTCGGCGGCCTCCTGGTCGCGCATCAGGGTGAGCGCGCTGAGGCCGATCATGTTGGCCGTGGTCTCGTGCCCGGCGATCAGGAGCAGGGCGGCGAAGGCGGCCACCTCGTCGTGGGTGATCTCGCCGGTGCGCTGCTGCTCGACGATGAGGCGGCCGAGGATGTCGTCGCCCGGGTCGGCCTCCTTCATGGTGACCAACCGGTCGAGGTAGTCGCGCAGTTCGATGCGGGCGACCTCCCGCTCGTCGTCGGGGACGACACGGGAGAGCAGCTTGCCGGTGAGCCGCTGGAAGACGTCGTGGTCGTCGTAGGGGACGCCGAGGAGCAGGCTGATGACCAGCGAGGGCACGGGCAGCGCGAGCGCCTCGACGAGGTCCACTCCCCCGTTCTCGCGCCCCTCTGCCCGCTCCATGGCGTCGCACAGCTCGTCGGTGATGCGCTGGATCTCCGGGCGCAGCGCCTCGATCCGCTTGACCATGAACTCCCGGGTGACCATCCGGCGCAGCCGGGTGTGCTCGGGCGGGTCCATGCGGATGAAGCCGCGGTTGTCGGTGTTGGTGCCGCCGGTCATGCCGCTGAGGGGGTAGCCGGGGACGGTGGTGTCGGAGCTGAAGCGGGTGTCTCCGAGGATGGCGCGGATGTCGGCGTAGCGGGTGGCCAGCCAGGCCCAACTGCCGTCCGGGAGGGCGACCTTGGAGAGCGACTCCGTCGCGCGGAGGGCGGCGAGGGCGGCGTGCGGGTCGTCTCCCTGGTCGAGGAGATCCGAGAGCGGGGGCGGGTCGAAGGGGCAGCCGCTCGGCGATTGCCGGGTGGTCGGGGAGGCCGGGGCGCTGGAAAGTGTCATCTCGCTCATCTCGCTTCTCGCGCGCACACCGGCAGGGGCGTGCGCCAGAGTCGAACGTTCACCTAACGCCCGTAAACTTACATGTGTAATGGCCACGTAAACGCACCGGGGTACCGGAAGTGACGAGGACTCAGGGGTGGGGCGACGGACGCACGGTCAACGGCGACGGCTACGCCAGGGGCCGCGACGGCAGGACGAGGCACGGCGGCGGGAAGCGGTGAGGGCCGCGCGAGGGCGCCTCGACCCTGCTGAGCAGGCGTCCCGCTGCGCACGCGCCCTCAGTACGGACCACCGGTGCCGCCCGTCGGCGGGCACGCTCAGCGTTCGAGCAGCAGCTGAAGGATCTCGTCCACGAAACGGTCCAGCCGGCGGGCGTCCTTGCGGCTCGGCATGACCTGCCAGAGCATGACCCGGCCGTGCACGGACGACCACAGCACGTACGGCGCCTCGGAGCGCGAGCAGCGCACCCGCCAGCCTGCCTCCTCGCACGCCGTCAGCGCGTCGTGCCAGCTGCGCACCAGCAGGCCGGCCGGATGCCCGGCCAGCCGCTCGGGGCCGACGGGGGTCTGCCGGGTCTCGTAGAGCAGCCGGTAGGAGGCCGGGTGGCCGATGGCGTACCGGCAGTAGGCCCGCAGCTGGGCACGCAGCCGGGCGACCGGATCGTCGCCGTCCGCCTTCGCGGCGGCGTCGCCCATCGCGCGTGCCAGCCGTTCGTAGCTGACCTCCATGGTCGCCCAGACCAGCTCGGTCTTGTCGGCGAAGTGACGGTAGATGCTGGGGGCGGCGACACCGGCCTCGCGGGCGACGGCGCGCAGCGACAGGGCGTCCTCGCTGCCGACCTCCTCCAGGAGGCGTTCGGTGGCACGCAGCAGCTCCTCGCGCAGCCGCTCGCCCTGACCGCGCGGGTTACGGGGCCGGACGGCCGCACTCTCGCTCACTGCCCTCCGGTCCTTCCCTGGCCTCGCCGATGTGGTGCGACCAGGGTTTCACATCGTCCCGCCACGGCGTACGGGAGTGCCGCGCGGCGGGCGGCGGGCGACCCTTCTCACCGTCCCGCGGTCGGCCCTTCGGCCCCCGGCGTGCCGTCCGGCGCGTCGCGCGATGGCCGGAGGCCGCCCACGGCCCTCCTCGCACCGCCTAGGCTGCCGGGATGGCGCACACCCCGCACACCGACCGCTTTCCCGCCGACCTGCCCGTGGTCACGCGGATGGCGCGCACACCCTCCGGGCGGGCCTGGCTCGACCGGCTGCCGGACATCGTCCGGGAGATCGAGGAGCGGTGGGAGCTGCGACTGGACGCCCCGTTCCACGGCGGCAGCTGCTCCTGGGTGGCGCCCGCGGAACGGCCCGACGGTGCGCCCGCGGTGCTCAAGGTGACCTGGCCGCACCGCGAGGCCGACGGCGAGGCGCCGGGACTGCACGCGTGGGACGGCAACGGCGCGGTCCGGCTTCAGCGTTGGGACCGCGACCGTGGCGCGCTGCTGATCGAGCGCTGCACCCCCGGCACCTCGCTCGACGACTCCCCGCTGCCGCCCGCCGAGCGGCTCACCCTCGCCGCCGGTCTGCTGCGCGACCTGTGGGCCGCTCCCACACCGCCCGACGGCACCCTGGAGCGGGTCGACGCGGTGTGCGCGGAGTGGGCGGACGTACTCCAGGAGCGGATGTTCCGGCTGCGGCCGGGCTACGACCCGGGCCTGGTGGCGCTCGGCGCCGACCTGCTGCGCAAGCTGCCGACGACGGCCGCGCGTGAGGTCGTGGTGCACGGCGACTTCAACCCGGGCAACGTGCTGGCCGCGGGGCGCCTGCCCTGGCTGGCCATCGACCCCAAACCGATGGTCGGTGACCCGGCGTACGACCCGTGGCCGCTGCTGACGCAGGTCGACGATCCCTTCACGCACCCGGACCCGCGGCCGGTGCTGCGGGAGCGCTACGCACTGGTCGGCGAGGCGCTGGGCGAGGACCCGGCGCGGCTGCTCGCCTGGTCGGTGGCGCGTGCCGTCGAGAGCGCGCTGTGGAGCGCCGATCATGACGATGTCGCGGGCGGGGCAACCGAGTTGACGGAGGCACGGGTGCTGGCGGAGCTGGCCGGATTGTGACCTTCCACGGGGCGCGCTGCGTGCTCCTTACGGGTCACCCACGCCCTAGGGTGGGGGCGTATGAACCGTGAACCACTTCATGTGACGGTGTGGGACGAGGCGACGCCCGGCGCGCCGCGGGCGGTGCTGGTACACGGCACGATGAGCTGGGGCACGGAGTGCTTCTCCGGGCAGCGTCCGCTGGCCGAAATGTTCCGCCTGGAGCTGGTCGACCGGCGCGGCTTCGGCGACAGCCCGGACATCGAGCGCAGCGACTACACCGTCGACGCCGAGGATGTCCGCCAACTGCTGGGGCACGGCGCGCATTTGGTCGGCCACTCCTACGGCGCGGTGGCGGCCATGCTGGCCGCGTCCGACCGCCCTCAGGCCGTCCACTCGCTCACCCTCATCGAGCCGTCACCGCTGCGCACCGCGGCCGGCAACCCCGTCGTGGCGGCGGCGCTGGAGCGGATCCGCGCCGCTTTCGGGGGCGACGCCGAGGAGTTGAGCCCGGCGGACTTCCTGCGGCGGGCCACCGAGCCCTACGGCCTGCCCGTTCCCCGGCCGACTCCGCGGCTGCTGCGCGCGGCGCGGTCCGCGATGCGCGAACGGCCCGCCTGGGACGCGCAGATCCCGCTCGGGCCGCTGGCCAATGCCGCGATGCCCAAGGTCGTCATCAACGGGTCGTGGGAGGACGCCCACCCCGACTACCGCGACTTCACCGGAGCGGCGCTGGCCGCCTGCGGCGAGTACCTAGCCGACGTGATCGGCGCACGCCATGTACGGGTGCCGGGCGCCGACCACACCCCGCACCAGGACCGCCCGGACGCGGTCAACGCAGTGCTCACCCGGATGTGGCAGAGCTGACCCCACCGCCCCCCACCGCCCCCTACCCGTCCGCCTCCGCCCCGAGCGGCGGGAGGACGCCGAGCTGCGTCAGCAGGCCATGGAGGTCCTTGTCCGACCACTTCTCGGCGAGCTTGCCGTTCTCGATGCGGTGGATCACCGTCCCCGTCATCGTGAGTGTGTTCTCGGTGGCGGGGATGCCCGGCAGGCCGCCCTCGTGAACGCCTCGGGCGGTCAGCCGGGTGACGACCTTGTCGCCCTCGGCGACCTGGTCCTCGATGTCGTGCGTACCCGGAGTCGCGTCCCAGAACAACTGGAAGACCTGCTTGAGCCCCTCGCGCCCCTCCGCGAACCCCGGGAAGGGCGGCGGCGAGTGGTCCTTGTAGTCCTCGGCGACCATCTCGTCCATGGCGTCCAGGTTGCCCCGGTCGATCTCCTCGTAGAAGCGGCGCACCAGCCTCTTGTTGTCCTCCGTCGACATCGCACCCCCAGGTCGTGATCGCTCGGGCACCGAGCCGGCGGACGTCGGCGGGCCGGTATGTGACCGGAAGCGTTACCGGCCGCGGTGGCCGCGCCCCACACGGCACGCCGGGCCGGAGCGCGCATTCGCCCGGATGCGACCCACAGGCGGGGCGGCCGGCGGCCCGGCCCCGGCCGCGCGGGTCACTTGCGAGCGGGCCGGGCCCGCACGTGAAGGCGCTCTCCCTGCGCCCCGAACAGGCTGAGGAATTCGACCGGCTCCGGGCCGGCACTCGACCACCCGTGCGGGGTGCGGGTGTCGAACTCGGCGACCTCCCCGGCGGTGAGCTCGACATCGTGCTCACCCAGCAGCAGCCGCAGCCGGCCGGCCAGCACGTAGAGCCACTCATAGCCCTCGTGCGCCCGCTGCTCCGGATCCCCGGCCCCCGGCTGCGCGCCGGGCACCACCTGCTTGTAGGCGTGCAGCCCGCCGAGGTGCCGGGTCAGCGGGATGAACGTCACGCCGTCGCGGGTGAAGGGACGGGGATGCAGGCGCGGGTCGCCGGTGGCCGGGGCATCCACCAGTTCGTCCAGTTGCACGGCGTACGCCTTGGCCAGGGGCAGCAGCAGTTCCAGGGTGGGTTTGCGCAGGCCGGACTCCAGGCGCGAGAGGGTGCTGAGGGAGATCCCGGTGGTCTCGCTCAGTTGGGCCAGGGTCGTGCCGCGCTCCCGGCGCAGCGCCCTCAGTCGCGGGCCCACAGCGGTCAGTACGTGCGCGAAGTCGTCGTCAGCCATCTGTCCCATTGCCGACCCGGCAAGACGCTTTGTCAAGCACGCGGCGCCGGGGCCTTTTTGCCCCCGGCGGCTGCCGCCACCCGCGACTGGTGCGTCGGCGCGTCCGCCACCCCGGCGGCGCGGCGCGCGGCGAACTCCTTGCGCAGCACGGGGACGACCTCCTCGCCGAGGATGTCGAGCTGTTCCAGGACGGTCTTCAGCGGCAGACCCGCGTGGTCGATCAGAAATAGCTGGCGCTGGTAGTCGCCGAAGGACTCACGGAAGGTGAGGGTCTTGTCGATGGCTTCCTGCGGACTGCCGACGGTGAGCGGGGTCTGCTCGGTGAACTCCTCCAGCGACGGGCCGTGCCCATAGACGGGCGCGTTGTCGAAGTAGGGGCGGAACTCCCGCACCGCGTCCTGGGAGTTGGGCCGCAGGAAGACCTGCCCGCCGAGGCCGACGACGGCCTGCTCGGGGGTGCCGTGGCCGTGGAAGGCGAAGCGTTCGCGATACAGGCCGATCAGCCGCTTGAAGTGGTCCTTGGGCCAGAAGATGTTGTTCGCGAAGAAGCCGTCGCCGTAATACGCGGCCTGCTCGGCGATTTCCGGGCTGCGGATGGAACCGTGCCAGACGAAGGGCGGTACGCCGTCCAGCGGGCGGGGCGTCGCGGTGAAGCCTTCCAGCGGGGTGCGGAAGCGGCCCTTGAAGTCCACCACGTCCTGGCGCCACAGCTGGTGCAGCAGTGCGTAGTTCTCGATGGCGAGTGGGATGCCCTGGCGGATGTCCTGGCCGAACCAGGGGTAAACCGGCCCGGTGTTGCCGCGTCCCATCATCAGGTCGACCCGGCCGTCGGCCAGGTGCTGGAGCATCGCGTAGTCCTCCGCGATCTTCACCGGGTCGTTGGTCGTGATCAGCGTGGTGGCGGTGGACAGGATCAGCCGCTCGGTGCGGGCCGCGATGTGGCCGAGCAGGGTCGTCGGCGACGAGGGCACGAAGGGCGGATTGTGGTGCTCACCGGTGGCGAAGACATCCAGACCCACCTCCTCGGCCTTGAGCGCGATGGCGACCATCGCCTTGATCCGCTCCCGCTCGGTGGGGGTGGTGCCGTTGGTCGGGTCGGGCGTGACATCGCCGACCGTGAAGATCCCGAACTGCATGCGCGCCTCCTCCGGATTCCGGCTGACCCGAACCCTGACCGTGAACCACCCTATTTGTTGAACCCTAAACTACATCATCCCTTCGCCGCTCCACCGAGCAGCCTTCTCGGCCTCGTCGCACTTCGCTGCTTCCCTGCACCGGTGGACACCCGCGAACCGAGAGGGTCGCCCACCGAGATCCGCACTGCCGCTCGCGCCAACCTCACCCCCCGGTGGTCAGTACCCGGGCGCGCGGGCCCGGCCCGCTCACGACGGAGGCGGCGCCGGGCCCGCGGTGGTCTCGACGTCAGGCGCCGGCCGCCTTCGCCAGCTCCGCGCCCGCCATCAGGAAGCCGCCGACACCGAAGTCCGCCGTGGTGCCGTAGCCGACCGGCTGACTGGACTCCGGGCGGTCACCCACGTTCTGCACATGGCCCAGGAAGCCGTCGGGGTGCACCGCGGTGGCGACCATCCCGTTCCAGGCGCGGGCGGCGACCGGCCGGAAGGTGTCCTGCGGAACCAGCCCGGCGCGCAGCGCGTACGCCGTGCCGTACGCGAAGAAGGCGGTGCCGCTGGTCTCCGGGCCCGGCAGGTGCTCCGGATCGGCGAGGTTCACATTCCAGAACCCGTCGGCGCGCTGGACGGCGCGCAGCGCCGCGAGTTCAGCGACGAGTGCGGCGCGGTATTCGGGGACGTGCGGATGCGAGGGCGGCAGGAGGCCGAGCACCTTGGTGTGGGCGGCGGCGACCCAGCCGTTGCCGCGCGACCAGAGCACGGGCCGGCCGTTGGGCGAGGCGATACCGCCGGGCAGGAACCGCTTGTCGCGGTACCAGAGGCCGACGGCGGGGTCATACAGCCCCGGCCCGCCCTCCGCGCTCTTGGTGTGGGCGTAGAGGGCGTGCATCGCGTCCCAGTAGGCGGGGTCCTGCCGCAGGGCGCCGAGCCGGGCGAACGGCGGCATCGCCATGTGCAGCGCGTCGTCCCACCACCAGTCGTCGTGCTTCTCGGCCGAGGACCGGACCATGCGCTGCAAGGAGTCCTCGATGGCGGCGATCTTCGCCGGGTCGGGCGTGGCGTCCAGTGCGTGCAGGTCGAGGTAGGTCTGCCCCGCGCAGTGGTCGTCGGCGTGCCGGGTGGTGACGCCGTTGTGCAGCCCGTAGGCGTGCTTCTCCGCCCAGCCGCGGGCGTATGCGAGGTAGCGCGGCTCGCGGGTGAGGCGGTGCAGCGCCATCAGCCCGCTGAAGAAGGTGGCGCGGGCCCACTGATTGTCCCCCGGGTCGGCGTGCGCGCCGATCCAGTGGTCGGCGACCCGGCGCAGTACGGCGACGATCTCGGCGCGCGGCGGCAGCCGGTCGGCGGGGCGGGCGCCCGCGGCGGCGCGGGCGGCGCCGGCCGTGAGGGCGGGCAGTGCGGTGCCGGCCGCCAATGCGGCGCCCGTGGCGAGAAATTGCCGACGTTCCATGAACACACCTCTCCGGTACGGAAGTTCAGGCATGCAGGGTCAGGTACGTGAACAAAGTTCTTTCATGTGACGAGCATCGTGGGCCATCGTGGCAGCCGACCCGGCGCCTGGGAAGGGGAGTTCAGAGATCGGACGACGGTCTCGTACGCCTTCCTCAGGCGGTGCCGCCGTTCGCCAGGAAGCGCTCGACGGGCAGCGTCGCCGCGCCGAGCGCCACCGCGTCCGGGCCGAGCCGGCACAGCTCGACGGTGCTGCGCTCGTACGGATGCCGCAGCGCCGGCCCGGCCACCGCCTCGCGGATCTGCGGCAGCAGCCGGTCGCCGAGCATCAGCCCGGCCCAGCCACCGAGGACGATCCGGCGCGGGTTGAAGAGGTTCACCAGGTTGGCGATGCCCGCACCGAGATAGACGCAGGTCTCGTCCAGGACCCGGCGGGCCGCGGGGGAACTGTCGGCGCCGGCGATCAACGCGGCCAGGGCGGACTCCTCGTCTGCGCCGGGCGCGGGGCGGCCTCGGCGGGCCTGGTGGTAGCGGTCCAGGATCGCCTCGGCGCCCACGTACGCCTCAAGGCACCCCCGCGCACCGCACCGGCAGCGTCGACCGCCGACCTGCACGATGGTGTGCCCCCACTCCCCCGCGCTGCTGGTGGCGCCGTGGTAGAAGCTGCCGTTGGCGACGACGGCGGCACCGACGCCGGACCCGATCAGCGCGATCACGGCGTGATCGGCGCCGCGCCCCGCGCCGAACCACATCTCCGCCTGGCCCAGGGTCCTGGCGCCGTTCTCGATGTACAGCGGCAGGTCGGTGCCCGGGTACGCCGCGGTGCCGGAGCGCAGCAGACGGCCGAGCGGCACCGCGTCCCAGTCGAAGGTCTGGCCGTGCACCAGTGCGCCGCCCGCACCCGCCTGCTCGACGATCCCGGAGACGGCGACGCCGACGCCGAGGATGTCGGCGCGGTCGACGGCGGCGGCCGCGATGACCTCCCGCAGACCCGCGAGGATCCGCTCGACCACCGGTCCGACGTCGTGCCGGCCGCTCTCCAGCGGGTGGTCGGCCCTCGCCCGCTCGTTCATGGCCAGGTCGTACAGCTCGACCCGCACCCGGGTCTCCCCCACGTCCACGCCGACGGCAAAGCGCCGGCCCGGATCGACGCGCAGCAGGATCCGCGGCCGCCCGCCGTCGGAGTCGACCGCGCCGGCCTCCACCACGACGCCCTCACCGAGGAGTTCGCCGACGACCGTGGAGACGGTGGTGACGCTCAGGCCCGTACGGGCGCTGAGATCCTGGCGGCTGAGCGGCCCGTCGAAGTACAGGGTCCACAGCAGCACGGAACGGTTCCCGCGCCGCATGTCCCGGGTCGTGGTACGCCGCTGGGCCGCCATGGGCGCCTCCTGTGCCTCGGTCCCCGGCGCCACATAATTCGAGACTTGTTATAAGCATGTCAAGTAGTGCGGCGGGGTCCGGATGCGGCGCAACCGCATCCGGACCCGCGCTCAGATCGCGCCGTCCCGCCCGGCCCAATAGGGGTCCCGCAGCCGCCGCTTGAAGAGCTTGCCCGACTCGTCGCGCGGCAGCAGCTCCTCGAAGACCACGGCCCTGGGCACCTTGTACCCGGCCAGCCGCTCCGCGACATGGGAGCGCACCGCCTCGGCGCGCAGCAGCACGCCCGGCTCCGTCTGCACGTGGGCCGCCAGCACCTCGCCGAACTCCTCGTGGGGTATCCCGAACACCGCCGCGTCCCGTACCCCTTCGAGGGAGAGCAGGCAGCCCTCGATCTCCGCCGGGTAGATGTTGACGCCGCCCGAGATGACCATGTCGTTGCGGCGGTCGCTGAGGTAGAGATAGCCGTCCGCGTCGAGATGGCCGATGTCACCGATGGTGACGTAGCCGGGCAGGCCGGGCGCCTCCATCGCGGCGCGTTTGGCGGCGTCGCCGAGGTAGGTGAACTGCGGCCAGTTGTCGGAGGGTTTGAGGTAGATCTCGCCGGTGGCGCCGGTCGGCAGCACCTCCCCGCCGGGCCCGAGGACCGCGACGCCGCAGGTCCCCTCCGCCCGTCCGACCGTGCCGGGGTGGGCGAGCCATTCCGCGCTGTCGCACCAGGTCACGGCGCCGGTTTCGCTTCCCCCGTAGTACTCGCGCAGCACCGGCCCCAACCAGTCGATCATGGCGTGCTTGATGTGCGGCGGGCAGGGCGCAGCGGCGTGTACGACCGAGGTGAGCGACGACAGGTCGTAGCCCTCGCGCACGTACTTCGGCAGCCGCAGCAGCCGGACGAACATCGTGGGCACCACCTGCACCTGCTCGATGCGGTGGCGCTCGATCAGCCGCAGGAACTCCTCGGCGTCGAAGTGCGGCATCAAGGTGATGTCCAGGCCCGCGGCGAGGGCGAGGACGGCGTGCTGGCTGGGCGAGGCGTGGTAGAGCGGGGCGGGGATCAGGGTCCGGCCGCCGGGCTCCACGGCGAAGTATTCGAGGAAGGACGGCACCCCTTCCTCCAGCCGGTCCTGGGGAACCGGGTCGCGCAGAACTCCCTTGGGGCGCCCGGTCGTTCCTGAGCTGTAGATGACGGTGGGCGGGCGTTCCTCGGCTGCCCGCGCCAGCGGGGCGTAGCCGGCCAGCCAGCTGTCCAGGAGGGGGTGTTCGCCGGTGGCGGGCGGCGCGGCGAAGCCGCAGGCGGCCGCCACCCCGGCGGGCACGGGCACCTCGATGATCCGTACGCCGTCGGGGAGCGCGGCGCTCACCGCGTCCAGCAGGTCCGTGTGCGCGAAGACGACCTTGCTGCCGCTGTCGGTGAGCACATGCCGCAGCTCGTCGTGTTTGAAGTGCCAGTTGACCGGCACCGCGCAGGCGCCGAGCTGGGCGGCCGCGGCGGTGATCTCCAAGTGGGCGGGTTCGTTGCGCATGACGACGGCGATCCGATCGCCGGCACCGACTCCCGTATCGGATAAGCCGGTTGCGATGCGTGCGGCCCGGTCGAGGAAGTCGGGATAGCTCCGTTCGTGTCCCGCGGCGCGGAGGGCGGGCGCGGGGCGTGACACCCCGGCGGGGCCGCCGCTGCGCGCGACGGCGGACGGATCGGCGGATGCGGTGCCGTTGGCGGCGGATGGGGCGACGGCGTTCATGGTGCCTCCAATGAGTGCGGCCCGCGCCCATTGAACAGCCCCCTCCCCGGGTTCGCCAGAGCGCTGATGAGCACTCGGCGCACGCCGCGCTCCGTTCGGTGCGCCTCGCCACGCCGTCCCCCTCCCCTCCCTCCGCCCGTCTTAGATCGGACGTCTATCGAGGTAGATGCCATCAACTCCGCTATTTCCTTGTCCAGTTGACGACTGTCCTCCGATGTTTATCGTGTCCGACGTCTTCCGGTCGGGCACCGGGCGCTGCACCATGCGGGGTGGCACAGAAGGACCGTCGGCACGAACCGACCGGAGGAGCGAGCCATGCGCAGAGGCACACGACCGGCCAGGGCGCTGGGAGTTCTGGGGCTGCTGGGAGCCCTGCTGCTGACCGGCGGCAGTCCCGCGGCGTCCGCGAAGCCCCCGCCACGCGTCACCGCGGGCCCCGGCACCAACCACGCGATCGACGACCCCTTCACCTCGGAGCGCACCTCCTGGTGGCGCCAGGACCGCTTCGGGATGTTCATCCACTTCGGCGCCTACTCCAACCTGGAGGGCGAGTACACCCGGCCCGACGGGACCGTCTGCCGCAATGCCGAGTGGATCAAGCGCGAGTGCGCCATCCCCACCGCGGATTACGAGAAGCAGGCCGCGACCTTCAACCCGGCGGACTTCGACGCCGAGGCGGTCGTCAAGGCCGCCAAGGACGCCGGCCAGCGCTACATCGTCATCACGTCCAAGCACCACGACGGGTACGCGATGTGGCCGACGAAGCAGAACTCCTGGAACCTGCGCGACCATTCGTCCTTCGACCCCCGCCGCGACCTCCTCGCCGAGCTGAAGAAGGCCGCGGACGCCGCCGGGATCAAGCTGGGCTTCTACTACTCGATCTGGGACTGGCACGACCCCGACTTCGCCGACCCCGCGACGTTCCCGCGCTACAAGAAGCGGATGTATGCCCAGCTCAAGGAACTGGTGGACGGCTACGACCCGGCGCTGCTGTGGTTCGACGGCGAGTGGGATACCGACAACCCCACCAACAACTGGTCACGCCGCGATGGCGCCGACCTCCAGGCGTATCTGCACGACCTGGACCCCGGCCTGATCGTCAACAACCGGGTCGGCAAGCGCGAGGTGGTCGACGGCGACTTCGGCACACCTGAGCAGGAGATCCCCACCGAACCGGTCGACGGACAGCTGTGGGAGAGCTGTATGACCCTCAACGACCACTGGGGCTTCGCGAAGTACGACACCCACTGGAAGTCGTCGGCGACCGTCGTCCGCAATCTCCTGGACGTCGCGAGCCGCGGCGGCAACTACTTGCTGAACGTCGGACCGGACCGGCGCGGCCGTATCCCGCAGCCGTCCGTGGACCGGCTCCGCGAGGCCGGCCGGTGGCTCGGCGCGCACGGCCAGGGCGACGCGGTGTACGGGGCCGGGCACACCGGACTCGTCGCGGACCCGTCCTGGGGCGCGGTCTCCCGCCGGGGCGACACCCTGTACGCCTCCGTGACGTCCTGGCCCGCGGCCGGCAGCCCACTGCACCTCACGGCGAAGGATGCCTTCAAGGTCACCTCCGCCAGGGTCCTGGGCAGCTCGCAGCGGATGCGGGTCACACCGTCGGGCGACGGCTTCGACCTCACCCCCTCGGGCGCCGCCACCGGCCCCGTCGCGAGCGTCATCCGGCTCGCCATCGAGCCTCCGGCGGCGTCCCCGCCCGGCACCGGGAAGGGGCTGACCGCGCGGAGCTGGGCCAATGACTCCTTCACCGGCCCGCCGGCCGTGACCACCGTCGACCCCACCGTGAACAAGTCCTACCGCTTCGACGGGTCTCCCGATCCGCGCATTCCCGCGGACCACTTCAGCACCCGGTGGACGGGGAGCATCCAACCGCGATCCGGCGGGACGTACACCTTCACCACCGTCTCCGACGACACCGTGCGCCTGTGGATCGACGGCGAACCGGTGATCGACAGCAGCACACCGCACGGGCCGAAGACCGACAAGGGGACCGTCACGCTCACCGCCGGGCACCGGCACAGCATCCGCGTCGACTACACGGAGGGCACGGGCGAGGCGCACATGAAACTCCTGTGGGCCGGGCCGGACCAGAGCCTCCGGATCGTGCCGCAGAGCCGGTTGTACGCCGACTGATCACGCGCCCGCCGCGCGCCCGGCCGGCGGCTTCCCCGACCGGGCGGCACCGCCGTCCGCGCCGCTCCTCGTACCCTCCTTCGCGCTGCTCCCGGTCCGGAAAATTTTCCCGGCCGGGCTGGGCCGATCGGGTCATCGGGGAGCGGCGGGGCGGCACCGGGCCGGAGGCGGAAGGTGACGGGGTCGGCGGACGGCGGTCCCCCGCCCGATCGCCGTGCGCCGAAGGGCCGTTGTCAGTGGCCGCTTCTATCCTCGGGAACCATGGACAACGACGAGATCCTGCGAACCCACGGCGAGGCGATCGAGCTCTTCGGGACCCGGGTCCATGCCGTCCGCGACGACCAGTGGGACGCCCCGACGCCGTGCACGCAGTGGTCGGTGCGCGATCTGGTCAATCACCTCACCGTCGAGCAGTTGTGGGTGCCCCGCCTGGTGCGGGACGGCGCGACGGTCGCGGAGGTGGGTTCGGACTTCGACGGCGACCGGCTGGGCGAGAATCCCGCCGCGGTCTGGGACCGTGCGGCGGTGGCCGCCGTCGCGGCGTTCAGCGAACCGGGCGCGCCGGCGCGCATCGTGCACCTGTCCTACGGCACGAGCGGCGCCGCTGCCTACTGCACGCAGATGATGGCCGACGCGGTGGTCCACGCCTGGGACCTCTCCCGGGCCATCGGCGCGGAGGAACGGCTGCCGGGACACCTGGCGACGGCAGCGCTGCGCGAGGTCGAGCCGTATGCCTCGGAGCTCGGTGCGTCGGGGCTGTTCGCCGAGCCCGTGGATCCCCCGGCCGGCGCCGACGATCTCATCCGGCTGCTCTGCCTGCTCGGGCGCCGGCCCTGACCGGTCGGCCTCGCCCGCGCCGGCCTCGCCGACCGACGGGAGCGACTGCCGGGGGCAGCCGCTCCCGTCGGTCGGGTCGGCGCGGGGGCGCGCTTCGACGGGGATCGACTGACCGGACCGCCCGGCGCCGGGTGGTCCGGTCAGTCGATGCCGCGGAAGATGTTCGACTCGGCGGGGTCGTCGTCGCATCCGGCGAGGCGCACCGGAGCACAGCGATCCCAGACCTCCAGATTGCGGACTTCCTTGATACGGCCCGGCCGGTCGCCCTGCTGCGGGCGAGGCTGCTCGTACTGAGCCTTGTGCAATGCCACCACGCACTCCTTCATCGAGGTATTGGTTCCGACGCGGTGGCGCCTCGTTCACAAACCGGGAGTTCGGCCAGGGTTTGTGGCGGTTCCCGCGACGGGCCAATGGTGTTGGCGTCTTCCCAAAAAAGGTCGTCCGTCGTGCTCCAGCGTAACGATGTCACTCGCGGCGCGCTCGACTTTTTGCGGTGAAATCGGCATGTCACCGGAAGGCCGGGATTCCGGCCCGCTCGCACGGAGGAAACCACGCGGCCGGGGGCGGTGCGTCGGCTCGAACAGTGCTCCGGTTGCCGGTGGCCGCGGCGCCCGTACCCTGGAAAGCAAGCGGGTGGGAGGAGCATGCGCCGCCTTCCGGCCTCCTGCTTCACGGGGCCGCAGCTCCCGGCGGGCGATCCCCGCTCACCAGCATGCCGAAAGGGCCGGTGTCCGCACCGGCCCTTCGGCGTGCCGCACCCCGGACGCCGCCTGCGGATGCCCGGCCCGCGTGCCACCGGGCGGGAGATCGACGACCGCTCATGGGCAGCACTCCGGCCGCGCGCCTCCCCGCCGGGCGCACGGCCGGAGTGCTACCCATGGGCGGGTGGAATGGTTCTCGGATTCCGGCCTCTGGCTCGGCCGACTCATCTACCAGCGGATGCTGGCCGTCCTCTACGTGATCGCCTTCGTCGCCGCGGCCCGGCAGTTCCGGGCGCTCATCGGGGCACGCGGCATGCTGCCGATCCCCGCGTTCGTGGCGCGGATGCCGTTCCGCGACGCGCCGTCGGTCTTCCAGCTGCACTACTCCGACCGGTTCTTCGCGGCCTGGTCGTGGTGCGGGGCACTGCTGGCGGCGGCCGTCGCGGCGGGCGCCGCGGACGCGGTTCCGCTGTGGGTGGCGATGGTGATGTGGGCCGTGCTGTGGGCGATGTATCTGTCCATCGTGAACGTGGGGCAGACCTGGTACGGCTTCGGCTGGGAGTCGCTGCTGCTGGAGGCCGGCCTGCTCGCCGTCTTCCTCGGCAACGACCGGACCGCTCCCCCGGTGCTGGTGATGTGGTTGCTGCGCTGGCTGCTGTTCCGGGTGGAGTTCGGGGCCGGGCTGATCAAGATGCGCGGCGACAGCTGCTGGCGGGATCTGACCTGTCTGTACTACCACCACGAGACCCAGCCGATGCCGGGCCCGCTGAGCTGGTTCTTCCACCATCTGCCCAAGCCGCTGCACCGGGCGGAGGTGGCCGGCAACCATGTGGCGCAACTCCTGCTGCCCGTGCTGCTGTTCACCCCGCAGCCGATCGCGGGGTGGGCCGCCGTCGGGATGGCGGTCACCCAGCTGTGGCTGGTGCTGTCCGGCAATTTCGCCTGGCTGAACTGGGTGACCATCGCGCTGGCCCTGTCAGCCGTGCCCTCCTGGGCCCACCCTCCCTCGGCCCTGCCCGCTCCCCCGGTCTGGTTCGAGGTCCTGGTCATCGCCATGACCGCGCTCGTCCTCGTGCTCAGCCACGGGCCGGTCCGCAACCTCCTGGCCCGGCAGCAGCGCATGAACACCTCCTACGACTCGCTGCACCTGGTCAATTCCTACGGTGCGTTCGGCAGCATCACCCGGGTCCGCCGGGAGATCGTCGTCGAGGGCACGGCGGACGCGGTGAACGGGCCGGACACGACCTGGCTGGCGTACGAGTTCCACGGCAAGCCGGGGGACGTGCGACGCCTGGCGCGCCAGTTCGCCCCTTACCACCTGCGCCTGGACTGGCTGATGTGGTTCGCGGCGCTCTCGCCGGCCTATGCGCGGGCGTGGTTCGTCCCGTTCGTGGAGCGGTTGCTGGAGAACGACCGCGACACGCTGCGGCTGCTGCGCGTCAATCCGTTCCCGGACCTGCCGCCCGCGCGGGTGCGGGCGCGGGTCTTCCGGTACCGCTTCACGACGTGGCGGGAACTACGGCAGACCGGTGCGTGGTGGCATCGCGATGAGGAGCGGGACTTCCTGGCGCCGATGACTCGCTCGTCCCGTCCCGGAAGGCGATGACCGCAGCGCGGGCGTGCCGCAGGCCGATCCGGGTGAAGTCCCGTTCCAGCTCGGCGAGTTCGTCGAGCGTCTCCTGGTGGTCGCGGCCCAGGTGGGCGCGGGACTTGACCAGCCCCAGACGGGAGAGGGCGATGCCGCGGGGCTCGTGCATGGCGCGGAATTCGCGGAGCGCCACGAGGTAGGTGTCGCGGGCCGCGGCGTGGCGCCCCGCGCGGTAGAGCACGTTCCCCCGCATCTTGTGGTTGTAGGCGAGCGCGCTCGCCAGATCCATGGCCCGGCAGATGACTTCGGCCTCGGACAGCAGCGCAAGCGCACGGTCCGGTTCGCCCTGGACCGAGAGGACGTCGGCGACGCCGCGCAGCGACCAGGCGCGCCCCCGCGCGTCATCGGCCTCGGTGGCTATTCGGACGGACTCCTCGAACAGCTCCAGGGCCTTGGCGTGGTCGCCGGTGTTGCGGTGCATCTGCGCGATGCCGGACATCGCCCAGACCATGTGCCGGGCCTCGCCGTGCGCCCTGCCCTGTTCGAGCAGTTGCTCGTGGAGTTCGGCGACCGCGGCGTAGTCGCCCTGGATGCGGCCGGTCTCGGCGAGCCCGGCGAGAGAGTAGCCGTGGGCGAGACGGTCCCCGCTTCCGGCGGCCAGCGTCACGGCGTGGGTGAGCAACCGGCGGGCGAGCGGCAGCGTCCCGCACTGGCGGGCGAGCGTGCCTCCGCTCCACAGCGCCCAGGCCATGGCGCCGGCGTCGCCCGCGGTGCGCCCGCTGCGGTAGCTCTCGCGCCAGGCGGCGCCGGCGTCCGTCACCCGGCCGAGGCGCCGGTTGGCCTCCGCGACCGCGAGCGCGGCGCGTGCCCGCTCCAGAGCGCTGCTCGCGCGGGAGCGGGCCAGGCTCGCGGTCTCCAGCACCTCCTCGTAGGAGGAGTTCACGCCCAGCGCCGAGCCCAGCTCACCCTGGTATTCCGGGGCGAATGCCTTGCCGTACATATATCCGTGGCCTCTCGATCATCTCCGTGCCTTGATCAAGAAACTACGAGCCGGACGGGGGGCTGCGAATCAGTCCGCGTATGTGTTGTGCCGTACGACTCGAGTGCTACGGGTGGGACTGGTGGTCATCACCGGGATGTACGGACACGTCGGGGTAGCGGATCCGGCTCAGCGTCGTTGACCTGCGCAAACGTGCCGCGCCCCGACCCTGACCCGAACCCTGAGAGACCGTGCCCGTCCACCTGCTCGTCATCGGCGCGGGCCTCGATGGTCCCGCTCGGTGCCCGTACCGGGTACCGGGGGCGCCCTGGAACCGACGGCGGGACGACGCCTCCCCAAGAGGCGTGCGACTACGGCACGTTGAGCGGCACGCACGTCCCCCGAAGAGGCGTTGCACACTACGCAATTCGGGTTGCGGCCCTTGCCGAGAGGTGCGGCAGCGGGTCACCCTGGCTGCCGTATCCGGGATCACCGCACGCAGCACGGCACGCAGATCACCCCCACAGATCACCGAACGCCGAGGTGTGACATGAGTTCAGCACGGTCAGGCACCAGGACGGGAAGCGGCCTCGCCCGCCGGAGGTTCGTCGGCACGGTCGCGGGGCTGGCCGCGACTGCCGGAGCCGTGGCGCTGAGCGTCAAGGACACCGGTCCCGCGCAGGCCCGGCACCGCGCGGAGCGGCGGCCGCGGGCCGACCGGCCGCTCTTCCTGGGGACCTACACGTCCACGGAGGGCGGCGGCACCGGCATCGGTCTGGGCACTTACGACCCCGGCGGCCGGATCTCCGCCACCGGGGTGGTCGCGGATGTCGCGGATCCTTCGTATCTGGCGCTCGCGCCGGATGGGCGCACCCTCTACGCGGTCAACGAGCGGCAGCAGGGCGGCGTGACCGCCATCGCGCTGCCGGCGGGCGGCGCGTCGAAGGTGCTGGGCACCCGGTCCACCGGCGGCGCCGGGCCCTGCCACCTGTCGGTGCACCCCGGCGGCCGCTGGCTGCTCAGCGCCAACTACCTCTCCGGCAATGTGGCCGTCCATCCCATCGCGCCGGACAGCGGCGCCCTGGGCGAGCGGACCGACCTCGTCACCCACGACAGCCCGGCGCCCGGCCCCGGCCAGGACGGGCCGCACGCCCACCAGATCCTCACCGCACCGGACGGCCGGCACGTACTCGCCGTGGACCTCGGCAACGACACCGTCTACACCTACCGGCTGGACGAGACCGCAGGGAAGCTCACGGAGGTGTCGCGGGCGGCGCTGCGCCCCGGCGCCGGCCCGCGGCATCTGACCTTCCATCCGTCCGGCCGCTTCGCCTACCTCGCCAACGAGGTCGACAACACCGTCGTGGTCTGCGGGTACGACGCCGCCGGCGGCCGGCTGACGCCCGGCACACCGCAGTCCACCGGGACCGGGGCAGGCACCAGCTACCCCGCGCAGCTGCTGGTCACCCGGGACGGCGGCTTCGCCTACCTCGCCAATCGCGGCCACAACAGCCTCACCCGCTATGCCGTGGAGGGCGGCGGTGCGCGACTGCGGCTGCTGGACACCGTGCCGGTGGGCGGGGACTTTCCCCGGCATCTCGCCTTCTCCCCCGACGAGCGGCTGCTGTTCGCGGCGAACCAGAAGTCGGGCACGGTGACGGTGTTCTCGGTGGACGCCGGGAGTGGCGGGCTGATCCGCACGGGCGAGCCGTTCGCGGCTCCCGTCCCGGTCTGCGTACTGCCGCTGTGACCTGCGCGAGCGTCCGGCTGCGGAGGGCGGTCCGCGGCGTCGGGCGCCGTCACCTGCACCTACGACGAGGCGTTCAGCGGACCGCGCCCCCGCGGGCGGCATTCGGCGACAGGTACTGACGGAGCAGTTCGCGCAGTTCGGCCGCGAACGCGTCGTAGCGCAGCCGGAGTTCACCACCGGGCCAGTCGGGCGGCAGCAGCGCGTCGGGCAGCAGCGGGTCCGACAGCAGATGGCGCAGCGCGGCGGCCGCGACCGTGAAGCGGTCGGCGAGGGTGTCGGCGCGGTCCAGCGCGGCCATCAGGGCGCGGGCCTCGTCGGCCCAGCCGGTCAGGTCCCAGAGGCGGCCGGCGAGTGCCGCCGGGTCGCCGTCGGGGGTGCCGGTGAGCCAGGTGCACTGTGCGGTGGCGACGGAGGGGCGGGGCCGGTCGAGGTTGGCGGGGCGCAGCCAGCTGCCCTCGCGGAGTTCGGCCAGGCGGAGCCCGGACATGGCCTGGCGCAGCGCGGTGCGCTCCGCGGCGGGCCGGCGTTCGGCCGTGGTGACGACGGCGATCTCCCAGTCCCCCCGCCAGGGCCGGTTCCTGGGCGACCGGCTCTCGTCCTGCCGTGCCTGGCGCTCCAGCAACCGGGCGGTGAGGCCGTACGAGCCGTCACTCTGCCGCAGGTCACCGGCGGCCACCATCCGGGAGAGCGCGACCCGGACGGTGCCTTCGGCGATACCGAAGAGCTCACCGACCCGCACCAGGGCGCGCGCGGGCAGCTCGGGCGGATGGTGGCCGAGGAGGGTGCTCAGCACGATCGAGCGGGCCGTGAGCGGCCGCAGCGCGAGGGCACCCTCGGCGCTTGCGGTGCGCTCGACGGGCCGCTGCGGGGCGTGATCGTGGCGGGGCCGGGTGTCGTTCATGAGTGCGGGGAATTCTAGCGCCGCCGATCGTGGGCATTACAGTCTTCTCACGGCTGTTCGGATTCTGTAACGTCGAGGCATGACCGTCACCCATGAAGTCGTGAATCAGGCCCCGCCACTGACCGGTTTCAGTACGGCCGACGAACCGGCTCTGCTGGAGGCCCTGCGCCGCGAGGGCGCCGGGTGGGGCGAGCCGGAGGTCGCCGAGCTGGGCGCGCTGGCCGGCTCGGCAGCCGTGCAGGACCAGGCCCGGTGGGCGGAGGAGCAGCCGCCCCGGCTGCGCACCCACGACCGCTTCGGTCACCGCGTCGACGAGGTGGAGTTCCACCCGGCCTGGCATCAGCTGATGACCGTCGCGGTGGAGCACGGCCTGCATGCCGCCCCCTGGTCCGACGACCGTCCCGGAGCGCATCTGGTGCGTGCGGCGAAGTTCTACGTCTGGTCGCAGGCCGAGGCCGGACACGGCTGCCCGATCTCGATGACGTACGCCGCCGTGCCGGCGCTGCGTGCCGCCCCGGACCTCGCCGCCCGATACGAACCGCTGCTGGCCTCCCGCACCTACGACTTCGGGCTGCGCGCACCGCTGACCAAGGCCGGGCTGATCGCCGGCATGTCGATGACGGAGAAGCAGGGCGGCAGCGACGTACGGGCCAACACCACGCGCGCGGTGCCGGCAGGTGACGGCACCTACCGCATCACCGGCCACAAGTGGTTCACCTCGGCTCCCATGAGCGATGTGTTCCTGGCGCTGGCGCAGACCGAGGAGGGGCTGAGCTGCTTCCTGCTGCCGCGGGTACTGCCGGACGGCTCCCTGAACGGGATGCGGCTGATGCGGCTCAAGGACAAGCTCGGCAACCGCTCCAACGCGTCCTCGGAGATCGAGTACGACCAGGCGGTGGCGTGGCCGGTCGGCGAGCCGGGCCGCGGGGTGCGCACCATCGTCGAGATGGTGAACATGACCCGGCTGGACTGCGTACTCGGCTCCGCGGCGGGGATGCGGGCGGGGCTGCGACAGGCACTGCACCACACCTCCCACCGGCGGGCGTTCGGGCGGGAGTTGGACCGGCAGCCGCTGATGCGGTCGGTGCTGGCCGACCTCGCCGTCGAGTCGGAGGCCGCGACGCTGCTGGGCATGCGGCTCGCCGCGGCGGTGGACCGGTCCCAGGCCGGGGACAGCACGGAGGGCGCGCTGCGCCGGCTGGCGCTGGCGGCCGGCAAGTACTGGGTCTGCAAGCGCGGCAGCACGCACGCGGCGGAGGCCCTGGAGTGCCTGGGCGGCAATGGCTACGTCGAGGAATCCGGCATGCCGCGGCTCTACCGGGAAGCGCCGCTGCTGTCGATCTGGGAGGGCTCGGGGAATGTGGCGGCGCTCGACGTCCTGCGGGCGCTGGGCAAGGAACCGGCCGCGCTGGACGCGTTTCTCGCCGAGGTGGAGTCGGCCGCGGGCGCCGACCGGCGGCTGGACGCCGCGGTGGCCGGGGTCCGCAAGATGCTCGGCGGCCTGGCCGACCCGGAGCGCGCGCAGCTGATGGCCCGTTCACTCGCCGAGCGGATGGCGCTGGTGCTCCAGGGGTCGCTGCTGGTCCGGTTCAGTCACCCCGCGGTCGCCGACGCGTTCTGCGCGTCGCGTCTGGAGGGCGAGTGGGGCAACGCCTTCGGCACGCTGCCCGCCGGCGTCGATCTGGCCGCGATCCTGGAGCGCGCCCGCCCCGAGGCCCCGGCCGGCGACACGGCACCGGGCGCGGCCTGATGTCCGTACGGGTGGAGCGCACGGGCCCGGTCACGACGGTGGTGCTGTCGCGACCTGCGTCCCGTAACGCCGTGGACGGTGCCACGGCAATCCAACTGGCCGATGCCTTCCGTGAGTTCGAGGCCGATGACGGGGCGCATGTCGCGGTGCTCTGGGGCGAGGACGGTACGTTCTGCTCCGGTGCCGACCTCAAGGCGGTCGGCACCGAGCAGGGCAACCGCGTCGCGCCGGACGGCGACGGGCCGATGGGGCCGACCCGGATGCGGCTGAGTAAGCCGGTGATCGCGGCGGTCGCCGGCCACGCGGTCGCCGGTGGGCTGGAGCTGGCGCTCTGGTGCGACCTGCGGATCGCGGAGGAGGACGCGGTCTTCGGAGTGTTCTGCCGGCGCTGGGGCGTGCCGCTGATCGACGGCGGTACGGTGCGGCTGCCGCGGCTGATCGGGGCGAGCCGCGCGAGGGACCTGGTGCTGACGGGCCGCCCGGTAGCGGCCGTGGAGGCGCTGGACATCGGCCTGGTCCACCGGCTCGTGCCCACCGGGACGGCGCGCACGGCGGCGGAGAGCCTGGCAGCGGAGATCGCGGGTCTGCCGCAGGCGTGCCTGCGCAGCGACCGTGCCTCGCTGCTCGACCAGGAGGGCGAGCCGGAAGCGGACGCGATGGCCCGCGAACTGCTCCATGGGCAGGCGGTGTTGGCAGAGGGAGTTGAGGGGGCTGCCCGGTTCGCGGCGGGGGCGGGACGGCACGGCGAGCCGGACGGCTAGGCCGCGCGGCTCAGGTCGCTCCCCGTCGGCGGCGGCGATGAGGGCGCGCGGTCGCCGGGTGGGGAGACCGTAGGGCAGGGCGGGAGGCGAACACCCGCGAGCGAACGATCGTTTGGATCGTTTGCGGTGAACCTCTTGAGCGTTCAGTGCCGCTCGTGTTTCATACGGGCACGCCGCACCGCTGACGCCCCCGCCCTCCCGGCTACGGAGACCCCATGACGCACCCATGGACCCGCCGTTCCCTGCTCCGCACGGCGGGCGGTGCCTCGCTCACCGCCGGGCTGACCGGCGCCTCCGCCATGGCCCGGCCCGGCAGTGCCCATGGCGCCGCGGCGGGTCGCTCCGTGGTCTCCGCCGAGGACTTCGCGGCGCTGCGCGCGACATGGCGCGACCTGCTGCTCGGTACCGGCTTCAGCCCCACCGCGCAGCCGTTCAAGGACCGGCTCGCCACCCTCGGCGCCACCGCGAGGAAGCTGCTCTCGACGATGGCGCCGGCCGACGGCTCGCTGTGGCCGGACGCGGTCTTCGCCGACCCCGAGCCCGACACCGACCCCGAGTCGTACGGCTTCTCGGGCCAGATCCAGACCAGCTACACGCGCCTGCAGACGATGGCGCAGGCCTTCGCGCAGCCCGGCACGGGCATCACCGGCGACCAGGACCTCGCCGCTGCCCTGCAGACCGGCCTCGACCACCTCCACGAGCAGGTCTACAACGAGCGGACCACCCGCTACGGCAACTGGTACAGCTGGCAGATCGGCGCCCCGCAGCCACTGTTGGACATCTGTGTCCTGCTCCATGACCGGCTGTCCGACGAGCGCAGAGCGCGCTACCTCGCCGCGGTCGACCACTTCGTTCCGGATACGGCGGTCGGCTCGTACACGGGCACCAGTACCGGAGCCAACCGGGTTGACCTGTGCCGGGTGCTGGCGCTGCGCGGCATCGTCGGTGGGGACGCCGCCAAGATCGCGCTGGCCCGGGACGCCCTCACCCCGGTCTTTCCCTATGTCACCTCGGGCGACGGCATCTATGCCGACGGCTCGGTCGTCCAGCACACCTGGGTGCCGTACACCGGCTCCTACGGCGCGGTGCTGATCGACGGTCTCAGCAAGCTCTTCGCGCTGCTCGGCGACTCCCCCTGGGCGGTGGTCGATCCGAAGCGGCAGCTGTTCCTCGACGCGGTCGAGCATGCCTACGCGCCGTTCCTCTTCAACGGGCTGATGATGGACGGCGTTTCGGGTCGCGCGATCAGCCGCGGGGTGGCCGCCGGCGACGCGACGGGGACACAGGCCGACGACCATCTGCGGGGCCATCCCGTGATCGCGTCGATCCTCCTGCTCGGGGAGGGGGCGAGCGCCGCCGAGCGGGCCCGCTGGCGTGGTCTGGCCAAGGGCTGGTGCCGTCGCGACTACTACTCCCCCGCGATGAGCGATCCGAGCCTGTCGATCGGTGCGCTCTCCCGGCTCAAGGCGGTCCTGGACGACAGCGCGGTGACGCCCGTCCCCGAGCCGACCGGACACCGGCAGTTCCCGGGCATGGACCGCGCGGTGCACCGCCGCCCGGGCTGGGCCGCTTCGCTGTCCATGGCCTCCCGACGCATCACCTACTACGAGAACGGCAACGGCGAGAACGTCCGAGGCTGGCACACCGGCTCCGGCATGCTCTATTGGTGGGGCGACACCTACGGCAACGGTCAGTACAGCGACGCTTTCTGGCCCACCGTCGATCCGATGCGGCTGCCCGGCACCACCGCGTCCCGCAAGAAGCTCGCCGACGGGGAGGGCGGCGTGTGGGGCGCGGCGCGTCCCGAGGTGTCATGGGTGGGTGGCAGCGAGGCCGGGCCCTACGCCGCGGCCGGCCAGTACCTCAAGGGACTGGCCTCCACCCTCCTGGCGAAGAAGTCCTGGTTCTTCCTCGATGACGCGGTGGTCTGCCTCGGGGCGGGCATCACCGCGCGGGACGGCCAAACGATCGAAACGATCGTCGATAACCGCAATCTGGGGCCCACGGGCGGCTCCGCGCTCACCGTGGACGGCCGGCCGCAGCCCACCTCGTACCCCTGGTCGGCGACCCTGACCGGCGCCCGCTGGGCGCACCTCGCCGGCCACGCCGGTTACGTCTTCCCCGGCGGCACGACGCTCAAGGCCCTGCGCGAGGCACGCTCCGGAGCGTGGAAGGACATCAACGCGGGCGGCTCACCGACCCCGGTGGAGCGCCGCTACCTCACGCTGCTCACCGATCACGGCACCGATCCGTCCGGCGCCCACTACTCCTACGTCCTGCTGCCCGGCGCCTCCGCGGCACGTACCGCGGCCCGGGCCGCGGACACCGCCTGGCTGCGCGTCCTCGCCAACACCGACGATCTCCAGGCGATCGCGGTGCCCTCGCTCGGGTTCCTCGGCGCCAACTTCTGGTTCGGCGGCACGGCCGGCCCGCTGACCGCCGACGCGCCGGCGAGCGTGACGGTGCACGAGCGGTCCGACGGCACCGCCGTCATCGGCGTCAGTGACCCGATGCGTGCCCGCACCTCGTTGAAGCTGACCTGGCGTCGACGGGTCAGCGCGGTCCTGTCCAAGCCCTCGACGGTCACCGCGGCCACCACGGGAGCGTCTTTGACGCTGACCTTCGGCGACCTGACGGGGACAGGCGGAGTCAGTCAGAAGGTCACGGTGCGGGTGGGGTGAGGGAGTCCGGGCCCGCCGTCCGGCCGACGCCACCACCGCACGAGGCCCGCACGTGCAACTCCGGTAGCAGGTCCAGGTGTTGGCGGGGCAGCACCTCCCGCTCGCGGTCGGCGTTTTCGGCGATCCTGGTCAGCAGCAACTGCGCCGCCATCGCCCCGACCGCGCGCTTGGGAGGGGCCACGGCGGTCAGCGGCACCTCCGCGAGCGAGGCCACCTCGTCGTCGTACGCCACCACCGCCAGATCCTCGGGCACCCGTACGCCGCGCTCGCGCAGCCGGGCCACCAGCGTGATGGCGTCCGCATCGCTGTGCACCAGGGCGGCCGTGACCCCGTCCTCGGCCACCGCGGCGGCCAGACACTCCAGGGTCCGCTCCAGCCTCCGCGCGCCGGTCGGCGCGGGTTCGTCCGAGGGTGGCACCGCTACGGGCGTGCGTCCCGACGACCGCACCGCGGCGTCGAAACCGTCGCGGATGGGGCCCGCGTGCACGCTCTCCTGGACCGCGAGCGCGATTCTCCGGTGCCCGAGGTCCGCGAGATGCCGGACCGCCATCGCCGCGCCGTGCGCCCGGTCCGTACGCACCCGGTCCAGCTCCGCCGCCGGGCTGCCCGGAGGCGCCCATCGCTCGACGAGCACCACCGGCGCGACGCTCTCCCGCAGCCGCTGCTGCCGGTCGGCCGGGGGCAAGCCGTCCTGCCAACTGGGGGCAAGCAAAAGCCCGTTGGCGCCGCCGTCCAGCAGTCGCCCGATCTGCGCCGCGTCCTCCTCGGGCTGATAGGACGTCAGCCCCAGCAGCAGCCGGCCGCCTTGTGCCTCCACCGCCTCGCGGGCGCCGCGCACCATGTCACCGAAGAAGCGGTCGACGGTCGGTACCACCATGCCGACGACCGGCGCCGGCCTCTCCGGCGCGCCCCCGGCCCGGCCCGCATCCTGCACACCACCGCGCGACGTGGCGCCGGGCCACAGCACCGCGCCGTGCCGGCGCACCAACCTGCCCTGCCCGGACAGCGCCTCGACATCCCGCCGCACCGTGACAACGGACACTCCCAGCTCGCCCGCCAGGTCCGTCACCCGCAGGCTGCCGCGCTCCTGGACCAGCGCGAGCACCCGCTCATGACGCCGGTCGACATGCATCCGCATGGTGCCCCCAGGGCTCGCCCGTTCCGGTTCTTTCACCGCTGCCGTCCTGGTCAGGGAGTGTACGCAGCGGTCGGGGCGAGCGACGCGCGGGTGCTCCACCGTCCCGCGACGGCCACGTGCGCGGCCTCCCGGCGCGCCTGCCGGACGGGCGGGACTCGGGAAGCCCGCCGTCCGCGCCATTCTTGAACACGTTCAATTCTGCGCGTACTGTCGGCGCCGTACCGGACAGTCAGGTCACGAAAGGGGGACGTGGTGACCGTGTTGGTCCACTTCATCGTCATGCTCGGAATGTTCGTGGTGATCCCGCTGGGGATGTCGCTCATCGACGGGCCGGGCCTGGGCCTCCTCCGCCGCTGGTGGCCGCTCGCCGCCGCGGCGGGCTCGGCCGCCCTCTGGCTGCCGCGCGGCCCGGTCGCCACCGGCTGCGCCGCCGGTTACGCCGCGGCCACCCTCGCGCTCGCCCTCCAGGCCCCGCGGCGGCTCGTCCGCACCCGTTCCCTGGCGGTGTTCGAGGTCGCCGTGCTGACCGCGCTGGCGACCCCGGCCGTCGCGGGTGCCGCCCTGGTCGCCGAGCGCGCCGGGTACCGGCTGTTCGGCTTCGACCTCGACATCCTGGCGCTGACCGTGCCGCACTTCCACTTCGCCGGATTCGCCGCGGCGCTGATCTCGGGCCTGGTGTGCCGCGGCACGGGCGGCGGCCGGGCGGCCCGGGCCGCCGCGCTCAGCGTCCCGGTGGGCACCCTGCTGGTGCTCGCCGGGTACTTCGTCGACGACTGGGCGGAGCTGGCCGGCGCCCTGGTCCTGACGGCCGGTATGTGGCTGGTGGGCCTGCTGACCTGGCGCGACCTCAGAACGAAAGGCCCCGACCGGACGACGCGGGCGCTGCTCGCCTGCTCCGCGGCGGTGCTCGTGGCCACCATGCTCCTGGCCCTGAGCTGGGCGCTCGGTGAGGCGACGGGCCTGCCACACCCCTCGCTCGCCTGGATGGCCGCCACGCACGGCCTGGGCAACGCCCTCGGATTCGCCCTCTGCGCCCTCCTCGCCCAGCGTCGGCTGCGCGCCGCACCGGCACCCGAACCGGCACCGGCCCGGGCACCGGCCCCGGCAGACGCCTTTGCGCAGAGCCACGGCACCACGACCGCACCCGACATCCGCACGCTGAAGGAGCGCACCGCATGAGCGACCTCAACTACCCCGAGCAGGGCGGCACCCGGCGCAGCCCGCTGCCGCCCGGCTACCACCACCTCCACGTGGAGGAGAAGATCGGCCACGGCCAGGAGGTGCTGGCGGCGGCGGGCGAGGCGATCACCACCTTCCGGATGCACCGCGCGTCGGGCGCCCAGGTCCACGCCGACGCCCCGCGCGCCGCCCCCGGAGTGGCCGTCGAGGTCGCGCTCTGCATCGGCCCGCTGTGGCTGCGGGCGCCCTGCCGCGTGGTGTGGACGGCGGAGGAGGAGGACCGCATCGGGTTCGCGTACGGCACCCGGGACGGCCACCCGGAGTGCGGGGAGGAGGCGTTCGTCGCGGAGCTGCGCGCGGACGGCTCGGTGTGGTTCACCGTGACCGCCTTCAGCCGGCCGGGCCGACTGTACAGCCGCCTCGCGGGGCCAGTGGTCCCCGTCTTCCAGCGCCTGTACGGCCGGCGCCTCGGCCGGACCCTGCGCCGCCTGGCGAACCAGCCCCGCGACCGCATCTGAACCACCGGGGCCCACGGGCCCCGGCGTCCGAAGGAAAGAACCGGGGGAGCACATTCCGCCACCGCGACGCGCCGGAATCCACATACATCCACTCCGCGTTCATCAATTCGTCACCACCACCCCCGGCGCGCGTGAGAGAAACCAGGCATGTGTGAAGACGAACTGATCCCGCCGCAGGCGGACATGACCGAGAGCCAGTGGCTGCGCACCGGCTCGGACGCCGCGGCCGGGGGGCCGCCGATGCGGACGACGGGGCGCGTCCCGCAGTTCGTGAACCGTCGGACGCTGCTGGGCGGGGCGGTGGCCGGCGCGGCGCTCGCCGTACTCCCCACAGGCGCGCAGTCGTCCGCGTCCGCCAGGTCGCGCACCGGCGCCGCCGGCGCCTTCCCCTTCCCCGAACACCCCAACGGCAACGGTGAGTTCGCCGTGCTGGTCACCGGTGACGCGGGCACCGGCGACGAGGCGCAGTACGCGGTGGCCGCCGCCGCGCGCGACGTCTGCCGGGCGGAGGGGGTCGGTCTGGCCGTCGGCCTCGGCGACAACATCTACGAGAACGGGCCGGAGTCCGACCACGACACGGAGTTCCAGGACAAGTTCGAGAAGCCGAACAACGGCATCGACGTGCCCTGGCTGATGGTGCTGGGCAATCACGACTGCTCGGGTCTGATCCCCGGCAGCGGGGGCGACCCGTCGCGCGGTGACCGCGAGGTGGCCTACGCCGCCACCTCGCGGCGCTGGCACATGCCCGACCGCTACTACAGCGTGCCGCTGCCGGCCGGGGATCCCCTGGTGGAGTTCTTCGCGATCGACACCATTCCGTGGTCGTCGTACGTCGCGCAGCTCGACCCGCACTACTGGTGGAACGGCCCGTACATGCGCGAGCAGCGGCAGTGGCTGGACGATGCGCTGAGCGCGTCGCGGGCCCGCTGGAAGGTGGTGATCAGCCACCATCCGTACCTCAACAACGGCAAGCACGGCAGCGCCGGTTCCTACGACGGGTTCGAGATCGGGAACTACACCAGCGGCATCCACCTCAAGGAGATGTACGAGGAGGTGGTGTGCGGGCGGGCCGATCTGATCCTGTCCGGTCACGATCACACGCTCCAGGTGCTGGAGCCGACGGCCCGTACGGGCGGCACCCGTCAGGTGGTGTGCGGCGCGTCGGCCAAGACCGAGGACGGCAAGGCCCACTTCGGGCACCCGGCGGCCTGGCAGAACTTCGCCGACCACGGCTTCATGGTGCTGAAGGTGTCCGGGGCGCGGCTGACCATCGACGCCTACACCGTCGACGTGGCCACGCGGAAGGCCACCCTGGCACACCGGACGCGGACCACGGCGCCGGTCGCCGCACGGGCGCGGGTGCACGCCTGACGGCGTGAGTCGTCCCCCGGCGGCGGGCACCGGGGGACGACTCACCGCCGCCTCACCGCGGAGAACTCAGCGCGGCGGGCGCGGTCCGCTCGTCGCGCTCACTCCCGCTCTCGCTGGTAGGCGGCGGTGACGGGGCCGCGGTCGGCGGTCCTGGCGCCGCCGGAGGGGCTGCCGTCCCAGGTGAAGGTGGCCGAGGCGCCGGCCGGCAGGTCGTAGGTGACGTGCTCGCCGCCCCAGTTGATGTCCGCCGTCCGGGTGGCGTCCGTGTCGTTGTAGGCGATCAGCGCCTTGGAGCCGTCGGGGTTCTTCCAGGCCACGTTGGGGACCGTGGCGGAGGCGGTGGAGGCGATGCGCCGGGCGCCGGGCCGCACGAACTTGGTGAGGTGCCCCATCGTGTAGTACTCGACGGTGTAGTCGACGGTGCCGTGCTGTCCGTCGCCGTTGTGCACCGTGACCAGTCCGGTGCAGGTGCCGCATCCGCCGTAGTGCGGACCGCCGTTCTGGTCCACCGCGAGGGACCACTTGACCCAGCTGCTGCCCCAGTTGCGGGTGTAGTCGATCAGGTTGTGCATGTCCTCCTTCTGCTGGTTGGCGATCCACTGACCGCCGGAGTGCTCGGTGTCGTAGGCGACGAGGCCGGGGTAGCGGTCGTGCACCCGGGTCTGCTCGGTGACGTCGCCGCCGTAGCCGTGCCAGGCCATGCCGCCGAAGTTGGGGTGGTTGCGCACCGCCTCGTCGTCGAGGGTGGGCGCGGCGAAGTCGGCGTACTTGTCCCAGTTCCAGTCGAGCGCCAGGACCTTGGTGGACAGGCCGGCGTCCTTCAGGGCGGGCAGCAGGTTGTTCTTGGTGAAGTAGGCGAGGCCGGAGCCGTTCCACTGCATGGAGGGGTAGCCGGAGCAGCAGGTCGGCTCGTTCTGGACGGACACGTAGTCGACGGGCACGCCCTTGTCGCGGTACGCCTGGAGATACTTCACGAAGTACTGCGCGTAGGACCCGTAGTACTGCGCCTCCAGCCAGCCCTGGTCGAGCTTGTCGTTGTCCTTCATCCAGGCGGGCGCGGTCCACGGCGAGGCCATCACCTTGACGGCCGGGTTGAGCGCACGCGCCTGGGCGGTCAGCGGCAGTACGTCGGCGAGGTCGTGCTCGATGGAGAAGGCGTCGAGGGCGGGGTCGGTCCGCCCGGCGGGCAGGTCGTCGTAGGTGTAGCCGAAGCGGGCGAGGTCGGAGGCGCCCATCGGGTTGCGGACGAAGCCGAGGCCGATGCCCTCGACGGGGTCGAAGAGCTTCTTCATGGTCGCGTTGCGGGTGGCCTCGCTGAGCGCGCCGCTGCTCTTCAGCAGCCAGCCGGCCGTGTCGGTGAAGGACGCGCCACCGCCTTCGAACGCCTGGTAGGTCGTCGACTCGTCGACGGTGATGTTTCCTCCGCCGCCGGGGACGAAGGCCACCGGGTCCTGCTTCTCCAGTCCCTTGGCGACCTGTCGGCCGCCGGGGTCGGAGGTGGTGGTGAGGTGGACCTGGACCTGCGTCCGGGCGGCCGGGTCGGGGGCGGCCTGTGCCCCGGCGGCCACACACACCGGTACGAGGGCGGCCGCGGTCGCCCCGACCGCGCCGATCATGGCACGGCGGAATCTGCGGGATCTCATGGGGGGGTGCCTTCCTGTGGCAGGGCAGGCAGGCGCGCACGCCCGGGCTGCCCGGCGGGCCGGTGTGGTCACGGCCCTTCTGCTGCTTCCGGCCGGTGTGGTCACGGCCGACGGCTCGGCCACATGGTTCGGGAGTTGAACGTTCCGCGTCAAGAGTTGCGGAGAAAAGGGAGTTGACCGGTCCGGCGTCGCGTCGAGCGTTCACTACGTGAACATGGGCGTGCGGAGGGGTGCCGTGGTCGGCCGCGCCCCTCCTTGCGCGGGCCGGGCTGCGCGTCCGCCGGGCGTCACCCGACTTCCGTAACGCCCGGCGACACCTGCGGCACCGGGAGTGCGGGCGATGGGAGCCCGGCCCGGAGGGGTGAGTCGCAGTCGCGCCGTCCGCCCGCAGGGCCTCCCAGCAGGCGCGACTTCCGACTCACTCATAGGGTGAGCGCATGGCCGCGTTCCGGTGGAGATCGGCCCCGGTCAGCGGCCCGCGACCGAGGGCCCGGGGCGTGCGTGCCCCGGCGTCACGGGCGGCCGTCCCGCTGCCCGGTGGCGGGCCCCGGCGCGCGCGGCGGGCCGCGGGCGCCCTCGAAGGGGCGGAGGCGCCACCGCCATGACGAGCCGGAAAGGGCCGCGGCGCGAGGGTTACGACCCCCGTGCCGACCGGTCCCCGCGGCGTGTCGAGGAGGACGTGCCCGGTGTGTCGCACCACGAGCCCATCGGCCTGCGCGGACGGCTCGCGCTCAATCGCATGGGCACCTTCGACTGGGACCTCGACAGCGGCTTCATGAACCTGGACGGCGGCGCGCTCGACGTGTTCGACCTGCGCGCCGACGAATACGACGGGGATCCCCTGTCCCTGGCCACCCGGGTGCCGCCGGACGACGGCCTGCGGCTGGACACCGCGCTGTCCGAGGCCCTCCAGCACGGCAACCCCTCCTACGGCGCGTACTTCCGCATCCGGTGCCGCGACGGGAGCCCGCGCTGGACGCACTCCCAGGGCCGGATCCTGCACGACGCGGAAGGGCTCCCCTACCGGGTCATCGGCATCGTCCGGGAGGCGTCCGGCGAGCTGGCCGACTCGGCGCTGGTGCGCTCCCTCCAGCGGGAGCGGCAGCGGCAGACAATCATGGTGCAGCAGACCACGACCGCGTTGTCCCGTGCCCTGTCCGTCGCGGATGTGACCCGGGTGCTCACCGGGACGGGCGGCGCCCTCCGCTTCGGCGCGGACGCGCTGGTCCTCGGGCTGGTCGACGGCGAGACCTTCGAGGTGATCGCCGCCACCGGGCTGACCGGCGAGGTTCCCCAGGAGCTGATGAACGCGCCGCTGGACGACACCCTGCCGCTGTCGGACACGGTGCGCTCGCGGCGGCCCAGCTTTCTGGGCACCCGCGGCGAGCTGATCGCCCGCTATCCCCGGCTGCGTCCCTACACCGAGATGCTGCCGACCGGCAGCGCGGCCTTCCTGCCGCTGATCGCCCAGGACACCGTCATCGGTGCCCTGGGCCTGCTCAACGCCGAGCCGTCGGTGCAGTCGACCGAGTCGCGGAACCTGGCCCTGGCGCTGGCGAGCGTCGTCGCCCAGTCGCTGCAGCGCGCCACCCTCTTCGACCAGGAGCGGGAGTTCGCGACCGGACTCCAGGCGACGATGCTGCCGCGCCGGGTCCCGCCCATCCCCGGCGGCGAGGTGGCCGTCCGCTACCACCCGGCGAGCGTCGGGCGGGACATCGGCGGCGACTGGTACGACGTGGTCCCGCTGCCCCAGGGGCGAACCGGCCTCGTGGTGGGAGACGTACAGGGACACGACACCCACGCGGCCGCGGTGATGGGCCAGTTGCGCATCGCCCTGCGCGCCTACGCCAGCGAGGGACACTCACCGGAGACCGTGCTGGTGCGGGCCTCCCGCTTTCTGTCGGAGCTGGAGACCGAGCGGTTCGCGACCTGTACGTACGTCCAGGCCGACCTGGAGTCCGGGGCGCTGCGGGTGGCCCGCGCCGGCCACCTCGGCCCGCTGATCTGCGACAGCTCCCGGCACATCGACTGGCCGGAGATCCGCGGCGGGCTGCCCCTCGGCCTCGCCACGTCCTTCGGGCACGACCACTTCCCGGAGACCCAGCTGTTCCTGGAGCCCGGATCCACACTGCTGCTGTGCACCGACGGTCTGGTGGAACAGCCGGGCCGGGACATCGCCAGGGGCATCGAGGAGCTGTCCGCGGCGGTCCGCGCCGGGCCGGGGGACCTGGAGACGCTCGCCGACCAGCTCGCGGACCAGCTGTGGGCCAGCCCCGGCCCGGAGGACGACATGGCGCTCCTGCTGCTGCACCGGCTGCCAGGCACGGCGGGCGACCTCACGCCGCGGCTGCGGCTGCACGTCCATCAGGCGGACCCGTCGGGGGCCGCGGAGGTCCGCTCGGCGCTGCGCCGGACCCTGGACCAGTGGCGGGCCGGAAGTGTCTCGCACGACGTCGAGGTCGCCGCCTCCGAGCTGATCGCCAACGCCCTCACCCATACCGAGAGCGGCGCCCTGATCACCATGGAGCTGCTGCCCGGATCGCCGCAGCGGATCCGGCTGGAGGTCGAGGACCGCTCCAGCCAGTGGCCGCGGCGGCGCAGCCCCGGCGAGACCGCGACCTCCGGTCGGGGGCTGATGCTCGTGGAGGCCCTCGCGCACCGGTGGGGTGCGGAGCCGCGGGGCTCCGGCAAGGCGCTGTGGTGCGACTTCGTCCTGCCGGACACCATCGGCTCGGTCTACTGAAGGTCCGCGTCGCATCGGTGCGGTGACGTCCCGTGGGTGGGCCCGGCAGCCACTCGCCGGCCTCCGGCGCCCCGGAGCAGCCGTCATGGCCGAGCCGGCCAACCTGGCCGTTGGCCGACTCGACCTGATCGGAACGTACACCCTCACACCGCCGACGAAAACTGCTCCGGCGCACGCGCCTGCCGGGGCTCCGTGGACGGCGTTCGCCCGCCGCCCGGCAGGCCCTCTCAGGGAGCCGGAACCGGGCCGTACGGGGCGGCGCGGCGACCGCGGCGCGGGACCGGCCGGCCCCCTGGCGGGGCTCAGTCCTCGGGCCCGTACCAGACCGTCGTCATGTTGCAGAACTCGCGCATGCCGTGCCCGGAGAGCTCCCGGCCGTAGCCGGAGCGTTTGGCACCGCCGAACGGCAGGCCCGGGTGCGAGGCGGTCATGCCGTTGAAGAAGACGCCACCCGCCTGCAAGTCCCGGGCCAGCCGGCCCTGTTCGTCCGCATCCCGGGTCCAGGCGTTGGAACCGAGACCGAACGGAGAGTCGTTGGCCAGCGCGATCGCCTCGTCCAGGTCCTCGACGCGGTAGAGCGTGGCGACCGGGCCGAACGCCTCCTCCTGGTGGATCCGCATGCCGGGAGTGATGCCGGACAGCACGGTCGGCTCGTAGTACCAGCCCGCCCGGTGCTCCGGCGGACGCCGGCCGCCGCACAGCGCGGTCGCTCCCCGGTGCACCGCGTCGTCGACCAGCTCCTCCAGGTCCGAGCGGCCCTGCTCACTGGAGAGCGGCCCGACATCGGTGTGCTCCTCCATCGGGTCGCCGACCGTCAGCCCGGCCATCCGCTCGGTGAACCGCGCAGCGAACGTGTCGTAGACGTCGGTGTGCACGATGAACCGCTTGGCCGCGATGCAGGACTGCCCGTTGTTCTGCACCCGCGCGGTGACGGCGGTGCGGACGGCCTTGTCGAGGTCGGCCGACGGCATGACGAGGTACGGGTCGCTGCCGCCGAGTTCGAGGACCGTCTTCTTGACCTCGTCACCGGCGATGGCGGCGACCGAACGGCCGGCGGGCTCACTGCCGGTCAGCGTCGCGGCGGCGACCCGCGGGTCCCGCAGGAGGTCCTCGACGGCGCCGGACCCGATCAGCAGGGTCTGGAAGCAGCCCTCGGCGAAGCCCGCCCTGCGAAACAGCTCCGCCAGGTAGAGGGCGGTCTGCGGGACGTTCGACGCGTGCTTGAGCAGCCCGGTGTTGCCCGCCATCAGGGCGGGCGCGGCGAACCGGACGACCTGCCAGAGCGGGAAGTTCCACGGCATGACCGCGAGGACCGTGCCCAGCGGGCGGTAGCGCACGACCGCGCGCGCCGCGCCGGAGTCGTGGACGTCGGCCGGGTCGGGGTGCTCGTCGGCGAGGAGTTCCTCGGCGTGCGTGGCGTACCAGCGCATCGTCTTGGCGCATTTGGCGGCCTCGGCGCGCGCCTGGGCCAGCGGCTTGCCCATCTCGGTGGTCATCGTGCGGGCGACGGAGTCCTGGTCGGCGTCGAGCAGATCGGCCGCCTTGAGCATCCGCTCCGCCCGGTGGGCGAACGACGTCAGGCGGTGCTCCTGGAAGGCCCGCTCGGCCCTGACCAGGCAGTCCTCGATCTCGCCCGCGTTGAGCGCGTCGAAGGTCTTCAGCGTCTCGCCGGTGGCCGGGTTGACCGTGGCGATGGCCATGATCAGCACCTCCTTGGGGGTACGGAACGGTGATGCGCGTACGGGGTGGTGGTCCGCGGCGCCCCTACGAAAGCGGAGAGGGCGCCGGGGACGGCTCGGGGACCGGGTCCGGATCGGGGCCGGGCGGTCGTGGCACAGGGGACGGCGGTACGGGGTCCGGCGGCCCGGGGGGTCCTGGCGGGGCCGGGGGTACGGGGGGTGGCTCCGGTACGGGACCGGGGCCGGGCTCCGGGGGCGGCACAGGGCCGGGGCCGGGCTCCGGAGGCGGCACGGGATCAGGATCGCGGTCCGAGGTGCGGACCCGCTGCGTCGTCGGTTGCCGCTGCACTGCTGGCCTCCAGAATCGGACGGCTTCGGGCACATGGATGCCCGTACCCGAGTCTTGCCCGTCCATGGCCCGGACGCAGCGCGGATTGCCGCAGGACGGCACCGCGGCCTCGGTGAATGACCTGTTCGGACGACGCCGGGCCGCCCCGCCCCGCTCTACATTGCGGGCATGCCCCTGACGCGTACCCCCACATCCGCGGCCGGCAGCAGTCCCGGAAGGTTCGCCGGCGGCCCCGGTTCCCGGACGGCCCTCCTGGCGTCGGCGGTCTGCGCGACCCTGCTCGCGCTCGCCGCACCGGCTCCGGCAGCGGCGTCGGCCGCGCCCGTCCCGCTCCCCCGGCGGATGGCCGACACCGGGGGCGGCGAACAGCTCATCACCGCCGTCGCCTCCGGCACCCGCGCCACGACCGGCACCGTGACCTGGTGGCAGCGGCGCAACGGCGGCTGGCGGCGGGCCGGTTCCGCACCGGCCCGCTTCGGCTCCGGCGGCCTGGCCGAGGGCCGTACCCGGGTACAGGGCACGTCGACCACCCCGACCGGGCTGTACGACCTGCCGTTCGCGTTCGGGACGAAGCCCGCGCCGGCCGGCACAAGGAGCCCTTACCGCCGGGTCGGCACGGGCTCCTGGTGGTGCCAGGACAACGCCTCCACGTCCTACAACCGCTGGGTGGATCCCCGGCCACGGGACTGTGCGGCCGCCGAGGCCGAGCGGCTCGCCGGCTATCCGGTTCAGTACGGCCGGGCGCTGGTGATCGGGTTCAACTACCGCCACCCGGTGCGCGGCCGCGGCGCCGGCATCTTCCTGCATGTCAACGGCAAGGGGGCGACGTCAGGTTGTGTGTCCGTACCGGCAGGGGCGATGGCACGGATCCTGGCCTGGGTGCGGCCGTCCCGGCACCCGCACATCGCCATCGGCACGACGCACGGGCCCACGGCCGTCACCCGCTACTGACCCGGCCCGGGCGCCGGCGACGGCCCACCGGTCCCGACCGGACCGCCGGAGCTCACGGCTGCGGGTCGCGTGCGTCGTAGCGGGCGAAGGCGCGGCGCCCGAGGCCGAGGCCGGTCACCACCAGGACGCAGGCGAGGCCGCCGCCGATCACCGCGGTGGCCGGTGAGGTCAGGTCGGCCGCGGAACCCGCGAGGAAGTCGCCGAGGCGTGGCCCGCCCGCGACCACCACGATGAAGACGCCCTGCAGCCGCCCCCGCATCCGGTCGGGAGTCGCGGCTTGCAGCATGGTGCTGCGGAAGACCATCGAGATGGTGTCCGCGCAGCCCGCGACGGCCAGGAAGAACAGCCCGAGCCACAGGTTCCGGGAGAGCCCGAAGCAGGCGATCGCGGCGCCCCAGGAGGCCACCGCGAGCAGGATGGCCAGCCCGTGCCGGCGGATCCCGCCGAGCCAGCCGGAGAACAGCCCGCCCAGGACGGCGCCCACCGCGGGCGCGGCGACCAGCAGGCCGACGGTCTTGGCGTCCCCGCCGAACCACAGCACGGCGATCGCGGGGAACAGCGCCCGGGGCTGCGCGAGCACCATGGCCGCGAGGTCGGAGAAGAACGTCATCCGCAGGTTGGGCCGGGTGGCCAGGAAGCGCAGCCCGTCCAGGACGGAGGCCCGGCGACTGCCATCGGTGCGTCCTTCGCCCCGCTCGGGTCGCATCGAGGGCAGCCGCCACATCGCGTAGAGCGAGCCGCTGAACGCCACGACGTCGATCAGATACGCGGCCTGGTAGCCCCACAGGCCGACGATGACGCCGCCCAGCATCGGCCCGCCCATCAAGCCGAGGTTGCTGGTAAGCGAGTTGAGGGCGTTGGCTGCCGGCAGCTGCTCGGTGGGCAGCAGCCGGGGGATCATCGACGAGCGGGCCGGCGAGTTCATCGCGAAGCAGACGGCCTGGAGTGCGACGACGCCGTAGAGCAGCCAGACCCGGTGGTAGCCGGCCAGGGCCGCGGTGGCCAGCACGACGGACATCACGGTCGCGCCCGCGGCACTGAACAGGCCCAGTTTGCGCCGGTCGACGGTGTCGGCGATGGCACCGCCGTAGAGCCCGAAGACGACCAGTGGCACCAGGGAACACAGGCCGACCAGGCCGACCGAGAAGGTGGAGCCGGTGATGGCGTAGACCTGGAGCGAGACCGCCAGCGCGGTCATCTGCTGGCCCATCCAGGAGATGGTGTTACCGCACCACAGCCGGCGGTAGTCCGCGGAGCTGCGCAAGGGGGTGAGGTCGGCGAATATCCGGGAGCGCAGCGGTATGTCACCGGTTTTCGAAGTAGTTGCAGGAGGCACGCGGAAGTAAAGCACGGCGGCCGGAATCCGGATACGGCAGGGCGGTACGGGCCGGGGGGGGCGGCTGCCGGGCAGCGCTCAGCCTCCGGGGAGGCCGTACACCCGCCGCGCGTTGTCCGCCGCGATCATCGCGCCGACCCGTCGGGCGTCCGCCTCCGACCAGGCCCCGGAGGCGGTCCAGTCGCCGAGCACCGAGGCGAGGGCGGTACGGAACAGGGCGCTGCCGACGGTGTACAGCTCCGGGAGGCCGTAGGCGTCGGTGGAGAAGAGCAGTTTGCCGAAGGGGGCGAGCTCCAGGAATTCGGCGAGTACGGCCGTGGCGCGTGTCCCGGTGTGCGTCAGGGTCAGCCCGAAGTCGGCGTAGACGTGCGGGAAGACGCTCGCGAGGTAGGCGGCCTGCCGGTGGTAGGGGTAGCAGTGCAGGAGTACCAGGTCGGTTCCGGTGTCGGCGGTGGCCCGGACGAAGTCGGTGAGCAGCGCCGGGTCGGCGTCGTTCAGGCGCAGGTCGGGGTCGCCGAAGCCGGTGTGCAGCTGCAGGGGGCGGCCGGTGGCGACGGCCAGTTGGACGAGATGGCGCAGCAGCACCGGGTCGGTGAGGCGGGTGGCCGCGCCGGCCGTCCAGCGGCGGGCGGCGCCGTGCAGTGCCTCGGGGGCGGGTGGACGGGGGTCGAGGGCGAGGCCGTGCCGGTAGGCGGCGACCGTTTTGAAGCCGACGGCGGTGCGCGCCGCGTCCCGTACGGCGTGCTCCAGGGCGTGCAGGAACTCCTCGGCGTCGCGGGTGGCGGCCCCGAGGCGCTCGGCCAAAGTTTCCAGCCGGACGATCTCGTGGCCGGTGCCGCCGCCGGCCGCGGCGGTCTCCTCCGGCCCGGTGAGGTCGCCGGGCAGCCCGGTGTCGAGGAGGTAGGCGCCGATGCCGGTGGCGCCCAACAGCCGGCGGCGGGTCTCGTCCGGGCCGAGTTCGGCGCGTCGCGCCAGATAGCGGTCGGGTGGGCAGTGGGCGGGCAGATCCAGCAGCGGCGGGCACCAGCGGCGTACCGCGAAGCCGGTCTGGGTGTCGAAGAAGGTGGTGCCGGCCGCGGCGGGCCGGTCCGATTCGGTGAGGAGCGCCGCGAACGTCCCGGGGTCGGGTTCGTGCCGGAGCACGCCGTGGCAGTGGTGGTCCACCAGCGGCGGCAGGCCCACGCCTTCGCCGGGCCCCGGGGCGTCCGCGGTCATCACCAGCGCCAGCGGGTGGCGGCGGCGATCTCCTCGGCGTCGCTCTCGGCGAACCGGGCGTCCTCGGCGCGCCGGACCGCGAGCACCGCGCCGAACAGCACCTCGCCGAGCGCCTCGGACAGCGGCGCCGACTTCTCCAGCCGGTCGGTGGCCTCGCCGAGGGTGGACGGCAGCCGGATGATGCCGCGCCGGGCGCGCTCGCGGACGCCGAGGACGCCCGGGTCACCGACCGTCGGCGCGGGGAGCGAGGCGCCGGTCTCGATGCCGTGCAGTCCGGCGGCGATGACCGTGCCGACGGCGAGGTAGGGGTTGGCGGCGGCGTCGAAGGTCTTGACCTCGGCGTGGCCGCCGTCCGGGTCGTCGGGGGCGCCGGTGATCAGGCGCAGCGCCGCCTCGCGGTTCTCCACTCCCCAGCACTGGTAGACGCCCGCCCAGTGGGAGGGCTGCAGCCGCAGGTAACTGGCGGGGGAAGGGCAGCCGATGGCGAGGAGGGCGGGCAGGGCGCCCAGGATGCCGGCGAGGAAGGCCTGCGCTTCGGGCGCCAGGCCCCATTCGGCGTCCGCTGCTCGGTGCAGGCTCTCGCCCTCGCGGTGCAGGCTGAGGTGGAGGTGGCAGCCGTTGCCGACCTCTCCGGCGACGACCGAAGGGGCGAACGAGGCGCGCAGCCCGTGCCGTTGGGAGATGGCACGGATGGTCTCGCGGACCAGCACCACGTCGTCGGCGGCGCGCACCGGGTCGCCCGGCGCGGTGGTCACCTCGAACTGGCCCGGGGCGTATTCGGGATGGAGCTGGAGCACCTCGACGCCCTGGACGGCCAGCGCTTCGGAGACATCGCGGAGGTAGTCGGAGAGTTCGACGACGCGGGTCATGCCGTACGCCGGTCCGGCGCAGGGGTAGTCGAGTGCTTCGTAGGCGTCGGCCGCTGCCGGGGGCGGGCCGGCCGGGGCGCGGGTGACCACCCACTCGGTCTCGAAGCCCGCCCGCAGGTCGAGCCCGGCCGCGGCGGCCCGCTCGGTCATCCGGCGGGCGAACTGCCGCTGGCAGGCGGGGTGCGGCACGCCCAGCTGGTCGTAGCGGTCCGCCGGGGCCCAGGCCCAGCCGGGCTGGGCGGCGAGGGTGGTGACCCGGTCGAGGTCGGGGAAGAGCCGCAGGTCGCCGTCGGGCCCGCCGAGATGCTCGGATACGGAGATCTGGTCCTCGGAGGTGAAGACGTCGAAGACCGGCGACATGCCGACGCCGCGCTCAGCGGCCTGCACGAGGCGCTGTGCCGGAATAGCCTTGACGCGCGCGATGCCCGCATTGTCCACCCAGGTCAGGGCTACGTTCCGGACGCCTTCGGCGTCCAGTCGCGCCGCCAACTGGCGGGCGTCCCCGCGCTGTTCCGCAGGCCGCGATGCCATATGCCGTCCTCACTCCGTGCCGATCCCTCGGCGCCCGATCCCCCCGTCGCCGGTGGCGGGCACAGGCCCGTCCCGGTCAGGGGCAGTTGAACTCGCACCATACGCACTTTCCGCCACCGCGCGGTTCCACACCCCAGACATCGGCCAGCCGGTCCACCAGCAGCAGACCGCGCCCGGAGACCCCCGCCTCGCCCGGCTCGCGGCGCCGCGGCAGGCTGCTGGAGCTGTCCTCGACCTCCAGTCGCAGGCGCCGCTGGACGCTGTGCGGCATCCGGATGTTGACCACCGCCTCACCGTCGGTGTGCAGCAGGGCGTTGGTGATCAGCTCGTCGGCCACCAGCTCGATCTCCTCGGAGCGCTCGCGCGCTCCCCAGGCCCGGACGGCTGCCCGGATCATGTGCCGGGCGGCGGAGAGTCCTTGGGGGTCGGCGGGTGCGATGTGCTGCCGGAACTGTCCCGCGATGTCGTGCTCCGGGGCGCCGAGGCGGCGCAGCAGCAGCAACGCCATGTCGTCCTCGCCGCTACGCTCGGCCGCCGACTCGCAGAGCCGGTCGGCGAGTTGCTGGACGTCCTGGGGGCCCTCGCGGACCTCGCGGGCCAGCAGGCGCATGCCGTCGTCGAGGTCGGCGCCCGGCTGCTCGACGAGCCCGTCGGTGCACAGCACCAGGGTGTCGCCGGCGGCGAGGTGGATGGTGGTGACGGGGTAGTCCAGGAGCTTGAACTCGGAGGAGATCCCCAGCGGGAGGCCACCGGCCACCGGCAGCCGGCGGCAGATGCCCTCGGCGTGCCGCAGCAGCGGGTCGATGTGTCCGGCGCGGACGAACCGGGCAGCGCCGGTGCTCAGGTCCGCGTCGACGTAGACGCAGGTGGCGAAGCGGTCGGTTTCGAGTTCGTTCAGGAAGGCCGAGGCGCGGGCCATGACCGTGGCGGGCGTGTGCCCTTCGGCCGCGTAGGCGCGCAGCACGATCCGCAGCTGGCCCATCAGTGCCGCGGCCTGGGTGTCGTGGCCCTGGACGTCACCGACGACGGCGGCCACCCTGCCGTTGGGTAGCGGGATCACGTCGTACCAGTCGCCGCCGATGTCTCCGCCGAGCCGGGCGGAGCGGTAGCGGACCGCGACCTGGGCGTCGGGGACGCCGGGGATCCGGCGCGGCAGCATGGCCTGCTGCAGGCCCGCGGCGAGGTCGTGTTCCTGGTCGTAGAGCATGGCGCGGGCCAGGCTCTGGGCGATGCTGCTGCCGAGCGCGACCAGCAGGTTGCGCTCCTGGTCGCGGAATTCGCTCTCCCGTCGGTAGAACAGCCCGATCACGCCGATCGGCCGGCCCTGGGCGATCAGCGGCAGATACGCGGCGGAGCCGACGTCCAGCGGCTCGATGGCCGGCCAGAGGCGGGGGTAGTCGCGGGCGAACTCGGCGCGGCTGCGGAGGTAGCGCGGGGTGAGGGTGCGCACGACCTCACTCATCGGGAATTCGTCGCCGACCCGGGTCAGCTCGTGATCGGCGACGAAGCTACCGGCCTTCCCCTCGGAGACCAGGCGGATACGTCCGGCCTCGACCAGACCGAGGATGACGTTCTCCGCGCCCAGCCGGCTCAGCCCCTGTTCATCGGCGAGCACGGCGATCACGTCGCGCACCGTTCTGGCGTGCGCCAGGGCCGCGGTGGTGCGCTCGACGACGGTGGTGTGCCGGCGGCGTTCCTCGTCGACCGCGACCCGCTCGGCTGCCTGGGTGTACTCGTCGCTGGCGTCCCGGACGACGCCGATGATCCGGCGGGGCCTGCCGGTCTCATCGCGGCGGATGCTGCCCTGGGTGTGCGTCCAGCGCAGCCCGCCGTCGCGCAGCCGGATCCGGAAGTAGGCGCCGTAGGAGTGGCTGCCGTCCTTCAGGGCGGCGGCGACCACGGCGTCCAGGCGGGCCGACTCGGTGGGCGGCACACGGCAGCCGAGGGTCTCGGGGCGGTTGTCGTACTCGGCGAGCGGCATGTCGAAGACCTCGAGGGCGGGCGGGTCCATGTGCATCAGCCCGCTGTCGAGGTCCCAGTCGAAGCCGCCCATGCCGTTGAGTGCCAGGGTCAGGTCCGGGTGGGCGGGCCAATCGTCCGGCACCGACACGGTGGGCCGCTTCGGTCCCCGGTCAGCCATGCCGTCACTTTGCCACATTCACCCGGATTACGGCGGATGGAGGCATTTCTTGGACCCCACCTCCCACAGCACTGACTCCATCATCAGTTGTCGCTCAACATCTCATCACTCACCCCACAGGAACTGGCCTTCCTCACATCCCAGGCCGCCGAGGTCGTTGCGATGTTCTCAACACGCTGTTACGGTCCCGGACCATGAAGGAAGACCCCGGAGCCCGGGTGGGCGACGACGCGGGCGAGGTCACGGACCGAGTCCGCGAGGTGATCGACCGGCTCGGCTGCAGCCACCGGGAGTTCGCCCGCCGCATCGTGATGGACCCCTCGAAGCTGTCCAGGTCACTGGGCGGCACCCGGCGCTTCACGTTGGCCGAGATCGTGCGCATCGCCGATATCGGCGGCGTGGAGGTGGGCCGGCTGCTCGGCTCCCCGGAGCGGCCCGCGCCGCCGGCGGACCGCGCACCGGTCCCGGTGCCCGAGGGCGGCCGGCCGCTGCAGATCGTGCGGGAAACCGTCCGGCTCATCGCCGAGCACGGCTTCCACGGCGTCCGCGTCGCGGACATCGCGGCGGCCTGCGGCACGAGCACCGCCGCGGTGCACTACCACTTCCCCGGCCGTGACGAGCTGCTTGAGGCGGCAGTCCGCTGGTGCATGGACGAGGACACCGACCGCCGGGCCGCGGGCCTGGCCGAGGCGTCCGACGCCCGCGAGGAGCTGCTGCACCTGATCGCGCTGCAGACCCCGCGCACCGCGCAGCAGCGCCGGCAGTGGCTGGTCTGGCTGGACCTGTGGGCGCAGGCCGCCCGCTCCACCGCCGTCGGGCGGCTGCACGAGCACTACTACCGGCAGTGGCGCACCACCGTCGCCGACGTCCTGCGGCGCGGCGTCGAGCAGGGCGTGTTCCGTCCGGTGGACCCCGAGTTCACCGCGCTGCGGCTGACCGCGCTCATCGACGGCCTGGCCACCCAGGTGCTCGCCACCGCACCCGACAGCACCACCCCCGACACGATGCATGCCGCCTTGCTGGCCTTCGTGGCGGGCGAGCTCACCGCCGGCTGAGGACCGCGGCCCGACGGCCCGCCCGCGCCCCGCTCCCCTCCGCCCCCACTCCCCTTTGCCCTCCCCCCGCCCTGCCTCATCGAAGGGATCACCATGAACAACGAGGTCATCATCACCTGCGCGCTGACCGGCGCCGGCGACACCGTGGGCCGCTCCCCCCACGTCCCCGTCACCCCCGAGCAGATCGCCGCGTCGGCCGTCGAGGCGGCGTCGGCCGGCGCCGCGGTGGTCCACATCCACGTGCGCGACCCCGAGACCGGCGCCCCCTCGCGCGACCCGCGGCTGTACGCCGAGGTGGTCGAGCGGGTCAAGGAGACCGGTACCGACGTCGTCATCAACCTCACCGCCGGCATGGGCGGCGACCTGGTGATCGACCCGGAGAACCCGCTGCGCAGCCTGCCCGGCACGGACCTGGTCAGCGGCCTGGAACGGCTGCCGCACGTCGAGGAACTGCTGCCCGACATCTGCACCCTGGACTGCGGCTCGCTCAACTTCGGCGACGGGTCCAACCTCTACGTCTCCACCCCCGACATGCTGCGGGTGGGCGCCAAGCGCATCCAGGAACTCGGCGTCCGTCCGGAGCTGGAGATCTTCGACACCGGTCAGCTGTGGTTCGCCAAGCAGCTGCTCGCCGAGGGCCTGCTGGACGACCCGACGATCTTCCAGCTGTGCATGGGCGTCCCGTGGGGCGCGCCGGCCGACCCCGGCGTACTGCAGTCGATGGTGAACATGCTGCCCGAGGGCGCGCAGTGGGCGAGCTTCGCGCTCGGCCGGATGCAGATGCCCTGGGTCGCCCAGTCGATCCTGCTCGGCGGAAATGTGCGGGTCGGCCTGGAGGACAACCTCTACCTCAGCAAGGGCGTCAAGGCCACCAACGCCCAGCTCGTCGAACGCGCCGTCCAGATCACCGAGTTGCTCGGTGCCTCCGTCGCCACCCCCGCGCAGGCGCGCGCCCGCCTGGGCATCAAGCCGCGCGGCTGAACTGCCGCAACTTCCCTCGCCCGCCCTCTCCTTGGAGCCGCACCCTCATGACGGAAACCTCCCCTGCCCACACCCCCGCTCCCTGTTCGCCCGAGACCGTGCGCCGTGTCGCCTGCATCGGCGCGGGCGTGATCGGCGGTGGCTGGGTCGCCCACTTCCTGGCCCGCGGCTACGACGTCACCGCCTGGGACCCGGCAGCCGACGCCGAGGACAAGCTCCGCCGCCTGGTCGCCGCGGCCTGGCCGGCACTGGAGCGGATCGGCCTCGCCGAGGGCGCCTCCCCCGACCGCCTCACCGTCGCGCCCACCCTCGCGGCAGCCGTCGCCGAGGCCGACTTCGTCCAGGAAAGCGCCCCGGAGAAGCTGGAGTTGAAGCGCTCGCTGCTCGCCGAACTCGCCGCGGCGACCCGTCCGGGCGTGGTCATCGCCTCCTCCACCTCCGGCTACCCCATGACCGATATGCAGACCGACGCCGAGGACGCCGGCCGGCTGGTGGTCGGCCACCCCTTCAACCCGCCGTACCTCATTCCCCTCGTCGAGGTCGTCGGCGGCGAGCGGACCGACCGCGCGGCCGTCGAGTGGGCCTCCCGCTTCTACGACGTGGCGGGCAAGTCCGTGATCACCATGGACCGCGAGCTGCCCGGCTTCATCGCCAACCGCCTCCAGGAGGCGCTGTGGCGCGAGGCGCTGCACATGGTCGCCAACGGCGAGGCATCGGTCGAGGACATCGACGCCTCGATAACCGAGGGCCCGGGCCTGCGCTGGGCGTTCATGGGCCCGTGCCTGACCTTCGCACTGGCCGGCGGCGAGGGCGGCATGGCCCATATGCTCGACCACTTCGGCCCCTCGCTGAAGTCCCCGTGGACCCGGCTGGAAGCACCCGAGCTGGACCGTGAGCTGCGCGACGCGATGGTCGACGGCTGCGCGGAGGCCGCGGGCGACCGCAGTTACGCGGATCTGGTCGCCGAACGCGACCGAGGCGTCATCGACGTCCTGCGGGCCACCGGCCGGCTGGGGGACAACCGCCGATGAGCGCCCCTCTCCCCCTCTTCCGACAGACCGTCCAGGACGCCTGGATCGACTACAACGGCCACCTCAGTGAGGCCTACTACGTCCTGATCTTCGGCTTCGCGACGGACGCCCTGATGGACGGCGCGGGCCTCGACGCCGCCTACCGCGCACGCACCGGCTGCTCCCTCTACACGGTCGAGGCACACGTCCGCTATCTCCGCGAGGTCGCCCGGGACAGCGAACTCACCGTCCGCACCACGGTGTTGGGGGTGGACGGGAAGAAGCTCCGCTTCCTCCACGAGATGTTCGTCGGCGAGCCGTCCGGGGACCCGGTCGCGACCGAGGAGCTCTTCACCCTGCACGTCGACCAGGGCACGGGGCGCGCGGCCCCGCTGCCGGACGCGACGCGCGAGCACCTCACGGCCCTGCTCGCTCCCGCGCCGGAGTGGGCCGGGCGCGGCATTCGCGAGGTGTAGCGGCAGCGCGCCCCGGGTGAGGACCGGAGGTTCGGCGACGCCGCCCGGCCCGTCCGGTGCGATCCTGGGGAGCGAGCCTTCACCGCCCAGCGAGGAGAGACGATCGTGGCAGCCGACCGAGGACACCGCATCGAGATCACGCAAGGCACCGACCACATCCGCATCGAGATCGACGGCCGGCTGCTCGCGGAGAGCTCTCGCCCGCTCCTGCTGGCCGAGACCGGCTATCCGGTGCGGTACTACCTGCCGCCGGAGGACGTACGGACCGAGCTGCTGACGCCGTCCGAGAAGCACACGTTCTGCCCCTTCAAGGGCACCGCCTCCTACTGGTCACTCGCCGGTGGCCCGCAGGACATCGTGTGGGCCTACCCTGAGCCGCGTCCCGAGGTGGCGCAGATCAAGGATCACTTCTGCTTCTACGGCGGCCCGGAGGCGTAGAAGCCCGGCAGCGCGACAGAGTAGGAAGGTTTCCTAACTACAATGCCGGGACGTTCTTGACGCGTACATGATCCCTCGACAGGATTCCTCGGGACGGCTCCCCACGCCGACCCAGGAGACGGATATGACGCCCATCCCCCGCGCCAAGAAGGCTCTGCTCAACCCCCGCTTACGCATACCCGCCGCCGCGGGCGCGGCCCTCGCGCTCGTCGGCGGCGCGCTGCTCTGGTCGCCGGCCGGGCGCGCGGACGCCGCCCCCGACCGCGCGCGGAGCGCCGGTTTCACCGTCGTGGCCGCGGGCGACATCGCCGAGCGGTGCACCGCCGACGACAGCGGCTGCGAACACCCCAGGACGGCCGCGCTGGTGCGGCAGATCAACCCGGCGTTCGTGCTGACCATGGGCGACAACCAGTACGACAACGCCCGGCTCAAGGACTTCACGAAGTACTACGACAAGAGCTGGGGCGCCTTCAAGAGCAAGACGCGCCCCGTCGCGGGCAACCACGAGACCTACGACCCGGCCGGCGAACTCGCGGGCTACAAGGCGTACTTCGGCTCCGTCGCCTACCCCGACGGCAAGAGCTACTACAGCTTCGACAAGGACAACTGGCACTTCGTCGCGCTGGACTCCAACTCCCTGGACAGCACACAGCTCGGCTGGCTCAAGGCCGACCTCGCCGCCAACTCCGAGAAGTGCGTGGCCGCCTACTGGCACCATCCCCTGTTCTCCTCGGGCGAGCACGGCAACGACCCCGTCAGCCGCCCGGCCTGGAAGCTCCTGCACGACGCCGGGGCCGAGCTGGTCCTCAACGGCCACGACCACCACTACGAGCGCTTCGCGCCGCAGGACCCGGACGGCAACGCCGACCCCACCGGGCTGGTCGAACTCCTCGGCGGCACGGGCGGCGCCAACCCCTACGACATCGAAGAGGTCCAGCCGCACAGCGAGAAACGGCTGAACGACACCTTCGGCGTGGTGAAGCTGAACTTCACCGACACCGGCTTCTCCTGGGACCTGGTGGGCACCGACGGCAGCACGAAGGACAGCAGCCCGTCCTACGAGTGCCACTGAGCGCGGCGGACCGGAACCCACGGACCTGACCGATGTATCTCGCGACCACGGACGCGGCCGCGACGGCGACACGGGTGACGCGCGGCCGCGTCGGGGGGCCGGTACTGGCCCTCGGCGCGGTCAGCCTCGTCACCGACATCTCCTCGGAGATGGTCACCGCCGTGCTGCCGCTCTATTTCGTCCTCCAACTCGGCCTCTCACCACTCCAGTTCGGCTTTCTCGACGGTCTCTACAACGGCGTCACCGCGCTGGTACGGCTGCTGGGCGGGCATGCGGCGGACCGCGGCGGACGGCACAAGCTCGTCGCCGGATCCGGCTACGCGCTCTCCGCACTGTCCCGCCTCGGCCTGCTGCTCGCCGGCGGCGGCACCGTCGGCATCGGCGCCTCGCTCGCCGCGGACCGCATCGGCAAGGGCGTGCGCACCGCCCCGCGCGACGCGCTCATCTCGCTCAGCGCCCCACCGGACGCACTCGGCCGGGCCTTCGGTGTGCACCGCGCGATGGACACCACGGGCGCCCTTCTCGGGCCGCTCGCCGCGTTCGCGCTGTTGTGGCTGACCGCGGACGCCTACGACGCGGTGTTCGTCGTGAGCTTCTGCGTCGGACTACTCGGCGTACTGCTGCTGATCGCCTTCGTACCCGGCCGGTCCGCGCTCCCCCTGCTCCCGCCGATACCGCCCGCACCCGGCCCGCGAGTGCGGTTGCTCGCGCCGCTGCGCGACCCCGCGTTCCGCCGCATCTTCACGGCGGCGGCGCTGCTCGGCGCGGCGACCATCGGCGACGCCTTCCTCTATCTGCTGCTGCAACGCCGGCTGGACTTCGCGGTGAGCTGGTTTCCGCTGCTGCCGCTGGGCGCCGCCGCGGTCTATCTGCTGCTCGCGGTGCCCGCCGGGCGTCTGGGTGACCGCATCGGCCGCCGGGTGCCCTTCCTGTGCGGGCACGCCGCCCTGCTGACCGCCTACCTCCTGCTGGCGGCGACCGGGACGGGCCCCGTCCTTCTGGTGGGCGTCCTGGTGTTGCTCGGAGTGTTCTACGCGGCCACCGACGGCGTCCTGATGGCGCTCGCCGGGCCCGTACTGCCCGCCGCACGGCGCGCGAGCGGCATGGCGCTGCTCCAGACGGGCCAGGCCCTGTGCCGGTTGCCGGCAGCCGCCGGCTTCGGTGCCGCCTGGACGCTCTGGGGCACCCGCACCGCGCTGATCGCGGCCGTCGTCGCACTGGCCGCGGCGCTGACCGCCGCCGTCGTCCTGCTCCCCCGCCCGGAAAGGCAGCCCACCCGCGGATGAATCCGACCGAACCGGCTCACCCCGCCCCCCATGCGCCGACGCCACAGGACGAGGCGCCCGGCCCGCCCCGCGCATCCCGGCTCGCCGGGCTGTCGCTGCGCGCCCGGATCATCGCCGTGGCGGCCGCCGCCGCGGTCCTCACCACCGTCGCCGTCGGCTACACCGTGCGCGCCGCCCGGGAGGCCGAGCCGGTCGACTCCGCCTCGGCCTTCGGACTCGACCACGGGACGCTGTACTTCCGCAGCACCGGCGCCGGCAGGGTGGCGCGACTGCCCGCACCGGCCGGCGCAGCCCATGTGCCCGCCGCCCCCGGGACCGGGCGCCGGACCACCGGCGGCCCGGTCTGCGAGCGCTTCCACGCGGCGGCCGGCACCGGGCTGTGCCTGCAGCGCCGCCCCGGCATCCCGCCGAAGTCGTACGCCGTCGTCCTGGACCGGCGGCTTCGCGAGAAGCGGCGCATCGCCCTCACCGGCATCCCCAACCGGGCCCGGGTCTCGGCCACCGGCCGGATGCTGTCCTGGACCATGTTCGCCACCGGCGACTCCTACGCCACCACCGCCTTCTCCACCCGCACCTCGATCCTGGACACCCGCACCGGCTACCTCATCAAGAACATGGAGGAGATCCCGCTCACCCTCGGCGGCAGGCGCTACCACTCCCCGGACGTCAATTACTGGGGCGTCACCTTCGCCCGCGACGACAACCGCTTCTACGCGACCGTCTCCACGAAGGGGAAGACCTATCTCGTCCAGGGCGATATGCGGACCTGGTCGGCGCACACCGTCCGCGAGAACGTCGAATGCCCGTCCCTCTCCCCCGACAACACCCGCCTCGCGTTCAAGAAGCGGGTCCGCGGCGGCACCACCGCTCCCTGGCGGCTGTACGTCCTGGACCTGCGCACCCTGCGCGAGCGTCCGCTCGCCGAGACCCGCAGCGTCGACGACCAGGCGGCCTGGCTGGACGACCGCACCCTCGCCTATGCCCTGCCGGGGCGCGACGGCACGGCCTCCGACATCTGGGCCGTCCCGGCGGACGGCGGCGGAGCCCCGTCCCTGCGTGTCCCGGACGCCTCCTCCCCGGTCCGCCTCCCGTAGCCGAACAGGCCGAAGACGTCCCCCTTGCGACGCGGGTACGCCGCGCGGCGCACAATCGAAGGGTGAACGACGCGGAGGAAGCCCAGGGCCAGGCCGGTGCGCACGACGCATCGGCGCACGACACGCAGCGCGCCCCGGCGGAGCCGGGCCGGGAGGAGGGCGGCGATCCGGCCTGCTGGCTGGACCAGGTGTGCGATGCCTGCGGCAAGATCCGCGAGCGGCCCGGCAGCGAGGTGTGCGAGCACTGCGGCGCGGTCGGCACCGACGGGACGGGCGCCGCCGCGGCCCCCGACGCGGAGGACGGGCCCGTGTCCTCTCCCACCCGCAGCGGCCCCGGCCGCCCCGCCGTCCGCAGGGACCGTGACGAGGAGGGGCGGGCCCGCAACGCCCGTCCGCGCGACGGACTCGGCCGCCCACTGCCGTACGGCACCCCCGGCGTGGCACGGCAGCCGGAGGGTGTGTCGCGTACGCCCGGGGAATCGCTCACCGAGGCGCAGCGGCTGCTCGACGCGGGGATGCCGTTCCACGCACACGAGGTGCTGGAGGACGCCTGGAAGGCGGCGCCCGAGGAAGAGCGCGAGCTGTGGCGCGGGCTCGCGCAGCTGGCGGTGGGCCTGACCCATGCGGCGCGCGGCAATGTCTCCGGCGCCGTGGCGCTGCTCGATCGGGGCGCGTCGGCCATCGCCCCCTACGCGGAGGCCATGCCGCACGGCATCGGCGTCACCGAACTGGCCGCCTGGTCACGGGAGTTGACCGGGAGCCTGAGCGGTCCGGTACCGGCGGCCGAGACGGCACCGCGGCTGCGCGCCGCGGACGGCGAGGCCGGCTCCGGCCCCGACGCCCGCGGGTGACGTCCGGCTCCGCGCGGCCCGCGGAGCCCTCCGCCTAAGAGGTTCCTCCCGGTGGTGTGGTGCGGCCACGCCCGCGTAGCCGCAGGACGAGCACGATGCCCGCCGCGAGGGCCGCGGAGCCCGCGCCGTAGGCCCACGGCGCGACAGCGGAGTACCAGGAGCCGCCCCGGCCGCCGATGTCGGTGGCCCCGGCGTTCACGGCGCCGGGCCCGGCACCGTGGGCGTAGGCGGCATGCTGGGCGTGCACGATGTGCAGCGAGTCGACGGGACGGGCCTTCTTCGCGCTGCTGAAGCCCCAGTCGAGCAGCGAACGGGCTTCGGTGTAGACGGCGTTGAGTGCATTGGACTGCGGGTTCAGCACGGTGACCACCAGCGTGCGGTCGCCCCTGCGGGCGGCCGCGATCAGCGTGTTGCCGGCGTTGGTGGTGTAGCCGTTCTTGACACCGATGATGCCGGGGTAGCGGGACAGCCCGTGGGAGCCGACCAGCAGACGGTTGGTGTTCTCGATCTCAGTGGTGCCCTTCGGGCCGGGGAACTGGGCACGGGCGGTCGAGCAGTAGCGGGCGAAGTCCTCGTCGGCGAGCCCGGCGCGGGCGAAGATCGTCAGGTCGTGCGCCGAGGACACCTGGCCCGGAGCGTCGTAGCCGTCCGGCGACTTCACCGTGGTGTCCCGTGCGCCCAGCTTGCGGGCGGTCTGCTGCATTTCCCGGGCGGTGGCGTCCCAGCCGCCGTTCATCGAGGCCAGCACGTGCACCGCGTCGTTGCCTGAGCGCAGGAAGACCCCCTGCCACAGGTCGGCGACCTTGTACCGCTTGCCCTTGCGGATGCCGACCAGGCTGCTGCCCGCGCCGACGCCCTCCAGGTCTCCCGCGCTGACCTGACGGACCGCGCCGGCGGAGAACTTCGGCAGCACGGTGACGGCGAACAGGGTTTTGAGGGTGCTGGCGGGGGCCAGCTTGCGGTGCGCGTCCTTGGCGGCCAGCACGTCGCCGCTGTCGGCGTCGGCCACGGTCCACGCCCGGGCGGACAGGCCCTGGGGCAGCTTGGGCGCGTCGGGTGTGATCTGCACCCCGGCCCGGACCGGGGCGGACTGAGGGTCCGCCTGCCCTTCCGGATGGGCCACGGCTGGTATGGAGGTCAGGGAGACAGCGGCGGTGGCGATCAGGGCGAGCGCACCGGCCTTCTTGGACGAGAGAGCGTCAATTGCCATGCCGTCACGCTAAGAAGGGCCACCGCCGCCCGCAGCGCAGGTGCGCCAGACGGAGGAAGAACCTCGCTCCGCCCCGGCGTGTCGCGACTGCAAAGAAGGACCCGCCCGGTGCGACGGGGGATGCACACCGGGCGGGCCTCTAAGACCTTTCTACCGCATGAGGGAACGGTTATGCCTCAAATCTTTGTTCGCTTTCCGATTACCAGGTCACGGGGAGCGAAATCAGGCCACGCGCGCGCAGGGTCCGACGGTGCCGCAGATCCGCCCGTGGGACGTCCAGCCGCAGGCCGGGGAACCTGCTGATGAGAGCGCCGAGCGCGATCTCGGTCTCCATCCTGGCCAGCGCGGCACCCAGGCAGCGGTGGATGCCGTGCCCGAGCGCGAGGTGCCCGGAGAGGTCCCGGTCGGGGTCCAGGGTCCCCGGTTCGGGGAAGCGCTCCGGGTCACGGTTCGCGGAAGCGATCGAAAGCAGCACGGCATCCCCGGCCGGGATGCGTACGCCGCCGATGGTCAGATCCTCCGTGGGGAAGCGCCGGATGGCCAGCGGCCCCGGGCTTTCGTGGCGCATGAACTCATCGACAGCGGAAGGGAGTTCGCCCGGCTCGCGGCGCAACCGGTCGCATTGCGCCGGGTGGTCGAGCAGCGCGAGCGTGGCGGTGCCGATGAGGTGCACGGTGTTCTCGTATCCCGCGAACAGGATGAGGAACGCCAGGGAGGTCAGCTCGTCCTCGGTCAGCCGGTCACCGGGCCGGTCCGCGCCGGAGACGTCTTGATCCAACCCCTCCCCCTCCGCTGCCGCCTCCTCACGCACCGCGATCAGCTCGGAGAGCAGGTCATCGCCCGGCTCCGCGCGCTTGGTGGCGATCAGTGCGGTGAAGAACGCCAGCATGGCCCCGATCGCCTCCTTCATCAGGTGCGGCCGGGTGGGGTCCGGGGAGATGAGGGCGTCCGTCCAGGCCCGGAAGTCGCGCCGGGCACCCTCCGGGACACCGAGCAGATCGCAGATCACCACGATCGGCAGCGGCCCCGCGTAAGCGGCGATCACATCGGCGCGGCCCCGCGCCTCCATGGCGTCAAGCAGCTCTTCGGCGGTCCGCCCGATCGGCTCGCGCAGCGCCTCCACCCGCCTCGTCGTGAAGGCCCTTGCCACCAGGCGCCGTACCCGGGTGTGGTCGGGCGGGTCCATGTTCAGCAGGTTGGCCTCCAGCGCGGGCGGCAGGGAGAAGCCGCGATAACTCCCTTGCGTCGCATGCCGCTTGTCCAGCGAGAGCCGCGGGTCCGCGAGAGCGCTGCGGACATCGTCGTAGCGGGTGACCAGCCAGGCGGGCTGCCCGTCGGGGCCGGTGATGCGGTGGACGGCGCCGGCCTCGCGGAGCGCCGCGTACGCCGTGTGGGGATCGTCGAGGAGGGGCGTCACGTCGATGGGGGCGTCGGGGCCGGACTCGGCGGTGTTCTGCATGAGGACCGACTCTAGACGCGCCACACACCGCCCCGGGTGCGCGGGGCCGGACCCCGAACCGGTGCGGGGAAGGGCTTTCAGGGTGGGGCGGGGGGGGGCCCCGGGGGGGGGGGGCCCCCCCCCCCCCGGGGGGGGGGCGCCCCCCCCCCCCCCGCCCCCCCCCCCCCCGGGGGGGGGGGGGCCCCCCGCGCCCCCCCGCGGGGGGGTGGGTTTGGGGGGGGGGGGGGCCCCCCCCCGGGGGGGCCCCCCCCCGCCCCGGAAAGGGCGGGTGGCCCGGACCCCCGTGCCGGGCCACCCCGTCTCTGCGGCGGCTGTTCAGCCGCGGACCATGGCGCTGCGCTGCCGCAGCTCGGTGAGCACCGTCTCCACCAGCGGAGAGTGATAGACGTCCGCAACGAGCGCCAAGTGCTCGTACTCCTCGCTCAGTTCGGCCGGGTCGCCGCCCTTGTCGACGACCACGCTGTCGGCGCCGAGGGCCGGCACATGGCCCACCGAGCGGTTCTCCAGACCACGCCGCAGCGCGGCGGCCTCCGCGACGGCCACCAGCTGCCGGTCGTCCAGCGAGACCGTGCGAGCACGCTCCCGGGCGATGTCGACGGCGTCGGACTCCACGAAGCTGCGGATGCCGCGCTGGACGTCGCGGATCTCCGCCATCTGCCGGTTCGCCCGCCACTCCAGATCGGCGAACGGCCACCGCACCGACCACGCCGAGCTCTCCATGGTGACCTCGGGGCTCTCGGAGGTGACGGTCCGCCAGAGCGGGGAGAGACGGCGCAGCCGTCGCCAGGCGGCGACCCGGGGCCCGGCCGCCGGCAGCGCGAATCCGGCGAGGACCAGGAGCGCGGCGACCGAGGCACTCAGCGGGGCCACCCCGTTGGAGAGCCAGAGCGCTTCGTGGCCCGCCCAGGACAGCCCGAAACCGATCACCTTGAAGGCGCAGTAGGCCAGGCCGAGCCAGCAGCCCGCGGCGAGGATCCGCAGGCCGCGTGCCAGCCACGAACCGCCGAGCCGGGCGGCGTAGCGCGGGCAGAGGGTGCCCAGGCCGGCAAGACTGGAGCCGAAGATGGCCAGATACAGCACCAGGAAGAGCATGACTCCGGGTGAGTCGGTGTAGGCGGTGCTGAAGTCGCGGGGGTGTTCGACAGCGTCCGGCCGGCCGACCGCGAAGCCGGTGACGGCCACGGCCCACAGGACGGCGACCCCGCCGACGGCGGCGCGCGCCCGGGAGCGGGCACGGGCGAGCGCGGCCTCGCCGTCGCCGGCCGTCCAGCGCAGCAGCAGTACCAGGGCTCCGGCGGCGAACACCACGACGGAGGAGTAGAGGAAGACCATGGCGAGGTTGGCCACGCCGGCCAGCCGGTCGAACCCGCGGTAGAGGCTGGGCGCGGAGAACAGGAAGACCGTCGCCACGCCGCCGGTCATCACACAGGCGAGCCCGAGGTCGGTGTTGCTGCGGTCCTTGAACCACGCGACGGCCTTGTACGCGACGATCGCCCAGGCGGCCGCCCCGAAGCTCAGATAGATGAGGTCAAACACGCGGGCCCCCGTCCCCGACCGGGCCGGCGTCGGCGCTGCCGGTGCCCTCCTCCACGGCGGGGCCCGTCGCGTCGTCGGTGTCCACCGCGTTGCCCCTGCCGTCCACGTCCCCGGCGGTCCCGTCCGGGCCGTCCTGCCGGCGCCGGATGTGCTGCAACGCGGGCCCCAGGGCGGCCGCCAGCTCGGCCGCCTGCCCCTCCAGGAGGAGTTCGCCTTCCCCGGCCGACGGCACCACCCGCTCCATCAGCAGGGTGCCCAGCACCTCGGTCTCCCGCTCGGCGAGCTTGTCGTAGCCGTGGTGGCGGGCGAAGCCCATGGTCAGGCCCATCCGCCGCATCGCGGTGGCGACATCGACCGACGGCGTCCACATCCGCAGCGCGTCCTCGGTGACGGCCGGGTCCTGGCCGTGTCCGAGCAGGAGGTGACCCAACTCGTGCAGCACGATGTGCGCCTGATGCCACGGAGAGGTCCGCAGTTCGAAGAAGACCCAGTAGGCGTCGTCGGTTACCGCCGTCATACCGGAGACCACGCCGCCGAGACTCATCGGCACCATGTGGACGGGCCGTTCGACCCGCGTGGCGACGATGTCGCACATCCCCCGCAGATCGGTCGAGGCGGGCAGCTCCAGCTCCTTGATGAGCTGCTTGCACCGCCTGCGTATCTGCCCCACTCGCATGCTCGTTCCGCCCTCGTCTCCGGTCCGCCGCCACGAAGAGAAGATCTGATCGCGCTCGGCGGTACCCACCAACTCACTCGCCATGCTGATCACCACCGTGCTCCGGGAGCTCGGCCGGCAGGTTCATCTGCTGCCGGAACTGGGAGATGATCGTCGTCAGACTGTCCTGCACCTCCGGCGGCAGCCCGACCGAGCGCAGCGCGATGGCGCGCACCCGCGAGTCCCGCATGGCGGCGAGGAAGCGGACCTCCTCCTCCACCCGGGCGGCCTGCGGCTGCGAGAGGTCCCCGAGCAGATAACCGACCGGTACCGCAAAGAACTTGGCCAGCGCGCGCAGCAGCTCCGGACTCGGGTTCGCCCGCCTGCCGTTGCGCAGCATCGACAGATACTGCTCGGTCACCTTCGCCCCGCCGTACTCCTGCGTCCCCCCGCTGATCTCCTCGGCCACAAAGGCGTTGGTGTACGGCGCGCCGGGCGGGTGCATATTCGCGAAGAGGTGATTGAGCCGTTCCGCGAGCGCGCTGCCCGTCTTCTCGGGCCCGCCCTCGCCCCCCACTGTCATGCCCACCGTCCCTCGGACTCCCACGCGTCGAACCGACGCGGCACCCCTGGTCCCCAGGGCACCTGCCGGACGACGGTCCCGTCGGTCGTGCCCAACACGCAGTTAAGGCAACCGGAACCGCCGCACTCATCCTTTCATGCGACGAACGCGCTGCACCAGTCCACATACGGACAGTGAGAGAAAGGGGACTTAACCGGGAGTTGAGCGCCCGGGCGGACGTCCGCACAGCTCAACAGCGGCCAACAGTTGACGAAATCCGCCCCGGCGGACGAGGGCCACTGCTCCTGCCGTCGCGCCGCCTTCGCGCAGCCTCGGAGACACCACACGGCGGAACGCCACTTTCGGACTCGCCCTCGCGCCGGAGAGGAGCCGTGCCTCGTTCCGGATCACCACCTCTGCGGGCAGCTCGGCAAGACCTGCCGTCCGGCCTTGAGCGCAGCGCTCTTCGCCTCCGAGGGCAAGTCGCCGCTGTCGAAGTTGTTCACGACCCGGACGCGGGAGCTGCGCGCCGGGTCAGAGGGTGCGGGGCCACCGGTTCCGGTGACGTCGTCCGCTCAGTAGACGTCGACCACCTTGCAGGACTTCACGCTGCCCACCTTCTCCGGGTGCTCCATGGTGACGACGACCTCCCCCAGAGGCGCACCCTTCGCCGCGGAGCTGTCCTGGGTCACCCTGCCGCGCCCGGTGTCCACGGTGTCTCCCTTCGAGTCCAGGAAGTCCACGTCGACGTAGTACGGAGTGGATCCCTTGACTCTGCCGGCTGCGACAACCCGCACGGTCGCGGCGGCGTGGTCGGCGGTGGCGCACTCGACCACCTTCGCGTGCGGCTCGGGCGCATCAGCGTCCCACTCGTTGTCATCCCGTGTGGAACTGGTGCTGCAGCCGCCTCCGTAGTCCCCGTCGTAGTCATGGCTGCGGTGACCACTACCCCTCTTGCCGCTGAACCCGGTCAGTGACACCAGGACAACCGCGATGACCGCCAACAGCTTCAGACGTCGTTGCACCACAGACCCACCCCGCCGAACCACTCGATTTGTCATGATCACGGCACGTTAACAGGAGCCGCCCCCCTGGTGACGCAAGGACCCTGAGCCCGGGCGCAGCGTCGACAGAAGGAAGCGGGTGGTGGGACGGTCAGCAACGTCGACAGGTTCGGGTGACGGGCGAATCGGCGCGAAGGACACCTCGAGGCCCGGAGCACAAGCACTCCCGACCGGGAGCAATCAACGTACGACAAAGGCCGCTTCCGATGATCGGAAACGGCCTCTGACCTACAAAGCAACGTCGGGACGACAGGATTTGAACCTGCGACCCCTTGACCCCCAGTCAAGTGCGCTACCAAGCTGCGCCACGTCCCGTTGCCCGCTTTGGCCCGGTAATTCCCGGACCGACCGCGCACGAGAACAATACCGCATGTCAGAGGGTGGGTGCTGCCATATCCGGACGGAGCGCGGCGAGCGGGCCGGTGAGGATGAGTACCTGTACTCATGCGGCGGAGTCACCGTCCCGCCACGCTACGCGCATGACTACTCCATCGATTCAGCGGCCGACGACCACGGCCTTCTTCGTCCAGGCCGCGGTCTCCTTCGGGCTGTCGCTGGCGGCCCTGATGATCGGGATCATGAAACTTCCGGTGGGGCCCTGGGAGCGCGGGTTTCTCGCGCTGGGCCTGGTCTTCGTGGTGTCCTCGGCGTTCACGCTGGCCAAGTGCGTACGCGACCGGCAGGAGGTCGAGGAGGTGACGAACCGGGTGGACAAGGCCCGGATCGACAAGATCCTCATCGAGCAGGACGTCTTCAAGCCGGGCCACATCTGACCGCGGCGGGCGGGGAAGCCCGGCGCCCCGGCCACGGCCCACCGGGCCGTGGCCGCGAGGTCCCGCCCGGCCCCGACCCGGCCGGCCCCCGAAGACGGCAGCCGTACGGCCGTGGCTCAGACGTGCTTGTCGAGCCAGGCGCGCAGGTCCTCCTGGACCTCGTCGCGGTTGATCTCGTTGAGGATCTCGTGGCGGGCCTCCGGGTAGCCCTTCCAGGTCAGGTCGCGGGTGCCGAGGTAGCGGAAGTCCTCCAGCAGTTCGTAGACCAGGGTCATCCCCTGGTGGCAGGGGTCCTGTTCGCCGACGGCGATGTGGACGGGCAGGCCGCGGGGGATGCGGGCGAGGTGGGCGGGATCGTTCAGCTTGCGGATGGCGCGTACCCAGTCGATGACCAGGCCCGCACAGAACGGGAAGCCGCAGTCGTCGTCCGCGGCGTAGCGGTCCACCTCGGCCGGATCGCGGGAGAGCCATTCGAAGCCGGTGCGGTAGGGGAAGGCGTCGTTGAAGGAGCTGAAGGTGCGCGGGATGAAGCCGGACAGGGCGGTGCGCCCCTGGTCGGCGATCTCCGTCTCCAGCTCGGCGACAGCCGTGTCGAGCTCCGTGCCGGGCAGCGTGCGGAACGTGCCGGTGAGGATGAGTCCGGCGAGGTCGGCGCCGTACTCCTGCGCGTAGTCGCGGGCCAGCATCGATCCCATGCTGTGGCCGAGGAGGACGAGCGGCACGCCGGGGTGGGCGGCGGCCGCGTGGTCGCCGATCGCCTTGAGGTCGGCGACGATCGCGCGCCAGGCGTCCGCGCCGACCACGCCGCGGCCCCCGGTGGACGCCGCGGTGCCACCGTGGCCCCGGTGGTCGGAGGCGACCACGCCGTAGCCGTGGCCGGCCAGGAAGCGCGCGAAGCGGTCGTAGCGCCTGCCGTGTTCCGCGGCGCCGTGGGCGATCTGCACCAGGGCGCGCGGCCGGCCGGATTCCGGGAGCCAGGTGTAGGTGGCGATTCTGGCGCCGTCCGGGGCCTCGTGGAAGTCCTGCTGCATGGCCTGCATGGCGTCGGTCTCCTGACTGCCGGGCGTGGCTGACTGGTCGTCGAATGCGGTCCGCGCCCACTCTCTCCCTCCTGGTGACGGTGCGCCAAGGGGCGCGCGCGGCGATGTCTCCCGCGCCCGCGCCCGACATGACACGATCGGGCCGCTCACCCCTGGCGCCCATGCCACAACCCCCTGTCACAGGAGGATCGTTGGACACCACGGACCGCTCCCACTCCTCACGCATCCCGTCGCCGCTGTCCCGCCGCGGTTTCCTGCAAGGCACCGCCTCGGCCGCGGCCGCCGCGGGACTGGGGGGTATCGCCGCCCCCACCGCGTCCGCGCAGCCCGCCGGGCCGCACGGCGGCGTCCTCTCCTTCACCGCGGCCACCAACGGCGCCGGGTCGCTCTCCCCGGCGGGTGACCGGCTGGTCGCGGAGATACAGAACGTGCTGTGGTCGGTGCCGCGTACCGGCGGCGAGGCGGTGGCCCTCACCCCGCCCGATCTGGAGCCCACCCGTCCGGTGCACTCCCCCGACGGCCGCCGGATCGCCGTCTGCGCCTATCGCGGGGGCGGCTTCCACCTGTGGACGCTGCACCCCGACGGCTCCGGGCTCCGGCAGTGGACCGACGGCCCGTGGGACGACCGAGGGCCCGCGTGGTCGCCCGACGGCACCCGCATCGCGTTCGCCTCCGAACGGGGTGGTGACGCGGTGGCCGGCAGCCCGTACCGGATCTGGGTACTGGAGCTGCGGACCGCGCGGCTGACGCGGGTGACCGGGCTGCCCGGCCAGGTGGGGCCCCACCAGGACGGCGCCTGGGAGGACTTCGACCCCTGCTGGTCGCCGGACGGCACCCGCATCACCTTCGTCAGGGGAAAGGCACCCGACGCGACCGCCGCAGCCGTCGTAAAAACGGCAACCGCCGCAGCCGCGCCGCTGGTCTCGCGGACCGTCGCGTCCGTGCCCGCCGGCGGCGGGGGCCCGGTGCGCATCGAGCACACCGAGGCGGCCGCCGCCCAGGTGATGGCGCCCGCCCTCTCCCCCACCGGGCGGCTCGCCTATCTGCGCACCACTGACTACCCGAGCCCCACCTGCACCCTCGTGGTGGATGGTGAGCGCGTCGCGGTCGACGGCGACGTGGAGCCGGTGCCGCCGCGCTGGGTGTCCCGGGACGCGCTGCTGCTGACGGTCGGCGGACAGTTCTCGGTGGTGCGGGTGGACGCGCCGGAGAGGACCGAGACCATCCCGTTCACGGCCCGGCTGCCGCTGGACCGCCCCCGGTACCGCGTCAAGGACTACGGTTTCGAGGGCACGGCGGTCCGGCCGGTGCGCGGTGTGCATCTGCCGGCACTCTCCCCGGACGGCCGCACGGTAGCCTTCGCGGCGCTCAACTCCCTCTGGGTGCAATCCACTTCGGGCGGCGGTGCGCCACGCAGGATCGTCCGGGCCGACGCCACCCGCTATGTCCTCGCGCCGAGCTGGTCACGCGACGGCCGGTCGCTGCTGTTCGCGGACGACCGGGACGGCCTGTTCGCGGTACGCCGCCGCGACCTGGCCTCGGGCGAGGAGACCGTACTGGCCACCGGCGGCCGGGTGCAGCCGGCGCTGTCGCCCGACGGCGGGCGGCTGGCCGCGCTCGACATGTCGGGCAATCTCGTCGTGCGGAACCTGGCCGAAGGCACGGAGAAGGTACTGGCCACGCCGCTGGGCGGCGGCGGCCTGCCGGGCCGCCCCAGCTGGTCACCGGACGGCCGCCATCTCGCGTACTGCGACCGCAACCGCCTCAACCGCCGCTTCCGCGAGGGCTACAACGTCATCCGGGTCGTGGACGGCCAGACCGGCAAGAGCCGGCTGCACCCGCTCGCCGAGCATGTCTCGCTAGCCGACCGCTACGACTCCGGGCCCGTCTGGTCGCCCGACGGCCGCTGGATGGCGGTGATCGCCGAGTCCGCGCTGTGGGTGCTGCCGGTGCGGCCCGACGGCACACCGGACGGCACGCCGCGCCGGCTGACCGACGAGAGCGCCGACCATCCGTCCTGGTCGGGCGACTCCCGGACGCTGCTGTACCTCTCGGCCGGGAAGCTGCGGCTGATCGAGCTGTCCGACGGCGCGGCACGGACCGTGCCGGTGGCCCTGGAGCACCGCGGGACCCGCGCCCGGGACACCGTCGTCCACGCCGGACGGTTCTGGGACGGCACCGGCGACACGGTGCGCGAGGATGTCGACGTGGTGGTGCGGGAAGGGCGGATCACCGCCGTCACCCCGCACCGGGCGGGCCGGTCAGGCGCCGGGACGGCCCGCCGGGTGGACGCCTCCGGGCAGACCGTGCTGCCCGGCCTGTGGGACGCGCACACCCACCCGTGGCAGACGACCTACGGCGGGCGGCAGACCGCCCTGCAACTGGCCTACGGCATCACCACCGCGGTCTCCTGCGGCGGCTTCTCCTACGAACAGGCCCGCATCCGCGAGGCCGTGGCGGCCGGCGCGCTCGCCGGGCCGCGCCTGCTGACCTGCGGGGAGCTGCTGGACGGCGGGCGGGTCGCGTACAGCATGGGGCGGGCGCACCGCACCCGCGCCGGACTGCGGCGTTCGCTGGAGCGTGGCGCGGCGCTGGACTGGGACTTCGTCAAGACCTACGTCAGGGCTCCGGGCTGGGTGATGGAGGAGGCCGCCCGCTTCGCCCACGAGCGGCTGGGGGTGCGGGCGGGCAGTCATCTGCTCACCCCGGGCGTCCAGTTGGGGCAGGACCTGACGACTCATCTACAGGCGACGCAGCGAGCGGAGTTCGGACACGCGGTGTCCTCTTCGGGGCGCGCCTATCAGGACGTGGAGGAGGTCTACACGGCCACCGACTTCACTCTGATCGCCACGCCGTTCTCTGCTGCCGCCCTGCTCGGCGACGACCCGGCGCTGGCCGACGACGACCGGGTGGGGACCCTGATGCCGCCCTGGGACACCGCCTTCGTGAAGGAGGGCGCCGGGCACCGGCCGACCCCCGCGCAACTGGCCGACATCGCCACGGAGGTGGCCGCCTACCGTCGGGTGCTCTCCGGCGGCGGGCTGGTCGCGCTCGGCACGGACCAGCCGCTGGCGCCGGTGGGCCTGGGGCTGCACCTGTGCCTGCGGGCGCTGCACCGGGGCGGCCTCAGCGTGCCGGCGACGCTGCGTACCGCGACCGCGCTGCCTGCCAGGATGTTCGGTGCGGAAGGTGATCTCGGCACGCTGGAGGTCGGCAAGCTCGGGGACATGACGCTGGTCGACGGCGATCCGTTCACCGACTTCGACTCGCTGGTGCGCACCTCGGCGGTGCTGCGGGGCGGACGGCTCTTCACGCAGCGGGAGTTGGTCGACTCCTTCCCCACGCCCGCCGATCGCCGGGCGACACCACGGTCCACCAGGGCGGCCCGGCGTACGGACAGGTCCGTCGACTGGCTGGAGGTGGGCAGGCAGCAGCGCCGCGAGACCTGCTGCGACGCCGCACACTGACCGCGGGGGCGCTCCGTGGAGCGCCAGGGAGGCGTGGGGTGGCGCATTTTCGGGCCCTCCGAAAGCGCTTCGCACCCTCGCAGAGCTGGGGGGGGAGCGCGCAGAAGCTTCACACTTCAACTCTGCGTATAAATGCCACCAGTTGATGTTTTGTGCGCCCCGCAGTAGGTATGCCAACGGGTATTGCGCGCGGTAAGCACCGGATCACAGAACGGAAGGGTGGCGGGCGGCACCACTGTGGTGCCGTCCCGAGGCGGCGAGCGACCGGCGCGCGAAGAACGCGGAGGAGGGCTCGTCTTGCATCGCTATTTCACCGACCAGCGGCATGAAGCACTCCGGCAGCGGGTGAGGGACTTCGCCGAGAGCGAGGTCCGCCCCCGGATTGCGGAGATGGAGGCGAGCCGAACCGTCTGCCATGACCTTTCGCGCCGCATCGCCCGTCAGGGGTGGATCGGCGCGACCGTGCACCGTGCCTACGGCGGGATGGGTGCCGGTCATGTCGCCAAGACCCTCATCATCGAGGAGATCTCGCGGGTCAGCGCCGCCATGGGCGCCATGGTGCAGGCGTCCCAGCTGGGCGTCGCCAAGATCGTCCACTTCGGGAGCGAGGAGCAGAAGAAGACCTGGCTGCCGGCCATAGCGTCCGGTGACTGCCTGCCGACCATAGCCGTGACCGAACCGCAGTCCGGCGGCCATGTGCTGGGCATGGCGAGCACCGCGGTCCGGGACGGCGACGACTACCTCCTCAACGGCCGCAAGATCTACGTCGGCAACAGCCATGTCGGCGATCTGCACGGCGTGGTCGTCCGCACCGGCGAGGGTTCCAAGGGCCTGTCGGCCTTCCTCGTGGAGTCCGACAGGCCGGGCTTCCGCGTCGGGGAACAGCAGCCGGCGATGGGGCTGCACGGCTTCAGCTTCGGTGAGCTGTTCTTCGACAACTGCCGTGTCCCCGCGGCCAATCTGCTGGGCCGGGAGGGTGACGGTCTCTCCGTCGCCTATTCCTCCAGCGTGCTGTACGGCCGGCCGAACCTGACCGCCGTGTCGCTGGGGATCCATCAGGCGGTGCTGGAGGAGACCACGCGGTTCTGCACCGAGCGGCAGCGCTACGACAAGCCGCTCGCCGACCTCGGCACGATCAAGCTCAAGCTCGGGCGTATCCAGTCCCGGCTGCTGCTCGCCCGCCTCGCCGCTTACCACGCGGTCCATCTGCTGGACCGGGGCGAGCCGTGCGACGCCGAGTTGATGAACGCCAAGCTGGTCAATGTGGAGTCGGCGCTGGAGTCGGCCCGGGACGCGATGGACATCCATGCCGCGTGCGGGCTGTTCATCGACCGGCCCGTGGAGCGCTTCCTTCGCGACGCGCACCACATCTTCGCGCCGGCCGGTACCTCCGACATCCAGCTGCTGCGGCTGGGCGAACTGGCCCTGGGCCGTGCGAAGGGCGAGTGGTCGAGCCGCCTGGCGGATGTGCTGCGCCTGGAACCGTCGGAGCGCCCCGAGGAGGAGCCCACCGCGACGGTGCCCGGCCAGCGCACCGCGCCGACGCAGAAGAGTTCCTGGTTCGCCCGCCTGAGGTGAGCGAACCGGCCCGGAACAGCCCGCAGGCCGCCGGCACCGAGCCGGCGGCCTGCGGGGCGTGGTCACTCGGCCCGGGTCCGCGCACTCGCGGCGCGGGCCGTACCGTCACGGCGCGTCGGCCTGCTGACGCTCCATGTGATGGATCTGCTCGACGAGTTCGGCGGCCATCGACTTGATGGTCTCCAGCCCCTCCCGCCCCCACGGGCGCGGTTCGAGGTCCACGACGCAGACGGTGCCCAGCGCCATGCCCGTACGGTCGATGAGCGGGGCGCCCAGGTAGGAGCGGATACCGATCTCGTCCACGACGGGGTTGCCCGCGAACCGCGGGTAGTCGCAGACGTCCTCCAGCACCAGCGCCTTGCGCCGGACGACGACATGCGGGCAGTAGCCGTGGTCGCGGGCCATCACCCGGCCCGGCTGCGCACTGGCGGGCGCCGGACCCAGTTCGACGGCCTGGTCCTGCGCCGGCGTGTAGAGCCCGGCGAAGTACTGCCGCTCCTCGTCGATGAAGTTGACCATGGAGTACGGCGCTCCGGTGGTACGCGCCAGCTTGCGCGCGAACTCGTCGAACGCGGGCAGCGGCGACTCACCGATCCCCAGCGAGCGCAGCCGCGCCACGCGCGCCGGTGCCTCGTCGTCCTGCGGCGTCAGCAGCAGATGGCGCGTCGGGTCGTAGGCGGTGTACGGGACACGGGAGGCGGGGTGGTTCATGGCAGCTCCGGGGTCGCGGCGAGGACGGGAGTGAGCAGATGCTGGACGAGTGAGACCAGGATGTGCGTGGCCGAGCTGCACTGGCGGGCGTCACAGATCACGACGGGGACGTCCGGCGAGAGATCCATGGCGGTGCGGACCTCGTCGGGCTCGTAGTGGTAGGAGCCGTCGAACTCGTTGACCGCGACGATGAATTGGATGCCGCGGCGCTCGAAGAAGTCGACGGCCGCGAAGCACTGGTCCAGGCGGCGGGTGTCGGCGAGGATGACCGCACCGAGCGCGCCGTTGGACAGCTCGTCCCACATGAACCAGAAGCGTTCCTGTCCCGGCGTCCCGAAGAGGTAGAGGACATGCGCGGGGCTGAGGGTGATCCGTCCGAAGTCCATGGCGACGGTCGTGGTGTTCTTGTCCTCGATACCCGCCAGATCGTCGGTGCCGACGCTGATCTGGGTGAGGAGTTCCTCCGTGCTGAGCGGTTCGATCTCGCTCACCGCTCCGACGAAGGTGGTCTTGCCGACCCCGAAGCCGCCCGCGATGAGGATCTTGAGCGCGGTCGGGAACGGGTCGTGCGAGGTGTTCCCCGGAGCTCCGGGGTCACAGTCGTTTGCGAAGTCCATTCAGCACCGCCTCCAGGAGGGCTCGGTCGGTCCGGGACGCGGGCCCTGCCGAAACGGCTGCGGGAGCCCGCGCGGTGAGCGCTCCGCAGTCGACGAGGTCGGCGAGGAGCACCTTGGTGACCACGGCGGGCAGCCGTATGTGTGCGGCGATCTCGGCCACCGAGACCGGACCGCCGCACAGGCCCAACACCTGTGCGTAGTCCGGCCCCTGGCAGGAGGCGGGCCGTCGCCCGGTGGCCATCACCATGGTCAGCAGGTCGAAGTGCGCCGTGGGGCGGGTCCGGCCCATGCTGATGGTGTACGGGCGGACCAGTCGGCCCGCCGCGTCGTCGTACCACGGTGACTCCTGGCCGCCCTGCCGCCGCCGGCGACGCAACGCCATGGTCAGCGACCGCCCGCCGGTGCCTGGTGGCGTGCGGGGGTGGACAGATACGGCCGGACGCTCTTGACGAGCATTCCCATCTCGTAGCCCAGTACCGCCACGTCGGCGTCCCGCCCGGCGAGCACGGCAAGGCAGGCGCCCGAGCCCGCGGTGGAGACGAACAGGAACGTCGTCTCCAGCTCGACGACGACCTGCAGGACGTCGTCGCCCTCCCCGAAGCGCGCTCCGGCGCTGCGGGCGAGGGAGTACAGGCCGGAGGAGAGGGCCGCCATGTGGTCGGCGCTGTCCGGGTCGAAGCCATGGGCGGCCTTGACCAGGCCGTCGGAGGACAGCAGGAGCGCGCTGCGGGCATGCGGCACGCGCTGCACGAGTCCGGTCAGCAGCCAGGACAGGTCCGTGTGCTGGCTTCCCGGCAGCTGCGTCGCTTGGGGCTGCGTGTGCACATCACTCACCATGGTTGTGGTCGTCTCCTCGTGGGCGGGCCATCGGGGCGTCTCGGTCACGGTCATAGAGCAGGTCATTGCCGCCAAGGCTGCTGAAATCAACGCCCTGACCTGTGGTGTTTCCGGATTCGTAGGTTTCGTCGGCGAGGCTGACGCCGCGCCGGAAGGCGGCCATCAGACCGGGGTCGTGTTCGGGCTCCGGCCCCGTGCGGCGCTCCGTGGACGGCAGGATCGGCTCACCGCGCAGCTCCGGGACGAGGTGCTCCTGCTTGCGCCGGCGAGGCAGCCGCGGCCGGGCCGCGTTGTCCGCCGGGGGCGCGGGCGGGAGCAGGACCGGGCCGGGGTCGGCGGGGCGGTCCTCCTGGACGGGGTGAGCGGCGCTCGCCGCCGGGTAGGCGGGGGCGCCGGCGACGGCTTCGGCGGCATCGCGGAGGTACGGCTCCTGGTGCTGTGCGGCGGCTGTCCTGGCGTGGCCCGCGGAACGGGTGGGCAAGGGCGGCAGCGGCTGTTCGAAACCGTGCCGATCGGGGGCCGGTTCGGCCGACGGGGCGGGGGCCCCGGAAGGGGAGGTCGCGTGGACCAGCCGGCGCCGGGTCGGCGCACTGTCTGGCTCGATGTCGGCGGGGGCCCCGGTCGCACGGTCGCCGAAGTCGCGCCGCGCCGCTTCGACCGCCAGGTCGGGGGTCGGACCGGAGAGCGCGTCCCGCTCCCGGCTCGCCTCGTGACGGAGGTCGTACGCGTCCTGGTACCCACCGTCGTGCTCATGGGCCGGGGCGGCGTCCGGGGCCCCCGCAAGGGCGGCCTCCTGCTCCCCCGATTCCGCGCCGAGCAGCCCCTTGGGCAGGACCAGCACAGCCTGCACGCCACCGTAGATGTTGCTCTGCAGGCGCACCACGATGCCGTGCCGGCGGGCGAGGGAGGAGACCACGAAGAGCCCGATCCGCCCGTCGCTCAACAGCTCGGCGACATCGACGTGTTCGGGGTCGGCGAGCAGCGCGTTCATCCGCGTCTGCTCCTCCGCGGACATGCCCAGGCCACGATCCTCGACCTCTACCGCGAGGCCGGCGGTGACCAGTTGCGCGCGCAGCAGTACGGGGGTCTGCGGGGCGGAGTAGAGGGAGGCGTTCTCGACGAGTTCGGCGAGCAGGTGGATGACGTCGGCGACGGCGTGCCCGCGCAGGGTGCCCTCGATCGGCGGCACGAGCTTGATCCGCGGGTACTGCTCGACCTCGGCGATCGAGGAGCGCAGCACCTCGGTCAGGGTGACCGGGCGGCTCCACTGGCGCCGGGAGATGGCGCCGCCCAGGACCGCGAGGTTCTCCGCGTGCCGGCGGATGCGGGTGGCCAGGTGGTCGACGTGGAAGAGGCCCTTGAGCAGGTCGGGGTCCTCGACCTGGTTCTCCAGTTCGTCCAGCAGCTCGATCTCGCGGTGCACGAGGGACTGCAGCCGCCGGGCGAGGTTCACGAAGACCTCGACCTTCTGTTCGCTGCCGCTGGCGTTGCTGCGCGCGATGGCGACGGCGTCGATGACGGCGGACTCGGCCGCACGGCCCGCGGCGGCCACTTCGTGTGCGAGCAGGTCGAGGGTGTCGCCGGTGGGCGCGGGCACCGGGTCCGGTTCGCGGTGCTGGAGCCACTCGCCCTGGCGTACGCGGTCCAGGAGGTCGTAGAGGTCGGCCTGGCTGCGGGCGCAGACCTGCCGCAGCCGGGCATAGCGCGCGACGGTCGCGCGTGCCTCGGAGTTGGCGGCGGCGCCGGCGGTGAGCACGATGACGCAGATCATCCCCATGCCGCCGAACAGCACCACCCACTCCCGGCTGGTGAGCGTGGCACCGCCGGCCTGCACGACGAAGGCGGTGACGGCGGTGCAGGTGGCGGCGACCAGGAGGCCGGGGACGGCGGCGAGCCGGATGAGGCGGGACCGTATCGCCGAGTCGGCGGCCGACTCGGGGAAGGACGCCCGTCCGTGCCGTCCGCCTTCACGCTCCCGTCGCCGCGGCGAGGTGGGTACGGGGGCGGCCCCCGGGGAACCCTGAGCCCCGTGGGACCTCTGAGTCTCCTGGGAGAGCTGGGTCCCCTGGGGATATGCGGTAGGCATCGGCGCCCTCCGGATCGGCCGTTGGCAGTCGCGGAGCACGCACGCTAGTTGTTGCCAGGGTGGTATTCGGACCCACTTCGAGGTTTCGCTACCCCTCGCCACCTCCTTAGGTGGGCGCCACCCGCACTGCCGTACGAGTCAATCCGAACCCCCGTTCACACGGAGGGAGTTGACGCCTCTTCCACCGCGCTCGGCAGGGTGACGCGCACCGGCGGCCAGCTCGGCCAGCCGTGCACCGGCGGCACCGCGACCGCCCGCCACCACGGTTCCAGAACCGGCTCCGCCGAGGGCTCGAACGGCTTGCCCGGCAGCGGCGCCACCACCGTCGCCCCCGCCTCGCGCGCCGCCGCGACCGTACGCTCCACGGGGTCGGCCCAGGGGTGCGGCGCGAGGTTGAAGGTGCCCCAGTGGATCGGCAGCATGGCACCGGCGGGGCTGCCCCCGGAGAGGTCGGTGTGGGCCTGCATCCCCTCCTCCGGCGTCATGTGGATGTCCGGCCAGAACTCGCTGTACGCGCCGATCTGGATCATCGTCGCGTCGAACGGGCCGTGCTCCGCGCCGATCTCCGCGAAGCCGGCGAAGTACCCGGTGTCGCCGCTGTGGAAGACCCGGTGCTCCGGCCCCGCGACCACCCAGGACGCCCACAGGGTGTGCTGCGGGCCGCGCAGCCCGCGTCCGCAGAAGTGCTGGGCGGGGGTGGCGGTGAGCGTCAGGCCCCCGATGCGGGTGGACTCGTGCCAGTCCAGCTCGGTGATCCGCTCCTCGGGTACGCCCCAGAACTCCAGGTCGGCGCCGATTCCCAGCGGCACGACGAAGGCGGCGCCGGAGCCGATCAGGCCCTGGATCGTCCCCATGTCCAAGTGGTCGTAGTGATCGTGTGAGATCACCACGACATCGACCGGCGCCAGCTCCGCCAGCTCCACCGGCACCGGGTGCATCCGCTTGGGACCCACCCAGGTGAACGGCGAGCAGCGCTCACCCCAGACCGGGTCGAAGAGCACCCGCCGACCGTCGATCTCGGCGAGCACGCTCGAATGCCCCATCCAGGTGAGCCGCAGCCCGGAGGCCGGCGGCCCGCCCCACTCCTCGGTGGTGGGGCGGTGCACCGGGATCCGGCCCACCGGCGCGCGGCGCAGCCGCCCGTCACGGCTCAGCTGCGTCCGGGCCATGGGCAGCGCGGAGCCGTTGAGCAGTTGTCTGGTCTCTATCGGATTGCGGAACTGACCGTCCACGAACTGCGGCGACCTGCGCATTCTGGCCAGCCGCTCCCCGGTGGGCTCAGCGCCGAAACTCGCGGGGCGTAGCGCGCTGAGGCCAGCGCGGCGGGGTCGGGAACCGGTCACGGTACCTCCAGGGTCGGGGCAGTCGCGAAGTGAACGGGCCGCGCGAGCGGCAGGTTCCGGCGCACCGGGCCTCGCGGCGCCGTCCTGCTGCGGCACCACGACACCCTGACGTGAACACCATCACCCGCAGACACAAACCGCGCGACCGGCCGTGCCATTCCGGGTGGCGGTGTGACGTTCCCGATGAGCCGCGGTCACCGCCGCGGGCCCGGCTGCCCGATCACCGGCCGGCCGGTGATCGGGATGCGGCAGCGGGTCCGGTGCGGTCGTTTCCGGCCACCACGGCAGGTCCGGCCCGTGGCGGCGGGTGCGGACTGCTCCGACCGCCGGGCTCGGGTCAGCCCCGCCCGGCGGGGAGGAGCTCCAGCACGAGATGGTCATCGACCGGCCGATAGCCGAGTCGCCGGTAGAGGGCGTTGCTGGTGGGGTTCGCGAGGTCGGCGAAGAGCAGCACCTCCCGGGCGCCGGAGTCCCGTGCGGCCTGCGAGACGGCGCTGGTCACTCCCGCCGCGTAGCCGCGTCCGCGCAGCTCGGGCGGGGTGTAGACGGGGGCCACCCGGGCCGAGCCGGCGACCGTGCGGGTGATCCCGGCGAGCGAGACGGGACGCCCGTCGACCTCCCACAGGGTGCAGCGGCCGTGGCCGAGCCGGTCGTCGACCGCGCGGGCGTCCCGGGGCGGCGAGCTGCCGATATCCGCGGCGAAGGCGGCGAACCACGCGAGCAGCAGGTCCCGGTCGGCGAAAGTGGCGAGGCGGGCCGCGCCCGGCGGCGCGGGCTCCGGCGGGGTCAGCGTGCCGAGGCGGTAGAGGCGGTTGCGGTCAGCGATCTCGACGGTGCCGCCGTGGCGCCGCCAGGCCGCGCCGACCGCCTCGGCCGCGGCCCGGCAGGTGTTCACCCCGGGCACCCCGAGCCGTAGGCGTGCCAGCGCGTCCACCAGCGCCGCCGCGGCGTCGTCACCCATCGGCGAGAGCAGAGCGGGGCGCGGCGGGGTCCACACCAGGGCGGCCTCCACCGACCGCCCCGCCCGCTGCCACCACCCGAACCACGGGGCTCGGTCGCCGTACGCGTCAGGTCCGATGGCCCGCAGAGAGGCCGTGACGGACAGCAGCACGGTGTGCTCCGCCGGCCGCGCCCGCAAAAACGCCCCGGCGGCCTCCTCGAAGCGGTCGATCTCGTCTCTCAGCGTCCACGTCATGCCCCACTCTCCCGTGCGGGATCCGGCGGACGCATCCGATTTCCGCGGCCGGGTGCCGGAGGGGCCCCGGCCGCGTGTCACACCGTCTCGACGGCGTCCGGCGGGGCGGCAAGGCCCGGTCGGCGCGGCAGGAAGACGGTGCGCAGGACGATGCGCGGCGCGACGAGCCGGGACAGCGGTGCGGTCAGGCAGAAGACGTCCCGGTAGGCCGCGCCGACGACGGGGTCAATGGCGGCGCGGGCGGCCAGGCGGCCGAAGTACCAGGTGGCCAGCCGCTCACCGGGGCCCGCTCCGGCGTCCCCGTCGGTCGTGTACGGGCGGTCCGCGCCGACGGCCGCCAGCCATGCCGGATCCACGGCGCGGGACACCGCCCGCTGGGCCTCGGCGGTGAATCCCGGGACCGGGCCGCCGGCGGTCTCCAGAGTGCGGCGCACGGCGACCGCGCCGAGCGCGGCGACCGACATGCCCTGCCCGTAGACGGGGTTGAAGGTGCAGTGGGCGTCCCCGAGGGCGAGGAAGCCGTCGGGTGCCGCGTCGGGGCGTTCGAAGTGCCGACGGCGGTTGCAGGTGTCGCGGAAACCGTGCACCGGGGAGACCGGCTCGGCGCGGGCGAGGAGTTCATGGACGTACGGGTCGCCGAGGGTGGCGCTGAAGCCGAGGAACCCCTGCGCGTCGGTGGGCGGATGGTGTCCGCGGACGCCGGACAGCGTCAGCAGCCACTTGCCGTCCTCGACCGGCACGTACGCGCCGCCTCGCGGGCACTGCGGCCAGCCGGGGATGTTCACCCCCACGTCCGGCGCGGAGTCCGGGTCGCTGGGCCGGTACTCCCGGGTGGCGTAGGCGATTCCGGCGTCGACGGTCACCTCGTGCGGCGCTGGCCGGCCGAGGTCGGCGTACCACTGGGGAGCCCGGGAACCGCGGCCGGACGCGTCCACGACCAGCGTGGCGGACAGGGCGCGCTCGGCCCGGTCGGCCGGCTCGCCGCCCCGGGACCGCACGCGAACCCCGGTCACCCGCCCCGCGTCACCGGTCAGGCCCACCGCCTCGGTGGCCTCCAGCACCTCGACGCGGGTGGGCGAAGCCGTTGCCCCCAGGAGCGTGCGCTCCCGTACGACCGCGTCGAGCAGCGGCCGGGTGACGCACAGCGTCGGATGCCGGCGCTCGTCGAAGCGGCGCTGCCACCCGGTGGGCGTGCGGGTCAGCAGATCGCGCGGGAGATACAGGCTGCGGGCCCCCGCGTCGGCGAGCGCCCCGACCGTGCCCGGCAGCAGGTCCTCCAGTGCGCGTTGGCCGCCGCTGAGGAGGATGTGCAGGTGACGGGCCTGCGGGACGCCCTTGCGGAAGGCCGGGCCTGCGGGGTACCGGTCGCGTTCGATGACGGTGACGGTCTCGACGTGCCCCAGCAGGGCGGTGACGGCGAGCATCCCGGCGAGCCCTCCACCGATCACGATCGCGTGGTGCCCGCTCCCGGCGTGCGCTGTCATCCGTACCCGCTCCCCACCCGGCACGCACTGCGCGCGCCAACCTGATCACTGGCGCCCAGACTTCAGTGCACGCACAGCGATGTCAACGCCCGTCCCGGCACGCCGGTTCACGGCCGTCGCCACCCCCCACCGAGGGGTGGCGACGTCGCCCGAGTCGCCCCGAAACCGCTTCTCAGCTGCTGTTTCCTCCCGCACGTCACGGCAGTCCCTGACATCCCGTTATGTGGTGGGCCTGCGTCTAGACTCCCGGCAGCGGACGGGAAACGTCCGCAAACGGTCTCACCAGCAAGGGATTCAAGGACGCTTGTGACATTCCAGCAGGTAACTGAGCCGTACGACGTCCTCGTGATCGGCGGATCGGGCGTGGACACCACCGTGCAGGTCGGCGCGCTCCCCGTGCCGGCCGCCGACGCGTACACGGTGCCGCCCATCCGCGAAGGCGCGGGGCACACCGGGACCGGGGTCGCGCTCGGCTGCGCGGCACTCGGACTCACCACCGGATTCGTGGACTTCATCGGCGACGACCACCAAGGCACCCTGGTCCGGGAGCGGCTCGCCCCTACCGGCGTCGACTTCCGGCCGCTGATCTCTCCGCACGGCACCCGACGGGCCGTCAACCTCGTCTCCCCCGACGGCCGCCGGACGTCCTTCTACGACGGCCGCGACCCTCTCGACCTTCGCATGCCGCCCGAGCACTACCTCCCGGCACTGCGCCGCGCCCGCCACGTCCACCTGTCGATCACGCACTTCGCGCGATTTCTGTACGACGACATCGAGGCCCTCGGCATCCCCGTCTCCACGGACCTGCACGACTGGGACGGCCTGACCGGCCACCACCGGGACTTCGCGCTCCGCTCGGACCTGGTGTTCCTCAGCACGGCCGGGGCGGGCGAACGGATCGGCCCCGTCATGCGGGAGATCCTCCGGGAAGGCCGGGCCGAGGTGGTCATCGCGACGGCGGGCGCGGGCGGCGCCTACCTCCTCACTCCCGACGACCGCACTCCCCGGCACGTCCCGGCCGCGGTCCCGCCCGGCCCCGTCGTCGACAGCAACGGCGCGGGCGACGCCTTCACCAGCGGGTTCCTCTATGGCCGGCGAGCCGGCCTGGATCTGGAGGAGTGCGCGCGTCTTGGCGCCGTGGCGGGCGCGTACGCCTGCACCTCACCTGGCACACACACCGCCCTCGCCGACCCGGAAATGCTCCGCCCCCTCCACCCGGCCGTCAACAAAACACCCGCCGAAGCCCTTTCCGGCCCCTCGGACGCCGAGGTCTCCCACGCCGGGGCCTAGGCCGTGCCCTTCGGGTCACCCCGGCCGCCCGCTCCCCCGGGGCGGGCGGCCGCGGGACGGCTCAGCCGCGCAGCTGCGCGAGGACGGATCGCACCGCCTGCTGGACGGCATGGCGCGCGTCCTCGGTGTGGTCGATCGTTTCGAAACCGTGGTGGCCGAGCGGCAGATCGATCACCTCGACATCGGCTCGGCATTTCTCGGCCTCGGTCAGGAACTCCTTGACGGTCGCCGCGATTTCGGCGAGCTCCAGCCCCACCCGGGTCAACACGATCGGCAGCCGTCCCGCGCTACGCACCGCAACCGCCGGGCGGAAACGGGACGCGGAAAGCCCCCAGTTGGGCAGCGGCGCCAGGATGGGATACGTCGCCGCCACGCAGCGCAGCCAGGGCGGGGGAGCCGCGAGCCAGTCCGCCGACAACAGGCCGCCGGCGGAGAAGAACCAGAGCGCGACGCGTTCTTCGTCGACGCGCGGATCGGCTCGTACGCGCTCGACCGCTTCGGCGAGGTCCTCGGCGGCGCGCCCGTAGTCGGCGAGGTCGTGCAGCCGGTGGTCCAGCGTCACGCCGACCACCCCCTGGTGCGCCAGGTACCGGCCGTAGGCGGTGAAGGCCGGCCAGTCCCGCGGCGTCGGCCGCACGCCGGCGGGAACCGGGCCGCCATGGACGAACACCACCGCCGGACGGGGCCGGTCGGCGTCCGGCAGGTAGAGATCGACCCGCCCCACCCGCTCACGGGGCCGCTCCGGGACATCCATGAGGAAGGGCCGCAGGTGCCCGGGCTGCTCGCTCGCCGCCGCGGACAGGTGGTGCCCCTCTCCTGCGGCGGCCCGCAGCAGTACGTCGGCCAGTTCGTCAGGGGCGGAGAGCATTGGCCAATGCCCGGTGGGGAGATCGAAGAAGCTCACCCGGGGGTCGGTGAGCGCCTTCAGGCGCGGGTCGCCCAGTCCCACCAGGGTCTGGACCAGGGCGATGCTCGACCCGTTGGCGGTGCAGAGCACACCGGTCACCAGGAACTCCGCTGCTGCGCACGAGAGTTGGAGCGGCTGGGTGAACGTCGCCAGCGGCTGCGGCACGGCACGGTGGGCCAGCTCCGCCAGGGCCTCTGCCGGGACGCCGGCGGTGCTGCCCCAGCGCTCCCACTCGTCGAGCGACGGCGGGGGAATTCGCCGGCTCTCCCCGGCCGGCCGGTCCGGCGCCTGCAGCCGGTCGCGGAGTTCCTGATCGGGCACCAGCCTCAGGGCCGGGTCGCCGTCCTGCGGCACCCCCACATCCAGATGGACGACCCGGGCAATCCGCTGCGGGCGCCGGTCGGCGGCGCCGAGCACCGGGTGGATGCCGTAGCAGTGCCCGACGAGCACCACCTCCGGCGCCTCCAGCTCGTCGATCAGCCGCACCAGATCCGCGATATGCGTCTCCAGGTCCGCGTCCGGCCCCGCCGGGCCACCGCCTTCACCCATGCCGGAGAGCGTCACCGGATACGCCTCGGCCCCCGACTCCCGCAGCCTGGCAGCCACTTCCCGCCATACCCAGCCGCCGGTGTGGGCCCCCGCCACCAATACGAATGCCGTCATGTAGCTCTCCTCGCACGCCGTGGTCCGCGGGTCCGGCCGCACCGGCCCTCCGCGCTCGCCGCTACGCTAGGAACTCCCCCGGAGGGAGGTTCAAGTCGTGTCCGTTGACCGCATGTGGAGCATCGGGGAACTCGCCGAGCAGGCGGGTGTCACCGTCAAGACGGTCCGTTTCTACTCCGACCGCGGTCTGCTGCCCGAAGCCGCCCGCAGCGCCGGTGGCCACCGCAGGTACGGCCCCGAGGCACTCGACCGACTCCGCATGATCCGCTCCCTGCGGACCCTCGACCTGCCCGTCCCGGACGTGGGTCGCATCCTCGACCAGGAAGGCGCGCTGGAAGACGCCATCGCGGGGCAACTGCGGGAACTCGGCACGCGGATGGCGGCCCTGCGGTGGCGGGAGGCCGCCCTGCACCTCCTCCAGGACTGCGCACCCGAGGAGCGCACCGACCGGCTGCGCCTCATCGGCGGCATGTCCACTCCCCCCAGCACGGCCGCGCTGGCGCGCTTCTGGAGGCAGTGGCTGCCCCCGCGACTCCCGGCCCGGCTGGCCTCCACGATCATCGAGCACGCGGTGCCCCAGCCCCCCGCGGACCCGACCCCGGCCCAGGTGTTGACCTTCGCCCAACTGCACGCCTTGGTCTCCGGTCCCTGCCACAGCGGCGGCGGGCAGCACCAGCCCGCGGCGCACCGGCGCGACGAGGGCTACCGCCCGGCCGTGCTCTACGACGGCCTCATCGAGGCGTACGCGCTGGCCTCGCCCCCACTGCGCACGCAGCGGCCGCCGCACGAGGGCGAGGCGCTCGACTGCTTCGTCTCCGCCTACGCCCACTCAGCCGGCACGCGCGACACCCCGGCGTTCCGCCGCCGGCTCAGCGGGGTGCTCGCCGCGGACCCGCGTATCGACCGCTACTGGCACCTCGCCGCCGAACTGTCCGACCCGTCGCAGCCGACCGCCGGCGCCGCCCACGACTGGCTCTGCGCGGCCCTGGACGCCCATGTCACCGAGCCTGCCGTCTGAGCCGGTGCGGCTTCGGGCCATGGCCGGCCGTTGCCGCCGTCCGTCGCGGCCGCCCCGTCGGCGGCCGGTCAGTCCTTGCGGCCCACCGCGCCGTAGAAGATGGTGTCGTTGAGTTCCTTCGCGCCGGGCACCTCGCCGTCCGGCCGCCACAGCGGTACCCGTACGACCCCCGGATCCAGCACCGTGAACGGGTCGAGGAGCGGCTCGATCTCGGCCTTCGACCGCAGGTTGAGGGTGGCGGTGGCGCTGCGGTAGACGTTCACCACGCCGTCGCGCGCCTGAACGTCGGTCCGCCCCGGGGCGTAGTTCTCGTAGGGCTCGCCGGTGGCGTGCGACAGGACGATGTGGCTGCCCGCGGGGAGGGCGTCGGCGAGGGTGGCGACGATGGCGACGGGGTCTTCGTCGTCCCGGATGAAGTGCAGGACGGCGACCAGCAGCAGCACCACCGGCTGATCGAAGTCGATCAGTTCGCGGACGACCGGGTGGTCGAGGATCGCCTTCGGGTCGCGGACGTCACCGAGCACGAATCCGGTGCGTTCGGTGTTGGTGAGCCGCGCCCCGGCGTGGGTGGCGACGATCGGGTCGTTGTCGACGTAGACCACGCAGGTGTCGGGCGCGACCTCGCGGGCCACCTCATGGGTGTTGGGCGAGGTCGGGATGCCGGTGCCGATGTCGATGATCTGGCGGATGCCGCCGCCGACCAGGGCACGCACGGCCCGCTGAAGGAAGGCGCGGTTGGCGCGGGCGCTGAGCCGTATCTGGGGGTGGACCTCGATGACGCGCTCAGCGGCCACCCGGTCGACCTCGTAGTTGTCCCAGCCGCCGAGGTAGTAGTCGTACATCCGGGCCGGGTGCGGCCGGCTGGTGTCGATGTCCTCCGCGGAGAACCCCGAGTGCTCCGGTTCCGGCGAGCCCTGCGGGCCGCGCGCCTCGGGGGCTATGTCCTGTTCGCTCACGCCGTCCTCCGTTCGGGGCGCCGACACGGCGCGGAGAGCAGGAAGTCGGCTTCTCCGGCCTTCGCGCCCTCGATGAAACTCACGATTTCGCGGTGGGTGTAGATCAGCGCCGGACCGTCCGGGTCGGTCGACTGCCGCAGCGCCACCCGGCCGTCACCCAGTCTCATGGCCTCGACGCACTCGCCGCCGTTCCCCCCGCTCCACGGCTTGTGCCAGCCGTCGTTGCCCAGTTCCTTGGCGGGCATGCCGTTGTAGATGCGTATGCGATCCATGGTTCAGATCTCCTTGCGAAAGCCACCCAGAAGGGCCTCGGTGGTGTGTGCCGGCGCGGCCTGCGCACACATCCGGTCCAGGGCCTCCAGAAACTGCGAGACGTCGTTGCGCTGGTCGAAGTACACGGCCCCGACGAGGCTTTCCGCGTACGCGATGTCCGGGAGCTCCGGGATCGGGAAACGGAAGAGGTGGAAGGGCCCGTACATGGCGGGGTGCGGGCCTGCGGCGAACGGCACGATCTGCAGCCGGACGTTGGGCAGGGCCGTGGCCTCCATCAGCCGGGTGATCTGGTCGCGCATCACCGAGGAGCCGCCGATGGGGCGCCGCAGGACGGTCTCGTCCATGACCACCCACAGCATCGGCGCGTTCTCGCGGGTGAGCAGGGCCTGCCGCTCCAGGCGCAGCGCCACGATGCGGTCGATGTCCGCGGCGGGAGCGTGCGGCATGCCGGCCCGCAGCACGGCGGCGGCGTAGTCCTCGGTCTGCAACAGGCCCGGTACGTAGTGGGGTTGGTAGGCCCGGATGAGATTGGCTTCGCTCTCCAGGCTGACGAACGCGCTGAACCACTCGGGCAGGACGTCCCGGAAGTTGTGCCACCAGCCGGGGCGGTTGGCCTCCCGCGCGAGGGACAGGAAACCCTCGATCTCGTCCTGGTCGCGGACGCCGTAGGTCGCCAACAGCTTCTCGACGTACGGAAGCTTGAGGCCTACCTCGGCCTTCTCCATGCGCCGAATCGTGGCGTGGGTGACATCGAGTGCCTCCGCGGCCCGTTCGAAGGACAGCCCCGCCTTTTCGCGCAGGTCCTGCAGTCGCTTCCCGAGCACCACCCGCAGGACGGTCGGCGCACCCGCCGACCGTGGATCCGCCACGTCCGATCTCCTCCAACCAGCTTCAGGAAACAGCAGTGTGTCATGTCGTCAGCAGCGGCGACAGACTGCATTTACGATTCTGCAAATTGCAGAATGATCCTTGCCATCGGCGACCAACATCGCACATAGTTGCGGAGTGGCTTCCTCCAACAACGCTTCTTCGTTAGGGCGCTGTGGCGGCTCCGTCGCCGAGCACCCCCAGGACGCGTTCCATCTCCCGGCGCGACGCACGTCCGTACCCGAGGCGCGCAGACGCGTCACGGCCCTGCTGCGCGCCTGGGGCGCCTGCCAACAGGTCCGTGACGACGTGGAGTTGGTGGTGTCGGAGCTGTTCACCAACGCGATACGGCACACCGACAGCGAGAAGGTCGGATGTGAACTGAGGCTGGCCGGCGCGCACATACGCATAGAGATCACAGACCAGGGCGGCGCGCAGGCGTCGGCGCCGCATGCCCAGCCCGGCAGCGTGGACAAGGAGTGCGGGCGCGGCCTCTTCCTCGTCGGCGCACTGTCCGACAGCTGGGGCACCCGGCACGACGCGGCCGGACCCGGCCGGGTCGTCTGGGCCGACCTGCCGTACACCTCCGCAGCACACTGAGGCCCCACCGCGCCGAGCTTGCGCCGGAGAACGCCCCCGCCACAAGCCGACGCCGCCAGGCGCAGCAGCAGTCACGCCCGGCACGAGCCGGAACGCCTCACGGCTCAGGACCGGCTCCGGACCCCCGGGTCCGCCTTGGTCCATCCGAACCCTGCGACGATCCCGTCGAAGCGCGGCACGAAGTCTTTGCCGAACAGGTCCGCCCAAGAGTCCGCAGGAAAGGCCCGGAACGCGCTGCAGCCGCTCGGCTGTGTGAGCGCGGCCGAGCGGCTGCCGGCTTCTCCTGCCACGTCGGAGAGCACGGGTTGCGACGACCGCCGGCAAGGCGCCGTCGCGGAAGTCGGGGCCTCCGTCATGGGGTCACGGCCTCATCGGCCGTGGCGGCGTTACAGCGGCAGCAGATCGGGCCGCTTGGGCTCCACATGATCGCCGGAGGACACGCCACGAAGCCGCCGCCCGATCCACGGCACGAGGCACTCCCGCGCCCAGTGGATGTTGTCGCGCCGTGCCGCTGCGGGCGACCGCTCCGCCTCCGGGGGCCAGGGCTGGTCCGGGTCGGCGGGCACCTGCAGGCCGAGCACCTGCCCCGCACGCAGGGCGACCCGGGTGTGACCGTCGGCGGACAGGTGCAGCCGGTCACCGCTCCACGCCCGCCGGTCCTGGACGGACTTCAGCGACCACAGGTCGAGGACCGGACTGTCGTGACGGTCCGCGATCGCGCGGACATGTGCCGTATAGGTCGCGATCTTGCCCCGCAGATGCTTGAGCACGGGGATGTCGCGGGTGTCGAAGCCGGTGCACAGCAGCACCGTGCCGACCGTCTCCCGCAGATCGGCGACCGCCGCCTCATAGCGCTCGGCCACCGCGTCGGGGTCCGAACCGGGCCGCAGGATGTCATTGCCGCCGGCACAGAACGTCACCAGGGCGGGAGCCAGCTCCTTCGCCCGGGGCACCTGCTCCTCGACGATCTGGTCGAGGAGCCGCCCCCGGACGGCGAGGTTCGCATAGCGGAAGTCCCCCTCGTTCCGCTGGTCCGACAGCAGGACCGCGAGCCGGTCCGCCCAACCGATGTACGCCCCGTCAGGCCCGGGATCCCCGACCCCCTCGGTAAAGCTGTCCCCGACGGCTGCGTACGACCCGATGGCGCCGTACGCGCCGTTGCTCATGTTCTTCGAATCGTCTGCCACGTCAGGACATACTTCACCCAAAGAAGTGACTTACGCCACCGTAACCAGGGGTTGACGTGGGGTGATTAATACCACCCGGTCAAATTCTCCTCAAGTCGGAATATCGATCGATCAGTGGGTGCCCATCGATCGGGCTGAAATCTGTCGTGCCGCGACGACGCGTCGCATTTCGCGCGCATGGTGTCCTGATTGCCTATTGCATGAATGTCGTATCGTCGAAGTTGCCCCGCCTCGTCGACGAGCAGCGTCGGCGGCCGACCCCGAGGAGCGCCCGTGACGCAGCAGACGCCGCAGGTCCCGTCGACCGAGACCGAACTCACGGAGGTGCGCAACTTCCGCGACGTGGGCGGGCTCCCGACCAAGGACGGGCGTCGCATCCGCGAGGGCCGGCTGTTCCGCAGCGGCCACCTCGCACACGCCACGCAGGAGGACGCCGCGTTTCTCGCCGGCCTCGGGCTGCACACCGTCTTCGACTTCCGCAACGCCGCGGACATCAAGCTGGAGGGCCCGGACGTCGCCCTCCCCGGCGTGCGAAACGTGAACATTCCGCTGACGGATCCCGCCGACGGCGCCGAATTCTGGACGATGGTGCGCGACGGCGAGCTGGACCAGCTGCGGACCGCGCTAGGTGACGGCAAGGCCGCGGCGCGCATGGCGCAGACCTACCGCCACATCATCACCACCCGCACCGAGGACCACAGTCGGCTGCTGCACTCCCTCTCCGAGGACAGCGTGCCGGCCCTGATGCACTGCGCCGCCGGCAAGGACCGCGCCGGCCTGTCGGTCGCCGTGACGCTGCTGGCGGTCGGCGTGGAGCGGGACGCCATCGAGGCGGACTACCTCAAGTCCAACGACCCCCACCGCCGCTACAAGATCCGTCGATCCGACTCCTCCGCGGTCGGGATGTCCCCGGAGGTCATGGAGCTGCTCTCGCCGCTCTTCGGGGCGCACACCGACTACCTGGCGGCCGCCTTCGACGCGATCCACCAGACCTGGGGCTCCACGGAGAAGTACCTCACCGACGGTCTGAAGCTGACGACCACGACGCGCGACCGGCTGCGTGCCCAGCTGCTGACCGACTGACCCGGTGCCCCGGTGACCTCCTGACCGCTGAGCTGCGCGCCGAGGGCCGGGGGGACGAGGGAGTCCGGCCCGTCACCCTGTAGCCGCGCGCCACAGCCACGGGTCGGGGTCCGTCACCCATCCCGCGACGAGCACCAGCCCTGACGCCCGGTGCACCGCGAGGAAACCGAAGGGTCTGTCGTAGCGGGCCGACACGTGCAGCGCCCGGTACGGCGGAGTCCGCGGCACCGACCCCGCGGCTGCGGGCAGCACCGTGACGGCCGCCGCCCGGAAGCCGAGCGGGCCGAAGGTCGCCGTCGCGGTCTGCCGTGCGGCCGACACCGCCAGCGGCTGCTCGCTGATCCCGGGGAAGTGTCCCCGGGAGGTGTCGGAGGCGGCGCCGAGCCCGAAGAGCCCCGCCCGCTGCAGCAGATCGTGTTCCGCGTCGACGGTGAAGCGGGCGGCGGTCAGCTGCACCCGCGCCTCGCCGTTCTCGCTCGGTACGGTCCGCACGCTCAGCCCCGGCCCGGCCCCTTCGGTCAGCCTCGCCCCGGACACCGTCGGATACGACCCGGCCAGCGCTGCCACACCATGGGACAGGACCGCACCGCCCGGCATGTCCTGGGGCCCGAGCAGGAGATGCACGTCCAGACCGTTGTCCCCCGCGACCTCCGCCGCGGTCAGCGGGCCGGCCGGCGTGCTGTGGACGCGCACCTGCCCGGCGTTCGTGCCGGAACGGCTCAGGCCCGTCAACTCCCGCCCTGCCCACGGCCCTTCGGCCACCCGGAGCGGATACGCGCCGAACGGCTCCTGCCAGGTCGTCCGCACCAGCAGCGCGCTCGCCAGCACCAGCAGCGTGTCCGGTTCGACGCGGACCGGCATCCGCTCGATCAGCCCGCCGGTGTGCCGCCGCGCCCACGCGTGCATCGCTTCCGCGTCCGCGCCGGCATCCCCGGTCAGCTCGCCGTGCGAGCCCGGCGGCAGTCCGGCCCGCCATTCCGGGCGCAGCACCATCGACCGTCGGGTCCAGAGCCCCACCGCGGCGTTGACGCCCTCCGCCTCCTGACACGCGGCCAGCAGGTCGCGGCCTTCGCGTACGGCGTGCTCGGCGTCGATGCCGAGCGCGGCGGCGAGTTCGGCGCGGGCCGGTCCGGCCGCCGCTCCCGCGAGCAGGGCCTGCAACGGCCACACTCCGGTCGCCGTCAGAACGGTGCCGCGCTCCCCCACCGCCGCTCGCGCCCAGCGCCCCGTGATGTCGTTGACGGCGCGCGCCGTCGTCGCGGCGACCATCCGTTCCCCCGCAGCCTCGTCACCGGTTGGCGACCGCCTGCTTGACCAGCGTCCGCCCGAAGTCCCACATCAGGCCGCCGCCACCGTGGGCGTCGTCCATGACGGCGGTGAACGCCTCGACGAACCGGTCCACTTCACGCTCACCGATGGTCAGCGGCGGGATCAGCTTAATGACCTCCAGATGGTCTCCGGAGACCTGGGTCAGGATGCGGTGCCGCTGGAGCAGCGGCACCACGACCATCTGCGCGAACAGGCCCTTGCGGGCCGCCTGCAGCATCGTCCAGCGGCTGCGCAGGCCCAGCGAGGAGGGCCGGCCGAACTCGATGCCGACCATCAGGCCGCGGCCTCGGACATCGTGCAGCAGCTCGTACGTGTCGGTGAGGGCCGCCAGGCGGGTGCGCAGCAGGTCGCCGGTGTGCCGGGCGTTGGCGACGATCTCCTCGTCCTCCATGACGCTGAGCACCGCGAGACCGGCCGCCATCGCCTGGGCGTTGGAGCCGAAGCTGGCGGAGTGCACCAGGACCCGGTCCATGGACGAGTAGACCTTCTTGAAGATCCAGTCCTTGCCGAGCGTCGCGCTGACCGGGACGTAGCCACCGGACAGCGCCTTCGCCACGCACACCAGGTCCGGTTCGACCCCGTCCTCGTGCTGGTAGGCGAAGAAGTCGCCGGTGCGGCCGAGGCCGGTCTGCACCTCGTCGGCGATCAGCAGGCCCTTGTACCGGTGCAGCAGCTCCTGGGCGGCGCGCAGGTATCCGGGCGGCGCGGGCAGCACGCCCTTGCCCTGGATCGGCTCGACGATCAGCGCCGCCACATCGCCGCGCTTGATCTCCCGCTCCAACGCCTCCAGGTCACCCATCTCCACGGCGGTGTCGGGCAGCAGCGGTGCGAAGCCGTCGCGGAAGCCGTCCTCGCCGTTGACGGAGAGCGAGCCGGTGGTCAGGCCGTGGAAGGCGTGGGTGCAGTACAGAACGCGCGGTCTGCCCGTCGCGAAGCGGGCGAACTTCAGGGCGGTCTCCACCGCTTCGGTCCCGCTGTTGCCGAAGAAGACCCGGTCGAGGTGGGGCGCGTAGGACAGCAGCTTCTCGGCGAGCAGGCCGGGCAGCGGCTGGCAGTCGAAGCGGGTGAGGTCGGCCAGGCCGGCGTCCAGCACATCGTGCAGGGCCTGCCGGACGACCGGGTGGTGCCGCCCCAGGCCCATCACGCCGAAGCCCGCGAGCATGTCGAGGTAGTCCTGGCCGTCGGTGTCCCAGAAGTAGGCGCCCTCGCCCCGCTCGTAGACCTTGTCGAAGCCGATGGTGTGCAGCATGCGGGGCAGTTGGTGGTTGAGGTGGCGGGCATGCAGGTCGTAGCGCTCGCCGCCGCGCGCGGCGAGCAGCTCCGCGAGGTCGAATCCGGTCACGGCTGTTTCTCCTTAGGGGCCGGCACGACGCTCATCCGGTTCAGGGCCGGTACGGCGCCGATCCGGGCGGCGATCTCGGCCGGGGTCAGCCCGATGTCGGCCAGCAGTTCGCCGCGCTTGCCGTGCGCAAGGAACTGCTCGGGGATGCCGAAGGTGCGCAGCGGCACATCCAGCTCGGCGTCGCGCAGCGCACTGCCGACGGCTGAACCCACGCCGCCGTTGCGGCTGTTGTCCTCCACGACGGCCACCATGGTGTGCGCGGCGGCGAGTTGGGGGATCGCGGGGTCCACCGGCTTGACCCAGCGCGGGTCGATGACCGTCGCGCCGATGCCGCGCGCCGCCAGCAGTTCGGCGACGTCGAGGCAGACCGGCGCCATCACGCCGACGGCGACCAGCAGCACGTCCGGCCGGTCGGCGCGGCGCAGGACATCGACACCGCCGATCCGCTCCACCGCCGCGATGGGCTCGCCCACCGACTCCTTGGGGAACCGGATGACGGTCGGCGCGTCGTCGATGTCCAGGGATTCCCGCAGCTCGGCGCGGAGTTGCTCGGCGTCACGGGGTGCGGCGATCCGCAGCCCGGGGACGACGCCGAGCATCGACATGTCCCACATGCCGTTGTGGGAGGCGCCGTCGGTGCCGGTGACCCCGGCCCGGTCCAGGACGAAGGTGACGCCGCACCGGTGCAGCGCGACGTCCATCAGGACCTGGTCGAAGGCGCGGTTGAGGAAGGTGGCGTAGACCGCGACGACCGGGTGCAGCCCGCCGGTGGCCAGCCCCGCCGCGGACACCGCGGCGTGCTGTTCGGCGATACCGACGTCCCACACCCGGTCCGGATACGCCGCGGCGAACTTCCCCAGTCCGACCGGCTGCAGCATCGCGGCCGTCAGTGCGACGACGTCCGCACGCTCGGCACCGATACGGACCATCTCTTCACCGAAGACGGAGGTCCAGGTAGGTGCCGCGGGCGGCGCGACGGGCTCGCAGGTCAGCGGGTCCATCTTGCCGACGGTGTGGAAGCGGTCCGCCTCGTCCTCCAGGGCCGGGCGGTAGCCGCGGCCCTTCTCGGTCAGGCAGTGCACCAGCACCGGGCCGTGGAAGCCGGCCGCGCGGTGCAGCGCCGACTCGACGGCGGCGATGTCGTGGCCGTCGATCGGGCCGATGTACTTCAGGCCGAGGTCCTCGAACATGCCCTGCGGGGCGATGAAGTCCTTCAGCCCCTTCTTGGCGCCGTGCAGGCTTCCGTAGAGCGGCTTGCCGACGACCGGGGTGCGCTCCAGGATGTCCTTCCCGCGGGCCAGGAATCGCTCGTAGCCGTCGGTGGTGCGCAGCGTGGCGAGGTGGTCGGCGAGGCCGCCGATGGTCGGCGCGTAGGAGCGCTCGTTGTCGTTGACGACGATGACGAGCGGGCGGTCCTTGGCGACGGCGATGTTGTTCAGCGCCTCCCAGGCCATCCCGCCGGTCAGCGCACCGTCACCGATCACCGCGACGACATGGTCGTCCTTGCCCCGCACCTGATTGGCCTTGGCCAGACCGTCGGCCCAGCCCAGCACCGTCGAGGCATGGCTGTTCTCGATGACGTCGTGCTCGGACTCCGCCCGCGACGGGTAGCCGGAAAGACCGCCCTTCGCCCGCAGCTTCGAGAAGTCCTGACGCCCCGTGAGCAGCTTGTGCACGTACGACTGGTGGCCGGTGTCGAAGAGAATGCGGTCGGCGGGCGAGTCGAAGACCCGGTGCAGGGCGATGGTCAGCTCGACCACACCCAGGTTGGGGCCCAGATGGCCGCCGGTACGCGCGACGGCGTGCACCAGGAACGTGCGGATCTCGTGGGCCAGTTCGTCCAGCCGGTCCGCCGCGAGCGCCTTGAGGTCACGCGGCTGCCGGATGTGCTCCAGCATCGTCATGGATCACTCCCCCTCTACTGGTTCAGCTGACGGCGGCGTCCCCGCACGGCCGGTGGCGAGGGCGGTCGCCGCCGCGCCGCCACCGGCCGGGCCGGGACGCCGGTGTGCCCGGCGCCACCGGGCCCACCTCGCTGCTCACCTCATCAGCGGTTTCCCCCGACGGTGTCCCGGGCGGCCCGCAGGGACTCCTTCAGGGAACCCATCGTGGCCAGGACGGCGGTGGGCTCGTAGCCGCAGTGCGCCATGCAGTTGGCGCAGCGGGGGTCCTTGCCGCGGCCGTACTTGCTCCAGTCCGTCTCCTCGATGAGTTCCTTGTACGTCGGGACGTACCCGTCGCTCATCAGGTAGCAGGGGCGCTGCCAGCCGAAGAGCGAGTAGTTGGGAATCGCCCAGGCCGTGCACGGGAAGTCCGCCTTGCCCTCCAGGAAGTCGAGGAACAGCGGGCTGTGGTTGAGCCGCCAGCGGCGCCGGTTGCCGCCGGCGAACGCCTTCTTGAACAGCTCCCGGGTCTGCTCGACGCCCAGGAAGTGTTCCTGGTCGGGGGCCTTCTCGTAGGCGTAGGCGGGCGACAGCATCATTTCGTCGACCTGGAGATCGTCATTGAGGAAGTTGAGGACCTCGATGATGGTCTGCGGGGTGTCGGTGTTGAAGAAGGTGGAGTTCGTGGTGACCCGGAATCCACGCCGCTTGGCTTCCTTGATCGCCGCCACCGCCTCGTCGAAGACGCCTTCCTTCGCGACGGATTCGTCGTGCCGCTCACGCATTCCGTCGATGTGCACCGCGAATGCGAAATACGGCGACGGCGTGAACTTCTCCATCTTCTTGCGCAGCAGCATCGCGTTGGTGCACAGGAAGACATATTTCCGCTTGGCGACCAGCTGGCGGACGATCTCGTCGATCTGCGGGTGCATCAGCGGTTCGCCACCGGCGATGGACACCATCGGGGCGCCGGATTCCAGCACCGCGCCGACCGCCTGCGCCACCGGCATGCGCTGCTTCAGCACCCCCGCCGGGTGCTGGATCTTCCCACAGCCCTCGCAGGCGAGGTTGCACGCGAAGAGTGGTTCGAGTTCGACGATGAGCGGAAACTTCTCGCGCTTCCTGAGCACTTTCTGTTCAAAAAGGTAGGTCCCGACCCGGATGGTCTGGCGGAGCGGCATAGCCATCTAGCTCACCTCCTGGGGAGCAGCAAAGAACGGTGCCATTCGAAGAGAACAGGAAGAACGGAGCGCAGCACACGGAAGGCCGATATTCCACCGCGCACGGTGCCGATACGCATGAGTTCATGTTCTGGAGCGTCCACGACCACCCGGACGGCCGCAACCGGACGGATCCCGGAGCGCACCGCCGCGCGGAGCGTGGCGGCGGATTCCATGTCCACCGCGACGGCTCCCGCGGCGTGCAGCGCGGCCCGCTCGGCGCCGCGGACGACGTGGTCGGAGCCGCGCAGCAGTCCGGTGTGCACGGTCAGCCCACGCTGCCGCAGCGCATCGAGCAGCGGACCGTTGTCGCGGCAGAGCACCTCCGGGGCGTCCGGCCGGTGGTCGCGGGTGGACCCGGCGACGACGACGTCTCCGGGCCGCATGCCGGGGGCAAGACCGGCGCAGAACCCGCTGGCGACGACCGGTGAGTGCGCGGTGGCGGCGCCGTCGCGGAGCGCCTTCGTGACGGCGCGCTCCGCCGCCTGGGGCCCCATGCCGGTGCGGAGCGTGACCAGTTGCGGGCTCGCGCCGCCGCGATCGCCGCCCCGCAGCGCGAACCGCTCGATGCCGAGCGCGCAGGCGACCAGCAGCGGGGCGTCCGCGGCCGTCGGGGGGCGTCCCCGCATCAGGCCCCCAAGGGCGCACCGGCCGGTCCGCCGTTGACGTAGCGGCCCAGGGCCGTCAGCGGGAAGACCTGGCGGTACAGGTGATAGTTGATGGAGAAGTCCCAGGGGAAGCCGGTGCCGGTGAAGTACGGCTCGTCCCATGAGCCGTCCTCGCGCTGGGTGTCGGCCAGCCAGCGCACCCCGCGCCGTACGGCGTCGCTGTCCCGCTCGCCGGCCGCGAGCAGCGCCATCAGCGCCCACCCGGTCTGCGAGGCGGTCGAGGCGCCGCGCCCCGCCCACTCCTTGTCCTGGTAGGACCGCTGGTCCTCGCCCCATCCGCCGTCGTCGTTCTGGACGCGCCGGAGCCAGCCGACGGCCCGCCGGATCGCGGGGTGCGAGCCGGGGAGGCCGGCCGCGGCGAGGGCCGGCAGTACCGATCCCGTGCCGTAGAGGTAGTTGGTGCCCCAGCGGCCGAACCAGGCGCCGCTGGGCTCCTGCTCGGCCAGCAGCCAGGTGATCCCCCGCTGGGTGCGCGGGTCGTGCGCCCTTCCGACGTCGGCGAACATCTCGACGACATGGGCGGTGACATCGGCCGACGGCGGGTCGATGACCTCCCCGAAGTCGCAGAACGGCAGGCGGTCGGGCAACGGGCTGGTGTTGTCGGCGTCGAAGGCGCCCCAGGCTCCGTTCCTGGACTGCATGCCGAAGGTCCAGCGCACCGATCGACGGACCGCGGCCTCGACGCGCCGGGGGTCGGGATGCGCGACGCGGCGCAGCGCCAGCACCACCTCGGCGGTGTCGTCGATGTCCGGATAGTTGTCGTTCTCGAACTCGAACGCCCAGCCCCCGGGACGGAGGTGAGGACGGCGTACCTGCCAGTCACCGGGGCGGTCGATCTCCTCGGCCAGTATCCAGTCGGCGGCCTTGACCAACTGCGGGTGGTCGGGCGGCAGTCCGGCGTCGGCGAGCGCGATGGTGGCCAGGCAGGTGTCCCAGACCGGGGACTGGCATGCCTCGATCATCCGTACGGGCGCGCCCGAGTCGTCCTTGCGCCAGACGGTGAAGCGGTCCAGAGACTGCAGGCCGGTGCGCAGCACGGGGTGGTCGAGGTCGTAGCCCAGGAGGTGCAGGGCGATGACGGAGTAGACGGCGGGTGGCTGGATGCCGCCCCAGCAGCCGTCGTTCTCCTGCCGTTCGATGATCCAGCGGGCGGCGGCGCGCATCGCGGCGCCGCGCAGCTTGCGCACCGCGACCTTGCGGTAGAGGTGCAGCGCCTTGTCCAGGCGCTGGAAGACGCCGTCCCAGCTGGACGCCGGGGCGAGCGGCTGCGGCGGGTTGGGGCGGCGCGGGTCGGTGTGCAGCTCGTCGAGGGCGAACGGTGCCGGGCGCACCGGGCGCTTGGCCGAGACGATGGTCAGGGGCACGATCGTCTGCCGCGCCCAGCACCCGAAGTCGTAGATGTTGAGCGGGAACCACTTGGGGAAATAGATCAGTTCGGGCGGGAGCTCGGGGAGGTCGTCCCACCGCCACCAGCCGAAGAGGGCCAGCCAGATGCGGGTGAAGACCCGGGCGGCGGCGATCCCGCCGCGCTCGCGCACCCAGGCCGAGGCTCGGGCCATGTGCGGTGCGTCCGGTGCGTCCCCCGCGAGCCGCAGGGCCACGTAGGCCTCGATGGTCGTGGAGAGTTCGCCGGGCCCGCCGTAGAAGGTGGCCCAGGTGCCGTCCGCGCGCTGCTCGCCGCGGATGAAGCGGGCCGCCGCCTCGGTGAGCTCGGGGTCCTGGATACCCAGGAACTGACGGAGCAGCAGGTCCTCGGCGTCCATCGTCACATTGGTGTCGAGGTCGCCCTTCCACCATCCGGCGGAATCCTGCTGGGAGAGCAGGAACTCGGTGGCGCGGGCGGTCGCGCGCCGGGCGGCGGCCGCCGCGTCGCGTAAGGCCGTGTCGTGCGCCGCGGCGCCCAGGAGGTGTTCGGTTGTCTCAGCGGTGGCATCGCTGGCCGAGGGTGGCCGGGGCGGCAACGCCCCGGTGCTTCCGTCGGTCGTCGCTGTCATGGCTTCCCCTTCTGCAGTGAACTGTGAAGCGTGCTCAGGGATAGCGTCGGCCGGCGCCCGGCTGGCACCGGCCGGCGACTGCGATCTAATACGTCACGATGATGATCATCTCTCTCGTACGACGACGAAGTCCGCGAGGGCGACGAGCTGCGCGCGGATGCGTTCGGGCATCTCGACCTCGTCCAGTGCGGCGATGGCGGTGGCGTGCTGGCGGCGGGCCTCCTGGGAGGTCCAGTCCCGGCCGCCGGCCTGCTCGATCAGGGCGGCGCGGGAGGCGAACTCCTCCTCGGTGAAGTCCGCGATCTCGGTCTCGCTCTTCTTGGCGTCCGCCGCGAGGATCTGAGCGAGGCGTTCGGAGGCGGTGCCGCCCGCGGCCAGGGCGGCGACGACCGGCAGCGACTTCTTGCGCTGCCGCAGATCGCTCCACGTCTGCTTGCCGGTGGCCTCCGGGTCGCCCCAGATGCCCAGCAGGTCGTCGATGGCCTGGAAGGCGAGACCGAGGTGGTAGCCGTACTTCTCCAGGACGTCGGCGGTGTGGTCGTCGGCGCCGCCGAGGACCGCACCGATGGAGACGGCGCAGGCGAGCAGCGCGCCCGTCTTGTTGCCCTCCATCTCCAGGCACTCCTCGACGGTGACCCGCTCGCGGTGCTCGTAGGAGATGTCCTGGGCCTGACCGTCGATCAGCTTGCGGGTGGCCAGGGTGAGTCGGCGGGTCGCCCGGCCGGCCTCGACCGTACCGAGCTCCAGCAGGATTTCGTTGGCGAGAGCGAACAGCGCGTCGCCGACGAGGATGGCCTGCGCGGGGCCGTGCACCTTCCAGACGGTGTCGCGGTGCCTGCGCTGCTCGTCACCGTCCATCAGGTCGTCGTGCAGCAGCGAGAAGTTGTGCACCAGCTCGACGGCCACCGCGCCCGGGATACCGACCTCGGGGGCCCGGCCCGCGGCCTCCGCGGACAGCAGGGCGAGCGCGGGCCGTACGGCCTTGCCGCTGTCGCCCGTGGTGGGGCGGCCCTCGGCGTCGATCCAGCCGAAGTGGTAGGCGGCGACGGTGTTCATGGGGGGAGCGAGCCGGTCCACGGCGGCACGCAGCACGGGAGTGGCAAGCGTCCGCCCACGCTCCAGCAGCGCGGTGACGCTCTCGGTGTCGATCGCTGGGGAAGCCGGATTCACGGTTTCTCCTCTGTTTCCGATACTCGTGCTCGTGCGAGCGCTCGTACTCGTGGTCATGCCGCCTCCTTGGGCAACCGGCCCTGAGGCAAGCCGAGTTCGTTGAGTGCCTCGCGAGCGGCGGCAGTGCCGCTGCGAACAGCGCTTTCCATGGTCGCGGGCCACCCGGTGGCGGTCCACGCACCGGCCAGGAACAGGCCGGGGGCTTGAGTGCGGGCGGCGGGGCGGAGCCTGCCGACGCCCGGTGCGGGCGCGAAGGTCGCGGTGCGCTCGCGGGTGACGAAGAAGTCGCGGATGCCCGCTCCGCGAGCGGCGGGCAGCAGCCGCTCCAGCTCGGGCAGATAGCGGGCGCGGAGTGCGGCGACCGGCTGGTCGATCTCCTCCTGCGCGGCGGACTGCGAGACGGCGAGATACTGGCTTCCCTCACCGCCGGGGATGCGCGCCAGCCCCGAGGTGTCCGTACGGTCGAAGACCCACTGGACCGGTGAGCTGACGGCGGCGAAGAAGGGGCGGCGCAGCACCTTGCGGTCGTAGACGACATGGAGGTTGAGGATCGGCGCGGTGCCGATCCCCAGCAGCCGGTCCTTGTCGGCCAGGGCTCCGTCCGGGAGCAGCGCGTGCGTCTCGCGCTGCGGTACGGCCAGGACGACGGTGTCCGCGGCGAGCTGCTCGCGGCCGTGCGGACCGTTCTCCACCGTGACCTGCCAGCCGCCGGCGTCCGTGCGGTTCACGGCGCCGACGCGGGTGCGCAGCGCGACGCGCACCCCGGCCTTGTCCAGTGCGGTGCGGGCGAGGGTGTCGTGGACGTCGCCGAGCGGCACACGGGACCAGCCGATGTCGGCGGCGCCGGGAGCGGAGAGCAGCCCGGTCTTGAAGACCTTGGCGGCGAGCCCCATCGAGACTGCCTCGGCGGTGGCGTTGAGAGTGGCGACGCCGACGAGGTCCCACAGGGCCTCGATCGTCCGGGCGGACTGGCCGTGCCGGCGCAGCCAGCTGCCGAAGTCCACGCCGTCCAGGGCGGGGTCGGCCGGGTCAAGACCCTTCAGGGCGAGGGTGGCGCGCACCACGCCGGCCCGCTCGGCGGGCGAGAGGTGCCGGTAGCCGGCCAGGCTCGCGGCCAGATGCAGCGGCACCGGCAGCGCGGTACGCCGCAGCCGGCCGAGCCGCATCCCTCCGCCGCGCTTCGACCCGGTGGTGCTGCCGGGGTCGAGGACCGGGACGTCCATGCGGTTCTGGAGGGGGACCAGGTGGTCGGCGTCGAGCCGTTCCAGGAAGCTGCGGTAGGCGGTGCAGCAGCGCAGGTAGACGTGCTGGCCGTTGTCGACGCTCAGCTCGCCCGCGGCGGAGTTCCGGCGGAAGGAGAACACCAGCCCGCCCAGCCTGGGCCTACCCTCCACGAGGGTGACCCGCAGCCCGGCGTCGGCCAGCGCGAGCGCCGCCGTGGTACCTGCCAGGCCGCCCCCGACGACCACCGCGGTCCGCCCGGAACCGTCTGACGGCCGGACGCGGCGCAGGTCGGAATGCGTGGCTCCCGATGTCATGCGTACTCCCCCCTCACACCTGCCAGGGACGCAGCCGCCCCGGGAAGGGTTGCGCACCGCGCTGACGCGGGGTCGCCGCTCTCGTTGGTGGCCCGGCACGTCATCCGCGCCTCCTGACCGCCTGCCGGCGCCCGATGGCGCGGGCGTCGAGCCCGGACAGACCCCGCACCGCGACGAACGCCTTCTCCCGGCCGGGCAGCGAGACCCGGCCCCGCAGCACCGCCTCGGGGTCGGCGGCGATCCGCGACAGCAGCCGGTGGTAGATGCCCGCCATCGCGGCCACGCAGGCGCCGCTGCGCCGGTCGAGCATCGGCAGCAGCTGGAAGCCGTCGGCGAACAGGGCGCGGGCGCGGTTGACCTCGAAGTGCACCAGGCCGGTGAAGTCGGCGCCGGGCGGCGGGACCGGTCCGTGAAACCCTTCCGCGCAGCCGAACTTGGCGAGATCCTCGGCGGGGAGGTAGGTGCGGCCGTTGCCGGCGTCCTCGCGAACGTCCCTGAGAATATTGGTCAGTTGCAGGGCGAGCCCCAGGGTGTCGGCGTACTCGGCGGCGCGGTCGGCGTCCTGCGCTCCGGGCACGGTGCCGAACACGCCCAGCGAGAGCCGGCCGATGGCCCCGGCGACGCAGCGGCAGTAGTCCTTGAGGTCGTCCCAGGTCTCGTAGGTCTGGCCGTGAACGTCCATCAGGACGCCGTCGATGAGTTCGTCGAGACCTTCCAGCGGCAGCGGGAAGCGGCGGGCGGCGTCGGCGAGCGCGACGGCCACCGGGTCGGTGTCGTCCTCGTCGACCCGGCCGTCCTTGACGCGCGACAGCAGGGCCCGGGTGTCCGCCAGCCGCTGCTGCTTGGCGGCCGGCTCCAGGGTGCCGTCGCCGATGTCGTCGACCCGTCGCGAAAAGGCGTAGAGCGCCGACATCGCCTGTCGCTTGTCGGTCGGCAGGAGCCGGATGCCGTAAGCGAAGTTTCGTGCCTGCTGCCCGGTGACGGTCTCGCAGTAGCGGTATGCAGCGAGCACCGGCGCGGACGCGTGTGCGGTTGCCTCCACGGTCCGGCTCACCCCTCTCTTCGCAATGTCGCCCCCACCTCGCGCAGCAGGCTGAGCTTGGTCGGCTTGGGTGGTCCAGGGAGTACGTCGTGGTCGGCGGCGGCGACCGCCCGGAGTGCGGCGCGCCCGCCGGCCACGAAACCGGCCAGCAGCAGCTTGAGTCTGCCGTGGACGCTACCCACCAGCGGTGCGCCTTCATTCAGCAGGTCACGGGCGCGTTCGGCTTCGTAGGCGATCAGTGCGCGCACCGATGCGCCCCCTCGGGAGGCCCGCAGATCGTCTTCCGTGACGGCAAAGCGTTTCATGTCCTCGGCGGGGAGGTAGATGCGGTCGCGCCCGAGGTCCTCGGCGACGTCCTGGAGGTGTTCGACGATCTGCAGGGCGGTGCAGATGGCGTCCGACCACCGGACACGTTCGGGGGTGGTGGTGCCGGTGATGCCGAGGACGAGCCGGCCGACGGTGTTGGCGGACAGTTCGCAGTAGGCGAGCAGATCGTCGTAGGTGCCGTAGCGGGTCACCCGCTGGTCCTGCCGGTTCGCCTCGATCAGCCCGAGGAAGGGCTCGGGGGTCAGATCGCAGCGGCGGACCGTCGGGCCGAGCCGCCGCATCAGCGGATGGCGGGGCCCGGGGGCCCGGTCGCTGAAGACGCGGTCGAGGTCCGCCTGGAGTGCGTCCAGCATCGCGGGGCGGTCGTCGCTCTGCTCGCGGTCGAGGCCGAGGAGTACGGCGTCACCGCCGCCGGGGGCGAGGTCGCCGTCGCCGATGTCGTCCACGAGCCGGGCGAAGCCGTAGACGGCCATCAGGTCGGCGCGCCAGGCGCGGGGCAGGAAGAACGGCGCCACCGGGAAGTTCTCGTGCGCGGCCTGGTCGAGGACGGTGCGCGACTGCGCGTCGGCCGGCCCGCCGGAGGCCACCGTCCGCGGTTTGACGCTGCGCGTCGCCCCCCGTTCACTCATCGGGGGCTGCCCGGCGCGTTGGGGAGCCGGAGCGAACCAGTAGCCATTGCCGTCACGTCTCCCGTTCTACACCGCCAAGTCAAAACATCCCATTTCGGACACGCCGCAGCACGCGACACGCCCGATCGAGCCACACGCACCCATAAGGTAACTTTTGCCCGACTTATACCACTTGTGCTGTTCAGTACCCGTACAGCTTACGCCGTACAGCTCACCCTCGTACGAGGGGGTACCGAGGCAGGCGAGCAAACTTCCGGTCAATTGTGAGCGGTGTTCAACTGTTGTGCACACCCGAGGAGTTGGCCTGTCCCGCACAGTCGAAGGCCCCCGCGAGGCGGACTCGCGGAGGCCTTCGGAAAAGGGCGCGGGACTACTTGCCCGTCTCCTTCTCGTAAGCCTTGATCACTTCGTCCGTCGGGCCATCCATCAGGAGTTCGCCCCGCTCCAGCCACAGCACACGGTCGCAGGTGTCTCTGATCGACTTGTTGTTGTGGCTGACCAGGAAGACCGTACCGGCCTCCTTGCGCAGCTCCCGGATGCGGGCCTCGGAGCGCTTCTGGAAGCTGCGGTCACCGGTGGCCAGCGCCTCGTCGATCATCAGCACGTCGTGGTCCTTGGCCGCCGCGATGGAGAACCGCAGACGGGCCGCCATCCCGGAGGAGTAGGTCCGCATCGGCAGCGAGATGAAGTCGCCCTTCTCGTTGATACCGGAGAAGTCGACGATGCCGTCGTAGCGCTCGCGCACCTGTTCACGGGACATGCCCATCGCCAGGCCGCCGAGGATGACGTTCCGCTCGCCGGTCAGGTCGTTCATCAGGGCCGCGTTGACGCCCAGCAGGGAGGGCTGGCCGTGCGTGTAGACCTTGCCGCGCTCTGCCGGGAGCAGGCCGGCGACCGCCTTGAGCAGCGTCGACTTGCCGGAGCCGTTCGAACCGATCAGGCCGATCGACTCGCCTCGGTAGGCGGTGAAGGAGACGCCCTTGACCGCATGCACCTCGCGCACACCGGCCGACGGCTTGCGCCGGATGATGCGGTTCAGGGCCGCTGTGGCGCCGCCCTTGCCCGCACCGGTGCCGTACACGCGATAGACGATGTGCAGATCGTCCGCGATCACGGTCGGGATACGGGCCTCCGCCGCCTTTGTCGGCTGGACGCCGTTCTTTTCCTCAGCCACGTCCGTACCGCTCCTCAGCCTTCCAGAAGTACACAAAGCCGACGACGCCCATCACCAGCGCCCAGCCACCGGCCCAGGCCCAGGTGACCCACACATCGTGCGGGAGCTTGTTCTCCGTGAAGCTTTCGATCAGCGCGAACCGCATCAGGTCGATGTAGATGGCGGCCGGATTGGCGTTGAGCAGCCACTCCACGAAGCCGGGGACGTCCTTGCCCTTGAGGATCACGTCGATGCTGAACATCACGCCGGACGCGTACATCCACGTCCGCATGATGAACGGCATCAGCTGCGCCAGGTCGGGGGTCTTGCTGCCGAGCCGGGCCATGACCATCGCAAGGCCGGTGTTGAACGTGAACTGCAGCAGCAGTGCCGGGATGACCAGCAGCCACGACCAGGTGGGCATCTGCCCGAACCCGAGCAGGATGACCAGCAGCACACCCATGGAGAACACCAGCTGCTGCAACTGCATCAGGCAGAAGGAGATCGGCAGGCAGGCGCGCGGGAAGTGCAGCGCGCGCACCAGCCCGAGGTTGCCCGAGATCGACTTCGTGCCCGCCATCACCGAGCTCTGCGTGAAGGTGAAGATGAAGACGCCGGTGACCAGGAACGGGACGAAGTCCGGGACGCCGTTACGGGTGCCGATCAGCAGACCGAAGATGAGGTAGTAGACGAGCGCGTTCAGCAGCGGCGTCGCCACCTGCCAGACCTGGCCCAGCTTCGCCTGGCTGTACTGCGCCGTCATCTTGGCGCTGGAGAAGGCGGAGATGAAATGCCGCCGGTCCCACAGCTCCCGGATGTACTGCGGGAGGCTGGGGCGGGCACCGCTCTGCGAGAGCCCGTACTTCTGGGCCCGCTGAGCAGGGGTGAGCCCCTCGTCGGAAGCTGGCGGGGCACTCATGGCGACCGCACTGTCGTGCGTGGTCTCGCTCACAGTTGACACTTTCGTCCTCAAGGTGCGCTGCCGGGGCCACGCCCCGGTTCGCGGCTGATGCTCTCAGATACGAGCTTGTCAGATGACGGGAGGGCGGCCCAGTCGGGTCAGTCGCCAAACGGTAGCCCACTTCATGGGGCGCCTGGGACCGCAGGGTGTGGCCCAGCCCTCCTTGAAGCCGCCCAGCCAGACGCGCAGCGCGGGCCACGAGGGGCGCCGGGCGAGGGTGAGCAGGAACCAGACACCGAGATAGACCGGAACCAGCGGCGCGGGGAGGTTGCGGCGCGCCAGCCAGACCCGGTTGCGGGCCACCATGCGGTGGTAGACCGCGTGGCGGCTGGGGGCCATGGTCGGGTGCAGCAGCAGCATGTCCGACCGGTAGTCGATCATCCAGCCCGCATCCAGGGCCCGCCAGGCCAGGTCCGTCTCCTCGTGGGCGTAGAAGAAGTCGTCGGGCAGCCCGCCGACCTCTTCGAGCACCTTGGTGCGGACCGCGTTGGCACCGCCGAGGAAGGTCGTGACCCGGGACGACCGCATCGGGTCCGCGGCGCGCAGCCGCGGCACGTGCCGACGCTGGGTCTCACCGGTGTCCGGGTCGGCGATCCGGAAACTGATGATGCCCAGCTCGGGGTCCTTCGCGAACGCCTCGCGGCAGAGCTCGGCGGTGTCCTCCGTGGCCAGCAGACCGTCGTCGTCGAGGAAGAGCAGGATGTCGACCTCGCGGCCGCCGGGCCCGAACGCCTCGATGCCGACGTTGCGGCCCGCCGGGATGCCGACGTTCTCCGGCAGCTCGACGGTCCGCACGCCCTCGGGGAGCTCGGGCAGCGGCGAGCCGTTGCCGACGACGGCCACCTCGACCCGGTCGCCGTCCTGCTTGGCGACCGAGTCGAGCAGCGCGCGCAGCTCCTCGGGGCGGTTGCCCATGGTCAGGACAACCGCGCCGACCTTGCCGGGGTACGGGGCTCGCCCCGCGGGAGACTGCTGCATGCCGGGCGCCCCCGTCACTTGAGCCTGCTGGAGGCGAGGATGGACACGAGGTGGAGAAGCGTCTGGAGGATCGCGATGCCGGCGAGCACGGCGACGCCCAGGCGGGTGAAGAAGAGGTCGCCCCGGATCTGGTCGAGGATCGCCAGGACCAGGATCAGCAGGGACGCCTCGATCCCGAGGACCAGCCGGTGGAACTTCAGGGCCGCGGCGGCCTTGCGGGCCAGCGCCACACCGGACGAGCGCGGCTCGGACGCCGCTTCCTTGACCGGCGGCAGCCCACCCTGGTGACGGGCGACGCCGACGAGATCGGTCTCCGCCTTGATCAGGATGGCGCCGAGCGCGGCGAGCGTACCGAGGAAGGCCCACAGCCAGTCGATCCGCCCGGTGCCCCACAGGTCGGCCGCGCGCAGACCGAAACCGACCAGGACCGCGGCGTCGCACAGGTAGGCGCCGACACGGTCCAGGTACACGCCGCCGAGCGAGAACTGCTGCCGCCAGCGGGCGATCTCCCCGTCGACGCAGTCCAACAGCAGGTAGAGCTGAACCATCACCACACCGAGGACGGCGCCCCAGATCCCCGGCACCAGGAGGGCCGGGGCGGCCAGGACACCCGCGACGGTCATCAGGTACGTGAGCTGGTTGGGCGTGATCCTGGTGTTCACCAGGTACCTGTCGCAGCGCAGCGAGATTTCCCGCATGTAGAGGCGACCGGCCCAGTGCTCACCGCTGCGCCGGTCCTTCACGCCCTCGGGGTGAACGACCGGGCGGAGTTCAGCTACCGATGGTTTTGGCATAGTCAGCGTATGCGTCCCTGATCTCGTCGGCGGACAGGTCCAGGTGCTCCAGGATCGTGTAGCGACCGGGGCGGGTCTTCGGGGCGAACTCGACGACCTGCACGAACTCCTCGTCCGTGAAGCCGATCTCACCCGGTGTGACCGGCAGTCCGTGCCGCTGGAGCACCTTGACCATCAGCGCGGACATCTCCTTGTCCCCGCGCAGATGCGTGGCGAAGGCGGCGCCGAGGCCGCACTGCTCGCCATGGCTCGCCGCCCGCTTGGGGAAGAGGATGTCGAAGGCGTGGTTGATCTCGTGGCAGGCGCCGGAGGCCGGGCGGCTGTCGCCCGCGACCGACATCGAGATGCCGGTGAGGACCAGGCCCTCGGCCAGCACCTGCAGGAAGGCGTCGTCGCCCACGCCACCGGGGTGACGCAGCACGGCCTCGCCGGCCTGGCGGGCCATGGCGGCTGCCAGCCCGTCGATGTCCTCGCCCCGCTCGCGGTGCGAGAGCTCCCAGTCCGCGACGGCGGAGATGTTGGAGATCGCGTCACCGATGCCCGAGCGGACGAAGCGGACCGGGGCCTCACGGATGATGTCGAGGTCGATCACCACGGCGATCGGGTTCGGCACGCCGTAGGAGCCGCGGCCCGCGTCGTTGTCGAGGGTCGCGACCGGCGAGCACAGGCCGTCGTGCGAGAGGTTCGTCGCGACGGCGACGAGCGGCAGCCCGATGCGCGCGGCGGCGTACTTCGCACAGTCGATGATCTTGCCACCGCCGAGGCCCACGACCGCGTCGTAGTGCCCCTTCTTCATGGCGTCACCGAGCTTGATCGCGTCGTCCAGGGTGCCGCCGCCGACCTCGTACCAGTCGGCGCCGGGCAGCGCGGGGGACAGCCGCTCGCGCAGCCGTGCCCCCGAGCCACCGCTGATCGCGATGGCGAGCTTGCCGGACGCGGAGATGCGCTGATCGGCCAGCAGGCCCGCCAAGTCGTCCAGGGCGCCGGCGTTGATGTCGACGACGACCGGGGACGGGATGAGGCGGGTCAGTACTGGCATGCGATGTCACGGCCCTTCGCGAGGTCGTCGTGGTTGTCGATCTCGACCCACTTGACGTCGCCGATCGGAGCCACGTCCACCTGGAAGCCGCGGTTGACCAGCTCCTGGTAGCCGTCCTCGTAGTAGAGGTCGGGGTCCCGCTCGAAGGTGGTCTTCAGGGCGTCGGCCAGCTCGTCGGCGGCCTCGCCCTCGATGAGCGTGACACCGATGTACTCACCGGTGGCGGACTCCGGGTCCATCAGCTTGGTGATCTTCTGAACGCCCTTGTCGGCGTCGACGATGACCTTCATCTCCTCGTCGGCGAGGTTCTTCACCGTGTCGAGGGCGAGGATGATCTTCTTGCCGTCGCCGCGGGCGGCGAGCAGCGTCTTCTCGACGGAGACCGGGTGCACGGTGTCGCCGTTGGCGAGGATCACGGTGTGCTTGATCGCGTCGCGGCCGCACCACAGGGAGTAGGCGTTGTTCCACTCCTCGGCCTTGTCGTTGTCGATCAGCGTGAGCTTGAGGCCGTACTTCTGCTCAAGGGCGGCCTTGCGCTCGTACACGGCTTCCTTGCGGTAGCCGACGATGATCGCGACCTCGGTCAGGCCGATCTCAGCGAAGTTGCCGAGGGTCAGGTCCAGGATGGTCGTGTCCCCATCGACCGGCACCAGAGCCTTGGGCAGGGTGTCGGTGTAGGGGCGCAGACGCCGTCCGGCGCCGGCTGCCAGCACGAGGCCGATCATGCGGGTTCTCCTTCATCGTGTACGGCGGGTGCCCCTTGGTTATGGGCGGTCACCCAGAAGCGGATGCTCTCGATGAGCACCAGCAGCGCCAGGGCCCCGGCAAGGGCCGTCAGCGCGATTGTGAAACCTGCGGGCGACAACAGGGCGGCGAGGACTGTGATCACGAGGATCCGTCCTTCATGTCCGCCGGCCGCCCGGACGAGCCACCGCGGAGGGGCTCCGGTGCCACCGCGGATGCGGTAGACCGTGTCGTAGTGATGGTAGGCGACTGCCGCGACCAGCCCGAATGCCGCGGGCAGCGCACCGGCGTCGTCGGTGCGAGCCGCCAGAACCAGGATCGTGGTGTATTCGCCGGCCCGGAAGAGGGGCGGCACCAGCCAGTCGAGCACACCCTTGAGCGGGCGGGCCACGGCCGCGCCGGACAGCAGCGCGGAACAGGCGGCGACACCGACCGTCAGCCACGACGCGGGGTCGTCCTGGAAGATCACCCAGACCAGCAGTACGGCGGCGGACAGGAACGCCATGACCGGGGCCAGGAAGGACCCGGCGCGGCTGCGTCCGTGCGCGGTGCCGGCGATCAGCTCGGCGAGCGGGCCGGAGTCGGCCAGGTCGGCCAGCGCCCGGGCGGCACGGTCGGTGCGCCGCGCGCGGCGGGTCAGCGAGCGCAGTACCCGGCCGGCCGTGGTGTAGCAGGCGGCGAGCGCGCAGCCGATGAGCAGGACGTAAAAGACGATCCGCGGGGTGGTGAAGGCGGTGAGGACCGCGATCAGGGCCCAGCGCTCGCCGATCGGCAGCACGATCATCCGGCGTACCCAGACCGTCCAGCCGACGCTGTCGAGCTTGTCGGAGAGCGCCGCGGTGGGGCTGGTGTTCGCGGTCGCGTCGTGGTTCGCCTCGTTGAAGGAGAAGTCGACGATGTGGCGGCAGGTCTGCAGCACCATCGCGCCGAGCGCCAGCGCCCAGACGTCGTCGGTGCCGCCGCCTCGTGACGCCCCCACGGCGAGGCCCGCGTAGTAGGCGTACTCCTTGGCCCGGTCGAAGGTCGCGTCGAGCCAGGCACCCATCGTCGAGTACTGCAGGGAGTACCGGGCGAGCTGCCCGTCGGTGCAGTCCAGAACGAAGGAGAACAGCAGCAGCGCGCCGGCGGCGATGAAGCCGCCCCGGGTGCCGGTGGCCGCGCAGCCGGCCGCGATGAGCGCGGTGAGCAGGGACGCGGTGGTGACCTGGTTGGGCGTGAGCCCCCGGCGCGCGCACCAGCGGGCGAGGTAGCGCGAGTACGGGCTGATGCAGTACGTCGTGAAGAAGCCGTCGCGGGACTTCACGGCGGTACGCAGCCGGACGGCCTCATCGTCGACGGCCGCGACGGCGTCCTGCGCGTCCTCGCGCCGGGCGGGGGTCAGCGGGATGGTGGCGACGAGGGTGCCCAGCTCGACGCGGTGCAGGCCGATGTCCTCGCGGTCGAGGAAATCGGTCAGGGTGTCCGTCAGCACGTCGGTGAGGTGGGCGGTGCCCGCCCCGACCGGGATCGAGGCGGCCGCGCGGGCGAGCGCGGGCCGCGCCTCGGGCTTGGCGGTGAGCGCCCCGGGGACGGCCGCGGCCGGGAAGCGGGGATCGGTCAGTGCCAGCCGCAGGCTGTGCAGGTGTCCGACGAATCGGGGGTCCACGACGGCCACCCGCTCCTGGGCGGGGACCGCGGCGATCAGCTCGGCCGTCGACGCGGCGTCATGGGCCGTGCGCACGTCGAAGCCCAGTGTGCGCAGGTCGCCTTCGAGCGGCGACCCGGCGACCGGCGGACCGGTGAGGATGGCGGTCGACAGACGAACTCACTCCTTGGATGCTGACAAGGCAGCGCAGGCCGTCCGCATTCGATACGAACTACCCGGGCAGCGGGCGTGGCACACCTGGCCCCCGGGAGGGGTGGGTGGCACGTCGGCAGAGGCTATCGGATCGCCGGATGCGGCCGTTCACCGCGCATTCACCGCACGATCGAGTGACCGCCGGCTGCGCCTGCCGCGATCATCATGGTCGATCGGACGGCCCATGAACAACTGGCGCGGGCCACCGTGGCCGATCCGGTGCCGGTTATGAGAGGGCTGGTCACAGGTGGGGTGGGTTGCGCCCGGGGCCGTTGTGGCGAGATCCGTTCGGCGGGTCCCGGCAACCGCTGCTTCGTCCGCTGCGGGCCCGGTCCTTCGGTCCCGCCACCGCCCCGGCGCGGGGACTCCGGACGGCAGGAGGTGTGGACCATCTCACGGACCGGATGCTGTGGAGCACGGCGACGAGCGGCCGGAGGTCGGGCGGCCCGGGTGTTCGTGCGGTTACGGACGGTGCGCGCGGTTACCCGACGGACTCACGTGGCGCGCTGATCGTTTCGCTATCGAACACAGCAACGCCGCGCACCACCTTGCACCGCTCTGCGACTGATGCGCACCCGGCTAGGGCAGACTTGGCGTCGAAGACCGACGACAAGGATGGGCATGCCGATCACACCTGCCAACGGACAGACCGCCGGGCTCTCGGCGGTGAGCACACCGGACGGCGCCGCCGAGCCGATCATGCTGGAGCTGGTCGACGAGGACGGTACGACGATCGGCACCGCGGAGAAGCTCGCGGCCCATCAGCCCCCGGGGCAACTGCACCGGGCCTTCTCGGTCTTCCTCTTCGACGAGACGGGGCGGCTGCTGCTCCAGCGCCGGGCACTGTCGAAGTACCACTCCCCCGGTGTGTGGTCCAACACCTGTTGCGGCCACCCCTACCCGGGCGAGACGCCGTTCGCCGCGGCGGCCCGCCGCACCGCCGAGGAGCTGGGCCTCGCGCCCGCGCTGCTGGCCGAGGCGGGCACCGTGCGCTACAACCACCCCGACCCGGCCTCCGGCCTCGTGGAGCAGGAGTTCAACCACCTGTTCGTCGGGCTGGTGCGGGCGAAGCCCGCGCCGGACGCCGAGGAGATCGCCGAGACCTCGTTCGTCACGGCGCAGGAGCTGGCCGAGCGGCACGCGCAGGCGCCGTTCTCGGCGTGGTTCATGACCGTGCTGGACGCGGCGCGCCCGGCGGTGCGGGAACTCACAGGGAACGCGGCGGGCTGGTAGCGAGCGGGGCGAGCGGCAGCTCGGCCCAGATGGCCTTGCCGCCGCTCGCGATGTGCTCGACATCGCATTTGCCGCCCGCTTCCGCGGTGAGCACCTTGACCAGCCACAGGCCGCGGCCGCCGAGGTCACTCTCGTCCGCCACCAGCGCTTTGGGACGGTAGGGATGATTGTCCTCGACCGCGACCCGAAGCCAGTTCGCGCCGATGGTGACCTGCACGGCGATCTGCGGCGAGAGCAGGGCGGCGTGCTGCACGGCGTTGGTGACCAGTTCGGAGACGATCAGGAGCAGGCCGTCCATGATGGCGGCGGCCACGGGCACGCGCTGTTCGTCGAGCAGATCCCGGACCGCGTGGCGCGCCTGCGGCACCGCCGACTCCAGTGCCGGGGCGGTGAACCGCCACACACCTTCGTACGCGAGCGGGGAGGTCAGCTCCTCGGGGGGTTCTGCGGGGGGTCCGGAAGGCATCCTCACAGGAAGAGTGTTGAGAATGTACTGGTCCGGACCGGCCCGCTGAACACAAGTCAGCGCCTATCGACGTCTTTTGAACGATTTAGCGACGCCTGATCAGCCTGGCGATCGGTCTTTTTCCTTTTGTTCCTGGTTCGCGGACTTCGAGGAAGAGGGCACCGTACGGTCCACGCCATTCTCCGTTCCGGCGGCCGGGCAGGCACCCGCACAGCAGCAGGCCCGGTGCCTGGGGCACCGGGCCTGCTGTGAGAGTAGCGGGGACAGGATTTGAACCTGCGACCTCTGGGTTATGAGCCCAGCGAGCTACCGAGCTGCTCCACCCCGCGTCGGTGAACCCCACACTACGGGTCACCCGCGCCGGAGCCAAATCGCTTTCCTCGCCGCGGCCCGCGGGCCCCGCAGCAGCTCCTACTCCGCGGGCCCGGGGCTCCCGGCCCTCACACCGCCCGGTCGGCGATCCGTCCGCCGTCGACCTCGATACGGCGCGTGGTGTGGACCGCGTCCAGCATCCGGCGGTCGTGCGTGACCAGCAGCAGCGTGCCCGCGTACGAGGCGAGCGCGGACTCCAGCTGCTCGATGGCCGGCAGGTCGAGGTGGTTGGTGGGCTCGTCCAGGACGAGGAGGTTGACGCCGCGCCCCTGCAGGAGCGCCAGCGCGGCGCGGGTCCGCTCCCCCGGCGACAGGGTGCTCGCCGGGCGCAGCACATGCGCCGCCTTCAGGCCGAACTTCGCCAGCAACGTCCGCACATCGGCGGGCGACAGATCCGGTACGGACGCCCGGAAGGCGTCCATCAGCGGCTCGTCGCCGACGAACAGGCCGCGCGCCTGGTCGACCTCGCCGACGACCACGCCGGGCCCGAGCGAGACCTGCCCGGCGTCCAGCGGCAGCCGGCCCAGGAGGGCGGCGAGCAGGGTGGACTTGCCGGAGCCGTTGGGGCCGGTGATGGCGACCCGGTCCGCCCAGTCGATCTGAAGGTCCACCGGCCCGAAGCGGAAATCGCCGCGGCGTACCTCCGCGCCGCGGAGGGTCGCCACCACCGCGCCGGCCCGGGGCGCCGCGGCGATCTCCATCCGCAGCTCCCACTCCTTGCGGGGTTCCTCGACGACGTCGAGACGCTCGATGAGGCGCTGCGTCTGCTTGGCCTTGGCGGCCTGCTTCTCGGTCGACTCGACCCGCGCCTTGCGGCCGATCTTGTCGTTGTCGGGCGCCTTGCGGCGGGCGTTCTTGACGCCCTTCTCCATCCAGTTGCGCTGCATGTGGCCGCGGCTCTCCAGGGCGGCCTTGGTGTCGGCGTACTCCTCGAACTCCTCGCGGGCGTGCCGGCGGGCCCGCTCACGCTCCTCCAGGTAGGACGCGTAGCCGCCGCCGAAGGCGTTGACCTGCTGCTGGGCGAGGTCGAGTTCGACGACGCGGTTGACCGTGCGGGTCAGGAACTCGCGGTCGTGGCTGACCAGGACCGTGCCGGCGCGCAGGCCGGTGACGAAGGCCTCCAGCCGGTGCAGACCGTCCAGGTCGAGGTCGTTGGTCGGCTCGTCCAGCAGGAAGACGTCGTAGCGGGAGAGCAGCAGTGAGGCGAGCGAGGCGCGGGCCGCCTGGCCGCCGGACAGCGACGTCATCGGCTGGTCGAGGCCGATGGTCAGGCCGAGCTGGGCGGCGGTCTCCTCGGCGCGCTCGTCGAGGTCGGCGGCGCCCAGGGCGAGCCAGCGCTCCAGGGCGGTGGCGTACGCGTCATCCGCGCCGGGCCGCTCGTCGACCAGCGCCTGGGTGGTGGCGTCCAGGGCGAGCTGGGCGTCGGCGACGCCCGTGCGGCGGGCGAGGAAGGCGCGTACGGACTCGCCGGGGCGCCGGTCGGGCTCCTGGGGAAGGTGACCGACGGTCGCGGTGGGCGGGCTGAGCGCGAGCTTGCCCTCCTCGGGGGTGTCGAGGCCGGCCAGCAGGCGCAGCAGGGTGGATTTGCCCGCGCCGTTGGCGCCGACGAGGCCGATCACATCCCCGGGGGCGACGACCAGATCGAGGCCGGAGAACAGGACGCGCTCGCCGTGGCCGGCGGCGAGGTCTTTGGCGACAAGTGTGGCTGACATCAGGCCGCCGATCGTATCGGGCGGTCCCGATGGCGGTCGCTCTAATATCCGGGGCATGGAACCGGCCCTGAAGACGCACGTCAGCGACGGCACAGCGACCGTCACCATCAGCAACCCCAGCAAGCGGAACGCGATGACCGTGCAGATGTGGCGGGACCTGCCGCCGCTGCTGGAACGGCTGGCGGCGGACCGCTCGGTGCGTTCGCTGGTCCTGACCGGCGAGGGCAGCACCTTCTGCGCCGGCGCCGACATCGGGTCGCTGCGGGCCGGGGCGGCGGAGTCGCAGGGTCTCGCGGTGGCGGCCGAGGAGGCGCTGTCGGCGTTCCCCGGGCCCACGCTGGCGGCGATACGCGGGTACTGCGTGGGCGGCGGCTGCCAGTTGGCGGCCGCGTGTGATCTGCGGTTCGCGGAGGAGGGCACGCTGTTCGGTGTGACGCCCGCGAAGCTGGCCCTGGTCTATGCGGCGTCCTCGACCCGGCGGCTGGTCCGGCTGGTCGGCCCGTCGGCGGCGAAGTACCTGCTGTTCTCCGGGGAGTTGATCGACTGTGCGCGGGCTCTGCGCACCGGTCTGGTGGACGAGGTCCTCGCCGAGGGCGAGCTGGACGGGCGGGTCGCGGACTTCACGGCGGTGCTGGCGAGCCGGTCGCTGCTGACCCAGACCGCGGCGAAGGAGCTGGCCGACGGGACGTGGGACGTGCCGCCGTCGGAGGCGGAGGCGCGGGGGGCGTACTGGGTCGAGCAAGGCCGCGGGAGCGGCGACGCCGCGGAGGGTGCCGCCGCCTTCCTGGAGCGGCGGGCCCCGCGTTTCACCTGGCCCGCGAGCTGACGCCGCTGCCGGGGGCCGTCGGGCGCACGCGCCGGACGGCCCCCGGCCCGCTCCTACTCCTCCCCCGTCAGCACGAAGCGGCTGCGCTCGCGCAGCAGCGCGGTGACCTCGGCCGGTGCCTTGTCCGGGGAGCCCGCGTCGTAGGGCGGCTGCGGGTCGTACTCCACGCCGAGCTGGATGGCCTGGGCCACCGTGTCCCCGGCCATCCGGCCGGCCAGGGCCAGCCCCATGTCGATGCCGGAGGAGACGCCGGCCGCGGTGACGTACTTGCCGTCGAAGACCACCCGCTCCCCCGTCGGCTCGGCGCCGAGCGCGGGGAGCTGGTCCAGGGCGAGCCAGTGGGATGTGGCCCGGCGGCCCTTGAGGAGGCCGGCGGCGGCGAGGATCAGCGAGCCGGTGCACACCGAGGTGGTCCAGGTCGTGCCGGCGTCCACCGCGCGGATCCACTCGTGCAGCGGGCCGTTCTCCATGAGGGCGATCTGGCCGGGGCCGCCCGGCACGACGAGGACGTCGGGGGCGGGTACGTCGCTCAGCTCGGCGTCCGCCACGAGCGCGAGGGAGCCGGAGTCGTTGCGGTAGGGGCCGGTGCGCTCGCCGACGAACAGCGCCTGCGCGCCCGGCAGCCGGCCGAGGGTCTCGTAGGGGCCGACGGCGTCGAGGGCGGTGAAGCGGTCGTAGAGAAGGATCGCGATCTGCATGGCGTGCTCCTGTCGGGCGTGCGGTACGGGTGCGTGGTGGCCCGGGGTGTCGGCTCGTGAGCCGTTCACCGGGCCTGGTGGACGGGCTGGAAGCGGCGGCGGTACTCGGCCGGGGACGCGCCGAGGACGCGCAGGAAGGCGCGGCGCATCGCCTCGGGGGTGCCGTAGCCGCAGTGGCGGGCGACCTGCTCGATGCCGTCGGCGGTGTCCTCGAGTCGCCGGCGCGCGGCTTCGAGGCGGACCCGGTCGACATAGCGTCCGGGCGTCATGCCGACCTCGTCGCGGAAGGCCCGGGCGAAGTGCCGGGCCGAGAGCCGCGCGCGGCCCGCGAGGGCTTCGACGGACAGGTCCGCGGCCGGATTCTCGGTGATCCACTGCTGGACGTCGCGCAGCGGCCGCCGCTCGGCAGTCTGGGCGGCGAGCTGGGCGCTGAACTGCGTCTGGTTGCCCGGACGGCGCAGGAAGACGACCAGATGCCGGGCCACGGTCAGTGCGAGGTCCCGGCCGAGGTCCTCCTCCACCAGGGCGAGCGCGAGGTCGATCCCGGCCGTGACGCCTGCGGAGGTCGCCAGGTCACCGTCGCGTACGTAGATCGGGTCCGGCTCGACCCGCACGGCGGGGAAGCGTTGGGCGAGGGTGCCGCACAGCGCCCAGTGGGTCGTCGCCCGGCGTCCGTCCAGCAGCCCGGCCTCGGCAAGCAGCAGTGCCCCGCTGCACACCGACACCTTCCGGCGGGCTCGCGGCGCGTGCGTGCGCAGCCAGTCGATCAGCCGCGGGTCGGGGGCGCGGGTTCCCTCGCCACCGGGGACGAGGAGAGTGTGCGGCGCCTCGGTGCCGTCGAGCGGCAGGTCGGGGGTGAGCGTCAGACCGCTCGAGGTGCGGACGGGGCGGCCGTCGAGCCCGGCCGTGCGGATCCGGTAGGCGCCGGGGACACCGCGGCTCGCGCCGGCGAAGACCTCGACAGGTCCGCTGACGTCAAGACTCTGGAGGCCGTCGAAGAGGACGACCAGCACATCGCGCTGTTCCATGTCTCCATCCTGGGCAGTGACCGCCATGGCGGCAATGACGAATAACCCACCTTTCCTGCCACGGCCCCGGCGTGGACGGCGGGGAACGGGCCCGGAATCAGGCGGTGCGCGACCTCACATACCCGCCATACCGACGGGTCGGTAACCTGCTGGCATGACCTCCTTGAGCGCACTGCCCGAGCACGCCGGCCGTCACTGTCACAACGTCATCAACCCGCTGCACTCCACCCACTACTTCGCGCCGGACCTGCCCGCCGAACTTGCCAAGATCGGGATCGACAACCGCAGTGCCGGCTACTTCGCCGCGCGCGGCGCGGCCATGGGCGCGGTGGGCCCCGGCACCATCACGGCGACCTTCTACAACTTCAAGCACGAGCTCGTCGCGCAGCACGTCCCGCAGGTCTGGGCGGCGGCCTCCCCGGAGGCCGTGCTGGAGGCCCGGCTGCGCGCGGCCGACAGCACACTGCGCCGGCTCCTCGGCGCGGAGGCCCTGGAGTCCCCCGAGATGGCCGAGGCCGCGAAGCTGGCACTGCGCGCCGCCGAGGCGGGCAGCCGCCACGCCCGGCCGCTGTTCGCCTCGCACGCCGATCTGCCGGTGCCGGACGCCCCGCACCTCGCCTACTGGCACGCCGCCACGCTGCTGCGTGAGCACCGCGGCGACGGTCACCTGATGGCGCTGCTGGACGCCGAACTGGACGGCCTCGAAGCGCTGGTCACCCACAACGCCAGCGGCCGCGGTATGAGCTACAAGGGCGTCATGCAGACCCGCGGCTGGTCGCAGGAGGAGTGGACGCAGGCGCAGGAGCGGCTGCGTACGCGCGGACTCCTGGACGCCGAGGGCGAGTTGACCGAGTCCGGCGTGCAGCTGCGCAAGGACCTGGAGTACGCCACCGACCGCCTGGACCGCGCCCCCTACGAGCACCTGGGCGCCGAGGGCGTGGCCCGGCTGACCGACCTTGCGGCCGGTTTCGCCACCACCGCGATGAACGCCGGGGCCTTCCCCGCGGCGATGTTCGGCAAGGGCTGAGCCTTCCGCCGGGGTGTGGGTGCGCCTGCTCACACCCCGGCGCCCCGGCTGGGCGGCGCGACAGCCCGGCCCGCCACCCGGCACAATGCAAAGCTCAAGCAAGCGCTGGAAGGCGGGTCAGGATCAACGTGACGGCATCCACTGTGTCCACCGGGTCTCTCGGGTCCCTCGAAGCGAGGATCGCCGAGGAGCTCGGCGTCAGGGAGCGGCAGGTGAAAGCCGCGGTCGAACTGCTCGACGGCGGCTCGACGGTGCCCTTCATCGCGCGCTACCGCAAGGAAGCCACCGAGACCCTCGACGACGCGCAGCTGCGCGCGCTCGAGGAACGGCTGCGCTATCTGCGGGAGCTGGAGGAGCGGCGGACCTCGATCCTGGAGTCCGTACGGTCCCAGGGGAAGCTGGACGCGGCGCTGGAGGCGCAGATCCGCGGCGCTGACTCCAAGGCCCGGCTGGAGGACATCTACCTCCCCTACAAGCCCAAGCGCCGTACCAAGGCCCAGATCGCCCGGGAGGCGGGCCTTGAGCCGCTGGCCGAGGGTCTGCTGGGCGATCCCTCGGCGGAGCCGGCCGTGGCAGCCGCCGCGTTCGTGGACGCGGACAAGGGGGTCGCCGACCCGGCCGCCGCTCTGGAGGGCGCGCGGGCGATCCTCACCGAGCGGTTCGGGGAGGACGCGGACCTGATCGGCGAGCTGCGCGAGCGGATGTGGTCGCGCGGGCGCGTCGCGGCGAAGGTGCGCGAGGGCAAGGAGGAGGCCGGCGCCAAGTTCGCCGACTACTTCGCCTTCGCCGAGCCGTTCACCGAGCTGCCCTCGCACCGGGTGCTGGCGATGTTCCGCGGCGAGAAGGAGGAGATCCTCGACCTCGCGCTGGAGCCGGAGGACCCGTCGTCGGTGACCGAGGGGCCGAGCGCCTACGAGCAGGCGATCGCGCACCGCTTCGGCATCGCCGACCGCGGCAGGCCCGGCGACAAGTGGCTTCAGGACACCGTCCGTTGGGCGTGGCGGACCCGGGTGCAGGTGCACCTCGGGATCGATCTGCGGCTGCGGCTGCGGCAGGCGGCCGAGGACGAGGCGGTGCGGGTCTTCGCGTCGAACCTGCGCGACCTGCTGCTGGCGGCGCCGGCCGGGACGCGCGCGACGATGGGCCTGGACCCCGGTTTCCGTACGGGTGTGAAGGTCGCGGTCGTGGACTCGACGGGCAAGGTGGCCGCCACGGAGACGATCTACCCGCACGTCCCGCAGCAGAAGTGGGACGCCTCGCTGGCGACGCTGGCCCGGCTGGCGCGCGAGCACGACGTCGAGCTGATCGCGATCGGCAACGGCACCGCCTCCCGCGAGACCGACAAGCTGGCGGCCGATCTGATCGCCGCTCAGCCGGAGCTGAAGCTGACGAAGGTGATGGTGTCCGAGGCCGGTGCCTCGGTGTACTCCGCCTCCGCGTTCGCCTCGCAGGAGCTGCCCGAGCTGGACGTGTCGCTGCGCGGCGCGGTGTCCATCGCACGGCGGCTGCAGGACCCGCTGGCCGAGCTGGTCAAGATCGACCCGAAGTCGATCGGGGTGGGCCAGTACCAGCACGACCTGTCCGAGGTGAAGCTGTCGCGCTCCCTGGACGCGGTGGTCGAGGACTGCGTGAACGGCGTCGGCGTGGACGTCAACACCGCCTCCGCGCCGCTGCTCTCGCGGGTCTCGGGCATCGGTTCCGGGCTGGCGGAGAACATCGTCACGCACCGCGACAACAACGGCCCCTTCCGGTCCCGCAAGGCCCTCAAGGACGTGGCGCGGCTCGGCCCGAAGGCGTACGAACAGTGCGCGGGCTTCCTGCGGATCCGGGGCGGCGACGACCCGCTGGACGCCTCCAGCGTGCACCCGGAGGCCTACCCGGTGGTGCGCCGGATGGGCGCGTCCGCGGGCAGTGAGGTGGCCACGCTGATCGGCAACGGCACGGTCCTGCGCTCGCTGCGGGCCGAGGACTTCGTCGACGACTCCTTCGGTCTGCCGACGGTCACCGACATCCTCCAGGAGCTGGAGAAGCCGGGCCGTGACCCGCGTCCGGTCTTCAAGACCGCGACCTTCAAGGAGGGCGTGGAGAAGATCGGCGATCTGCAGCCGGGGATGCTGCTGGAGGGCGTGGTGACGAATGTCGCCGCCTTCGGGGCGTTCGTGGACGTGGGCGTCCACCAGGACGGTCTGGTCCATGTGTCGGCGATGTCGAAGACCTTCGTCAAGGACCCGCGGGACGTGGTGAAGCCGGGCGACATCGTGCGCGTCAAGGTGCTCGATGTGGACATTCCGCGCAAGCGGATCTCGCTGACGCTGCGGCTGGACGACGAGCACGGCAAGGGCGCGACGGCAGGCGGCGGCGAGCGCCGGGGCGGCGCGGGCGGCGAGCGGCGCGGCGGCGGCGGCGGCGGCGGCGGCGAAGGACAGCGCCCCGGCGGCCGTGGCGGTACGCCTCGGCCGCGACAGGGCGGTGCCCCTCGTGGCGGGGAGCGCCGGGGCGGCCGCGATGCCGCACCGGCCAACGACGCGATGGCCGACGCCCTGCGGCGTGCCGGACTCCTGGGCAAGGAGCGCGGCGGCCGCTGACGGCTCGCTCGACGGCTGACGCCATTCCGGGGGCAGCGGGCCAACGCCCGCTGCCCCCGTAGCCGTTCGTCCGCCGGATTCCGTTTGCGCGCGGGCCCGGCCCCCGGGCGGGTTGTGGCCGCGCGACCGCGGGACGGGCTTTCCGGGCGTGCGGCCGCTCCCCCGGCTGGCCCGGCCCTGTTGGCGTCCCGCCTCAGACCGCGCCCGCGTACCCGCGCAGATGCTCCAGTTCGGCGGCCACGTCCGTGAGCGTGGCGCAGTCAGGAACCGGCCGTGGTGGCGGAGCCGGTGTGCGGGGACTGTCGCTCGGGTCCTCAAGCGCGTCGGCCATCGCGGACAGCGCCTGGCACAGCCGCGCCGCCTCGTCGGCGCTCGGGCGGCGGGCACCGTGGTCAAGGCGTACCGCACAGGCCGTCGCGGCGTCCACGATGCGTTCGGCGGCCAACACCACGGTCAGCCAGTCGGGGTTGCGGTCGCGTGCGGCGAGGAGTTCGGCCGCGGCGGTCTCCGCCGCCGCGCGGGCCTCGCCCAGCGCACGGTAGGCGGCCCGGCGCAGCGCCAGCCGCTCGCCGGTGCCCTGCCCCGGTTCCGACGCCAGGACGTGTCCGAGGAAGCGCTCGGTGGCGCGCAGCGCGGAGGTGACCCGCTGGCCGACCCGGCGGCGTGGGTCCGCGAGGCGCGGCAGATGTCCGACGACGAGGACGATGCCGCAGGCGATGGAGGTGTCGACGATCCGCTCGCCGGCCGCCCGCGGGTCGCCGCCGACGTACACGAAGGACAGCACCATGAGGGTGATGGCGCCTGTCTGCAGCGCGAAGTGACGGGTGGCGAAGGGCAGCAGCGTCCCGCCGAGGCCGGCCATCAGCAAGGGCCACGTCCAGCCGCTCAACAGCAGGCCCGCCCCGGCGAAGACCAGGACGCCGGCGACCGTGCCGGCGAAGCGGTTCACCGTGCGGGAGAAGAGCGGGCCCAGGTCGGGCTTGACGAGGAAGGTGACGGTCACCGGGAGCCAGTACCAGTGGTGGGGGTTCAGCAGCAGGGCCACCGCGGTGCTCGCCGCGATGCAGACCGCGACCCGCAGCCCGTAGTCGCGCCCGGCGGGCCCGAGGAGGCTGCGGCCCCGCCGCGTCCGCCGGCCGATGATGCCCAGCGCCCGACGCGCCGCGGTCCCACCCTGGGGACCGCCTACCGCGGCCGGTGCCTCGGCCCCGGAGGTGCGGTCGCGACCGGTGGTCTCCGCGTCCTCGGCCGGGCTCCCGCCCGAAAAGCCCGTTGCCGGTGCGGTTGCCGGCGACGGCTGCGACAGCGGCTGGGGACGGGCGAAGGTGACCGCGGCGTCGAGCAGCGCACGGTCGAAGGCGCCGCGCGCGGCCGAACTGGACTCCGGGGCCGACAGCCGCCCCGGCGGTCGCCCGGTGCGCAACGTGTCGGCGAACTGCCGGGGGCTCGCCGCGACCCGTGACGGCAGCGGCCGTGCCTCCCACAGCAATGCCACGCTGGCTTCGCACAGGGCGGTCGCCGCCCCGAACCGCTCGGCCAGCAGCAGCTCTTCGGTACGGGTGCGGCGGAACAGCAGCCTGCCGGTCAGGCGCCGCAGCCGCAGGGCCTCGTCGGCGCGGTCGAGGGCCGCGGTGAGCCGGCGCCTGGCCGGCTCGGCGCCGGGCCCGCCGGCCGCGCCCAAGGCGTCGGCGAGCGCGTCGAAGACCCTGGCCACCGCCGCCCGCTCACCGCCGAGCGCACCACCCGCGGGACGCGGTGGACGCAGCGCGAGGCGCAGCAGCAGGAGCCACAGGCAACCGGCGAGGACGTAGAGCGCCTTCACCCCGGGCACGCCGGGCAGCGGCATCCCCGCGCCGAGGATGGTGGTGGCCAGCATCTGCATGCCGGCGCTGGAGCGGACCGGGCCCGCGACACTGCCCGCGCCGGAGACGAAGCCGACGGCGAAGAGCGCCGGGACCAGCCACCACCCCGGGCCTGCGGTCTGCAGCGAGGCGCCCATCAGCATGCCCAGGGCGGAGCCGAGGGCGGGCAGACCGATGTGGACGATGCCGGTGCGGCGGGTGCCCGGACGGTCGTTGACCCCCGCCAGCATCGAACCGAGGCCCGCGAGGACGCCGGCCTCGGGGTGCCCGATGGCGATCCCCGCGCCGAGCAGCGGTCCCGCGCAGAGCGCGCCGCGGGCGACGCCCGCCCACGGGACGGGCAGACGCTGCCAGCGGAAGGGGTGGGCGAGCCAGGCGGGCACGGCGCGCGGCGCGCGGGGCATGAGCCTCCTCGGGCGACGGCTGAAGCGGATTGTGGGACATCCGAGGGGCGTCATCGGCCGACGGAGCTGCCTCCAGCCTAAGCTCCGGGTTTGTCCGGGTGGCTGCGTGAGGGTTACGCGAGGATCACACGAAGACAGCGGGAGGGCGGCCCTCGCTGGAAACAGCGGCCGGGATCCGTCCTGCGGCGGGAGGGCGGCCACGAGCCCGTCCGGGCCGGTGTCGCCACCCTCCCGCCGCCCGCAGCCCGCAGCCCGGCCCGCGCCGACCGCCGCCGGCTCCTCCGGGCGCGCCTCACAACAGCCCGGCGAGCTTGTACAGCGCCAGGGACCCCGCGACCGCGACGTTGAGGCTGGCGCCGGTGCCGACCATCGGGATCTCCACCACCTCGTCCAGCAGGTCCAGTGCCTCGGGCGGGATGCCGTGTTGTTCGTGGCCGAGGACCATCACCGTCGGTGTGCGGGCCGCCGGCAGGTCGGCCAGCCGGACGGCTTCGTCGGCGAGTTCCACGCCCACCACCCGCAGCCCGCGTTCCCGTTGCCGCTCCAGCCAGCCCACCGGGTCGCCGGTCCAGTGCACGCAGGCGGGTCTGCGGAGCGTATTGCCGCGCTCCAGCGCCTCGGGCACCCAGGAGAATCGCGGCACGGTCAGACAGGCGCCGACCGCGTCGCAGGTGCGCAGCAGCGTGCCGAGGTTGGCGCCGTGCAAGGGCCACAGCGGAGCGGCGTAGAGGTGGTCCCAGCACGAGTGGGCGCGTGGCCGCCGGGAGCGGCGGAGTTCGTCGCGGGTGCGGGTGCGGAAAGCGGGAGCGGGCCCCCGGCCGGGCCGCGGGGTGCTTGGGGGCGGGCCACCTGCGGTGGGGTCCGGAGCCGCCGGGCGGGGCTGCCGCGCGCGGCGGCTCACCGGCGGGCGGAGGCGACCCTCCGAAGGGTGCTGCCGGTACTGAAGGTCTTCTGCATCATCGGTGGCGCTTCGCGGCGCGCCGGGCCATCGTTGTGCGGCGCCGTCGCCCGGTCCGGGCGCGGCCACCTCATGCTAGGACGTCGCCCGGCTTGCCGTCGTCACCTTTTCCGCGCCCGCCGCGCCTGCCCGGCCGCGCCATCCGCGTCACCAGCACCCCGCCCGTCGTCCGCGCCACCACGAACGTCTCCCCCGCCTCCATCGCCGTGTCCATGCGCAACGTGTGCGTACCCGGGGTGAGTTGCCCGTCATGGAGCACGGCGGTGCGGGTACGGCGGAGCCGGTCGACGCAGTATCCGGTCAGCCGGACGCGGCAGGGATGGGCGACGGCGAGGGTGACCGCGCCGCCCTCCGCCGCGAGGCGCAGCAGCCGGCGCTCGCCCTGCGGGCTGCGGTCCAGCGCCTGTTCGATCTGCGCGACGAGCAGCGGGACGGTGGGCGCCGGGGCGTCGACGAAGACCGCCCCGGACCCGGCTTCCGCGAAGGCCCGCCGCACGGCCGCACGTTCTCCTTCACCGAGCGCCCGCCCGACCACCACGACGCCGTAGGAGCGCAGCTCACCGGGCACGGCAGCGGACGCATCGCGGGCGACGTCCACACCGAGGCCGATGCCGCGCAGCGTCGCGGCCGGTTTCGCCAGAGCGGCGGCCCGCCGCCCGATGAGCAGGACCCGGCGGCCGGGCGGCTCCGCGGGCCGGGCGTCGGACGCCAGCAGCCGTCCCAGTACCGCGCGGTACTGCGTGCCCTCGAACCGGAACGGCCCGATGCCGGGATAGCCGCTGAGCCCGAGATCCACGGTCTCGTCCGTCTGCCAGGCGAAATCGCGCCAGATGAAGTCGGCTCCGTCGCGCGCGATGAACGCGGTGACCGCTCCGCAGCCCAGCCCCTCGCACTCGGGGCAGCCGTAGATGATCCGCCGCCCGCCGCCGAGCGGCGGTTCGGCCTCCAGGAGCAGGCGCCGCACCCGTGCCGCGAAGAGGGAAGGACCCACATCGGCCGCGAGGGGTGAGACCGCGTCGAGATCGGCCAGGCGGAGCAGCAGCGGCCTGCCGTCGATGCTGAAGTCCAGGAATTCCCGGTGCTGTTGATACGCGCCGTCGTTCAGCACGCCACCGGGACGCATGGCGGGGGCCAACCCGAAGGACACGTAGGGCGCGGGATCCGCAGACATATCCCGAGTATCCCCACATAGCCGCCCGGTGGAACGTTCACTTGTTCGCAACGGCGGCGAAAAGGAAGTCGATGTCGGCTCGTCGGATCGGTCCGCTTCGGTGCGGTGTGAAGGAACGTGTGGTTCCGCGGGCTCCGGTGCCATCCGGCCCGAGGTGGCGGCTGACCGAGGAGCGGAAAACACGCCGCGGAGGGCCGGTGGCTCCGGCCCTCCGCGGCGTGATTCTTCGGCTGTCCGGTCCCTCAGTCGGCCGAGTCACCGCGCTTCCCGGCCGCGGTGTCCTCGGGACCGCTACCCTCGGCGGTGGCGCCCGAACTCTCGGCGTCAGCGGGGCCGATACGGAACTCGAATTCGCCGTCGTACTGCTCGTGCCCGGCGATGACGGCCATCTCGACGGCTTCCTCGCCGCGCTGACCGCGCACGATCAGCGGGTCGCTGCGCAGGTCCCGCATGAGAGCCCAACACATGGCGATCATGACGATCAGGAAGGGCACCGCGACCAGAATCGTCAGATTCTGCAATCCGGTCAGGGCGTCGCCCGAACCGCCTCCGATCAGCAGCATGATGGCGGCCACCGCGCCGGTCACCACACCCCAGAAGATGACCACGGGCCGGCTCGGCTCGAAGGATCCCTTCTGCGACAGGGTGCCCATGACGATGGACGCGGCATCGGCGCCGGAGACGAAGAAGATGCCGACCAGGACCATGACCAGCACGCTGGTGACGGTCGCCAGCGGGTACTGGTGCAGCACGTCGAAGAGCTGCCCCTCCGGAGTGCTGGAGCCGCTGAGCTTCTTGGAGTCCTGCAGCTTCATGGCCGAGCCGCCGAACACCGCGAACCACACCAGGCTGACCACGCTCGGGACGAGCATGACGCCGCCGATGAACTGACGGATCGTGCGACCACGGCTGATGCGGGCGATGAACATGCCGACGAAGGGCGTCCAGGAGATCCACCACGCCCAGTAGAAGACCGTCCAGCTGCGCAGCCAACTGCCGAGGTCGTCACCACTGCTGGCCTCCGTCCGGCCGGCCAGCTGCGGCAGCTCCCCGATGTAGGACCCGATGGAGGTCGGGATCAGGTCGAGGATGAGGATGGTCGGCCCCACCACGAAGACGAAGACCGCCAGAATCAGCGCCAGCACCATGTTGATGTTGGACAGCATCTGGACGCCCTTGGCGATACCGGACACCGCGGACAGGATGAACGCGATGGTCAGTACGGTGATGACAAGGACCAGCAGCGTGGTGCTGACGCTGTCCATCCAGCCCAGCACCTTGATGCCGCTGCCGATCTGCAGCGCCCCGAGGCCGAGCGACGCCGCGGAACCGAAGAGGGTGGCGAAGATGGCCAGGATGTCGATGACCCGACCGCCCCAGCCGTTGGCCCGCCGCTTGCCGATCAAAGGCGTGAACACCGCGCTGATCGTTTGCCGCCTCCCCCGCCGGAAGCAACTGTAGGCAATGGCCAGGCCCACCACCGCGTAGATGGCCCAGGGGTGCAGGGTCCAGTGGAACAGCGTGGTGGCCATCGCCGTGTCCATCGCCTGCGCCGCGTCCTTGGGGTCGGTGCCCGGCGGCGGCGACATGAAGTGCCCCAGCGGCTCACTGACGCCGTAGAACATCAGGCCGATGCCCATGCCCGCGCTGAACATCATCGCGACCCATGACACCGTCCGGAATTCGGGCTCCTCGCCCTCCTTGCCGAGGGTGATGCGGCCGTACTTGCTGACCGCCAGCCAGATCGCGAAGATCACGAACGCGGAGGCGGAGAGCACGAAGGCCCAGCCGAGGTTGTCGATCACCCAGTTCAGCATCGACGTCGAAACGCTCTTGAGCGAGTCGGTACTACCTGCTCCCCAGGCGATGAACGCCAGGGTGAGCAGCGCGGTCACACCGAAGACCACGCGGTCCGTCTGCGGGGGGCCGGTGCGGTGCGGATCGCCGGGGAGATCCGCCAGGAGTGGCGTACCGCCCCCGTCTCCCTCTTCTTTGTCTCTGTCCGACACGAGTCGACCTTTCAATTGGGCATATTTTCCCTACGGGTTACCCCCTACCACACCGCGGCAGGCATTCATGTGTGCCGCGACCGTAAGGTGATAATCGGCCCTTTCGTCAAGCAGGAGCGGAACGAGCCCCCGCAACGGCTGGCGCAAAGGTACGACGGCCCCGCTACCCAGCTTCCGCCAATTCACTCCGTGCAGCGCCAATTCATCCTTGACCTGTGCGAACTGTGCCGCGTCGAGGCGGTAGGCGCAGGGCGGGTCGGCCAGGGTCTGCGCGTCGGTGGCCGGGTCGTTGTCCGCACCACCGAGATAAACCGGGCCACGGTCGGCGTATCCGGCCAGCCGGGCCGCGGCGGTGGCCGCCTCCACACGGCCGCGGTGCCGGTCGAGGAAGGAGAACGCCCCGTCCAGGCCGGCCAGCTGCGATGTCACCCGGCGCCGGTTGTTGAGGGCCGGGTCGGTCTTCTCCGCGTCGGTGAGCGCGTCGACACGGGTTTCGACGAGCAGACCGACAGAACCCTTGACACCGGCGGTGTTGCGCAGTATGCGCTCCTGGCCGTCGCCCGCGACCTGCTTGAGGGGCTCACCGGTCTCGGGGTCGGTCCAGATGCCGTAGACGCCGGTGCTGAAGCCGGCCCGCTGCACGGCGGGCTCGACGAAGTCCTCGGACAGTACGGTGGCTTCGCGGTGCACCGCGTCCGCCGTGTTGAGGTTGCGCGGCCAGAGCGAGAGCACGTCCTTCATGTAGTACGGCACGGTGGGGCCGTACTCGTGCAGGTCGTAGATGGTGTCGGGGCGGTAGTCGCGGATGACGGCGGCCATCGCACGGCCTTCAGCGGTCTTCAGGGCGAGATGGTCGCGGTTGATGTCCACGCCGTCGGAGTTGCCGCGGGTGTCCGCTGCCCGGCCGTCGGGGTTGGCGGTCGGGACGACCAGCACGCTGGTGCGCTCCAGGAAACGCTCGGTCGCCCTGTCCTCGGCGAAGGCGAGGTCGCGGACGGTGGTCAGGCACGCCTCGCGGCCGGAGGGCTCGTCGCCGTGCTGCGAGCAGATCAACAGGACGGAGTTGCCGCGGCGGATGTCCCGGGACCGCTCCGGGGCCGGTGCGCCGAGGCGTACCAGCTGCACGGGGCGGCCCTGCTCCGTGGTGCCGATCCGGTCGACCTCTGCCCGCGGTCCCGCGCGGTCGACGGCGGCGAGGAAGCGTTGCTCCTCCGGCTGGGTGGTCCAGCGGGCGCCGTGGCTTTCCTCAAATCCGGTGCGCGGTGGGTGGGACCCGGTCGCGTCGGCGGGCGAGGCCGGCAGCGTGGCGGCGAGCGTGGCCGTCAGGCCGACGGCCAGAGCGCCGAGGGCGAGGCTTCGGGAGCGGAATATCACGGGGTGGTGCCTCCCTTGCGTGGAGCGGTGGGGGGACGTTCCGGGCCGGCCCACGGGGCGGGGCGGCCCGGCCGGTCATCGGGCGGACGGCACCGGGGTGGCCGTGCGCGGCGGGGCGATTCCCCGGAGCGGTGCTGCCGGCTCCGGGGCCGGGTGCGGGGCACCGGCCGTGGCCCGTGCGAGGGCGGGCACCCCGCCGGTGAGCGGCAGTTCGGCGGTGGTGCGGGACAGGTCGAGGGTGAGCCGCGGCCGGGAAGCCGGCGGATCGATCAGACCCGCGTCGGTGCCGGCCACGATGAGCGCGAGACGGTGCCCCGCGGGCACGACGTGGTCGCTCGCGGCCAGGTCCAGGGTGATCGTGTAGGGCTTGCCGGGGGTGAGCGGCCGGCCCTTGTGGTCGTCGGCGTAATTGCCGAGGTCGGCCCAGCCACGGCTGAAGACGGTGTGCGCCACCTTCCTGGTGTCGGCCTCGGTCTCCTTGAAGCAGCCGGTGTCGCCGGTGGTGCCGGCGCCCCAACAGGTACGCGTGCCGAGGGTCGTGATGCCCTCACCGTCGGCGGCGTAGTCGCGGATGGTGTCGGGACCGACGTCCACCAGGACGGCCGAGAGGTGGGCGGTCGAGGTGCTGGGGGTGGCGGTCACCGTGACCTTGCCGGCGCCGGACAGTCGCAGGGGTGCGCTCAGCGGGCCGGTGGCGAACCCGGCCTTGGCAGGTGTCGACTCATCGATATGGGCCGCCCAGTCGGCCTCGCTCAGTTCCGGGTCGTCGGTGAACACCGCGGTCGACCCCTGCGGCGCGGGCTCGGTGCCCAGGACACCGACGCCGGGCGAGGTGCCGTTGCGCGGCCGCAGGGTGGTGGCCGTGGTGCCCGCCGCGGGCCACCGCGCATCGGTGGTCCAGCGGCCGGGGGCGCGTTCGATGTCCGCCATCGGGGCGCGGTCGATGCCGTTGTCGTAGCCCATCAGGTAGTGGTCGAACCACTGGTGCAGGGCGCGCACCCAGTCCGTACGGCGGAAGTCGAAGGGGTCGACGTGCCCGGTCTGGGAGAGCCAGATCTTGCGCTCGACGCCGTGCCGGGCGAGGGCGTCCCACCACCGGCCGGCGTGCCGGGTGCGCACGTTGAGGTCCTGCATCCCGTGGACGAGGAACACGCTCGCGCGCACCTTGCCCGCGTCGGGAACGTAGTCGCGCTCGGTCCACAGGCCGGTCCAGTCGCCGCTGCGCGGTGCGCCGTCGGCGAGCCGCTGCTGTACGGCGGCGCAGCGTTCGCGCGCCTCGGGGCTGTCGACGTAGTCCGCCAGACCGTCCGGGCCGGAGTCGTAGAGCGGGGCTCCCTTGGCGAAGTAGTAGTCGTACCAGGAGGAGATGCCGGCGATGGGGACGATGGTTTTGAGCCCTTTCACGCCGGTGGCGGCGACGCCGTTGGCGATGGTGGCGTCCCAGCTCTTGCCGATCATGCCGGTACGGCCGTTGGACCAGTCGGCGGCGACGGGATGTCCGGCGGTGCGTGCGTCGTAGGCGCGGGCCCTGCCGTTCAGCCAGTCGATGACGGCCTTCGCCGAGCGGATGTCGGAGCGGCCCCCGACGTCGACACAGCCGTCCGAGCGGTTGGTGCCCGCCAGGTCGACGAGGACCGTTGCATAGCCGCGCGGCACGAAGTAGTTGTCGTAGTAGAGCGGGAACCCGACCGGCCTGCCCCGGTCGTCGTAGGTCTTCTTCTGGCTCTCGTTGCCGCGCCCACAGCAGGAGTAATAGGGGCTGGCGTCCATGATCACGGGTACTTTGCGGCCCTGCTGCGCGGGTTCGGCCGGGCGCACGATGTCGACGGCGACCCGGTCGGTCCTCCCGTCCGCGTCGCCGTCGAGCCGTGTGTCCACCCAGACCGACTCGCGTATCGCGCCGTCGTAGGAGTAGACCGGCGTACTTTCGCCGGGTGCGGCCTGCGCGGCGGTCGGGCCGATCAGAGCGGACAGCAGGGCGACGACGGCCGCCACCGCGAGGGCCTTCCAGGGGATGCGGGGGACCCGCGCACGAATCGTCACTGGCGGACGGTAGCGCGGCTCAACTCCCGCGCGTAAGGGTGCGTGTGACGAGGAATGTGCAGTCGGTGACAGAGGTCAGAGGTGGGACGGAAGGGGCGCCGGCGACGGCAGACGCTTCATGTCGGTCATGTGTCAGATGTGGCCATGTGCATGACGGTGACCCACTGAGTACATAGGGTCTGAAGCGATCCATCTCCCCTACGAGTTGGAGGACTCGTGCGTCACAGACTCCTCGTCCCGGGCGCGGCCGCGCTCAGCCTGATGCTGGCGATCCCGGCATCGGCGGCCGGCCATGCTGATCTGCACAGCACGCCCGGCGCTCCGGGTGTGGGCGACTCCTACTACCCCGAGAGCGGAAACGGCGGATACGACGTTTCCCACTACGACCTGCGTCTGAAGTACCAGCCGAAGACGGACCTGCTGGAGGGCACGGCGACGCTGCTCGCCCGGACCACCCAGGACCTCTCCCGCTTCAACCTGGACTTCGGCCTGAAGGTCAGCGAGATCCGGGTCAACGGCAAGAAGGCGGCCTACACCAGCTCCGGCAAGCACGAGCTGGAGGTCACCCCGGCCACGCCGCTGGCGAAGGGCGCGCAGATCAGCGTCGTCGTGCGCTACGCCGGCAAGCCCTCGGAGCTGAAGATCGACGGCTACAGCGCCTGGGCCCGTACGCCGGACGGCGGCGTGGTGGCGCAGGAGCCGGACGCCGCCGTGTGGTGGTTCCCCAGCAACGACCACCCCACCGACAAGGCGACGTACGACATCTCGGTCGCCGTCCCCGACGGCACCCAGGCGCTCAGCAACGGCGTGCTGGCCTCGCAGTCCTCCAAGCTCGGCTGGACGCGCTACAACTGGCGCTCCGACAAGCCGCAGGCGACGTACCTGACCACGCTCGCGGTCGGCAAGTTCGACGTCACCACCGACAAGACCGCGAACGGCCTGCCGGTGATCAACGCCGTCAGCAAGGACCTGGGCGCCAATACGGGATCGGCGTGGGCGAGCATCGAGCGCACCACCGAGATCACCGAGTGGCTGGAGAGTGTCTTCGGCGCCTACCCGTTCAACGCGGTGGGCGGCTATGTGCCGAACGTGCCGGCGGGGTACGCCCTGGAGACCCAGACCCGCCCCTTCTACGGGAAGAAGGCCTTCGACCGGGGCACGAACGTCTCCGTCGTGGTCCACGAGCTGGCGCACCAGTGGTACGGCGACAGCGTGTCCCTCAAGGACTGGAAGGACATCTGGATCAACGAGGGCTTCGCCGCCTACAGCCAGTGGCTGTGGTCGGAGAAGGAGGGCGAGGGCACCGCTCAGGAACTCGCCGACTACGTCTACGCCCAGCACCCGGCCGATGACGCCTTCTGGACGGTCAAGCCGGGCGACCCGGGGGCGGAGAACCAGTTCGACGGCGCGGTCTACGACCGTGGCGCGCTGACGCTCCAGGCGCTCCGCAACAAGGTCGGCGACCAGGTCTTCTTCGACCTCCTGAAGTCCTGGCCGACCGAGAACAAGTACGGCAACGCCTCGGTTGCCGACTTCGTGCGGTTCGCGGAGAAGAAGTCCGGCACGTCTCTGACCGCGTTCTTCGACACCTGGCTGTTCCAGCCGTCCAAGCCGTCCGCGGGGGCGGCGAAGCAGGCGTTCGGCACGCAGGCGAAGCATGTCGCGGAGCCCGCGTCCTGGCGGAAGATCGCGGCCACGCACGACATCCACGGCCACTGACCCGGTAGCCGGCGCGCGGCGCCGCCGCATTGCCCACCCGCCGCCGCGGAGGACGCTCTCCTTCGCGGCGGCGGTCGTCGTGCGGCGGTCATCGGGCGGCGGTCATCGGGCGGCGGCGCGCTCCCGCCGCGCCGCCCGGCGGGCCCGGCGCGCCGTGGGCAGGAACCGTAGCCGCTCCGGCAGTACGGGGACCACGACACGGACGACCCGGCCGAAGCGACGCAGCAGGCGTTCCTGACTCTCGGTCCACTCCAGGCCGATCGCGTCGCGTGCGTCCGGCGGCATCAGGCCGATCGTGACGAAGCGCCGGAAGCGGACCAGCAGCGGCAGGAGCGCCGGCCAGCTCAGCCGGAGCAGCGTCCGCAGCGCCACGGGGCCGCGGTCCGGGACCGGCAGCGGCAGGTCGGTGGCGATCAACTCCCGCACCACGACCGTCTTTTCGAGTTCGTTGTCCAGGACGCCGCGGTAGTACGGCCAGAACGCCTCGATCGTCTGCGGCATGTCACGGTCGTGAATCCCGAGGACCCGGCCGACCCGGAGCCACTCCGCGTACAGCTGCCGCTCCTGGGCCTGGGTGAAGGGGCGGCCCAGGTAGTTCTGCGCGTGCCGGAAGACCGGGTAGCCGGTGGCGTGGACCCAGGCGTAGTGGTCCGGGGTGAGCGCGTGGTACTTCCTGCCGTGCGCGTCGGTCCCCTGGATCGTCTTGTGCAGCCGCCGCAGTCGACGTCCCTCCTCCATGGCTCCCGGCCCGCCGTACACCCACAGCTGGAGCGAGAGCAGCGAGCGCTCGCCGCGACCCCACGGGTCCGTGCGGAACACGGAGTGCTCGTCCACGCCCGCGCTCACCGCGGGATGGGCGACCTGCATCGTCAGCGCGGCGGGCAGGGTCAGCAGGACGCGGATGTCCCCGACCAGGGACCAGAGCACGCCGCCTGGCGGCGGGGGAACCGGTCCGGGGGGCCGGGATATCGGCCCGCTTTGCACCGCTTTCATGGTATGAGCAATGATACGGCCCCTTCCCAGGCCGGGCAGCGCGCCCGGGCGGGGCGGTAACGGTGCGCGGGGGTCGCGCGGTCCATCCCGCCTCCACCCCATGGTTACCCCGAGGTAACCGCAGCTGGTTTGATGAGCGTCGCCGGATCACACCCCAACCCCCATCGGGAGATTCAGTGTCGCTCTCCGCGTCGCGCACGACCCGGGCCGCCGGGATAGCCGCAGCCCTCGCCGCCGTCACCCTCGCCGGGTGCCCCACCGCGTCGGCCGCCACGGCCCCCCACATGAAGGTGCTGACGTACAACGCCTTCCTCATGAGCAAGAACCTTTACCCCAACTGGGGCCAGGACCACCGCGCGCAGGCGATTCCCGCTGCGGACTTCTTCCAGGGCAAGGACGTCGTCGTACTCCAGGAGGCGTTCGACAACTCCTCCTCCGAGGCACTGAAGTCCCGCGCCGCGGCGCAGTACCCCCACCAGACTCCGGTGGTGGGCCGGAGCAAGGACGGCTGGGACGCCACCGGCGGCGCCTACTCCGCCCTCACCCCCGAGGACGGCGGGGTGACTCTGCTGAGCAAGTGGCCGGTCCTCCGCAAGGAGCAGTACATCTACAAGGACGCCTGCGGCTCGGACTCCTACTCCAACAAGGGCTTCGTGTATGCCGTGTTGGACGTGGGCGGCGCCAAGGTGCACGTGGTCGGCACGCACACCCAGTCCACCGACTCGGGGTGCGCGACGGGCGAGGCGGCCGCGGACCGCGCCAAGCAGCTCAAGGAGGTGGACGCCTTCCTGGACGCCAAGAACATCCCGGCCGACGAGGAGGTCATGGTCGCCGGCGACCTGAACATCGACTCCCACAGCGGCGAGTACGACGCGCTGCTCGCCAATGCCGACCTGGCTCCGGCCGACACCCGCACGGGCCACCCGTACTCCTTCGACACCCAGGACAACTCGATCGCGAAGGACCGCTACCCGACGGACCCTCGCGAAGACCTGGACTACGTCCTGCACCGCAACGGCCATGCCCGGCCCGCCTCGTGGCAGAACGACGTGGTCAAGGAGGAATCCGCGCCCTGGACGGTCTCCAGCTGGGGCAAGGACTACACCTACACCAACCTGTCCGACCACTACCCGCTGATCGGCGGCTGACCAGCCGCTGAGCCACGCGCGCCCCACCGTCCGGGCGCGCGCGGCGCCGGCGGCGGACCCTGGGCCCGCACAGCCAACTGTCCGATGGCCTGGGCCCAGTCCATCAGCCGCTCGTCGCTTCCTGCGCGGCCGACGCACTGCAAGCCGTTCTTCGGCACGGGGGCTCACCGGCGACTGTCGCCGGGGATGAGCAGACCGGCGTACGAAAGGGCGGCCGCGGACGCCTCGGTGGGCATCCGCGGCCGCCCTGATACCTCAGGTCCGCCGCTGGGCGGCTACTTCGTCAGACGGCGTTCCTCGGCGATGCGGTTCACCCGGCCGCGCACCGCGAACCAGCCGCCGATCAGCGCCAGCCCAATGACCGGGATCAGCAGCACGGTCTGCCGCCCGACACCGTCGTCGAACCACATCAGCACGATCACGCCCAGCAGGAACGCGATGGTGGCGATATCGGTGACCGGGGTGCCCGGAAGGCGGAAGCGCGGCCGTTGGACCTTGCCCTCCTTCGAGCGTCGCACGAAGACCATGTGACAGATCATGATCGTGCACCAGGTGCTGATGATGCCCAGCGCCGCGATGTTCAGGACGATCTCGAACGCCTTGCCCGGGACGACGTAGTTGAGCCCGACACCCAGCACACACACCGCGGAGGTGAGCATGATGCCGCCGTACGGCACCTGGCTGCGGTTCATCAGTCCGGCGAACTTGGGAGCCGAGCCCGCCATGGACATGGAGCGCAGAATGCGGCCGGTCGAGTACAGGCCCGAGTTCAGGCTCGACATCGCCGCGGTCAGCACGACGAGGTTCATCACGTCGCCCGCCGCCGGCACACCGACATTGGACAGCACGGTGACGAAGGGGCTCTCGCCGTCGACGTACTTGTTCCACGGCAGCAGCAGCGTCAGCAGAATCACCGAGCCGACGTAGAAGACGCCCACCCGCCACATGATGGAGTTGACGGCCTTCGGCACGACCTTCTCCGGCTCGCTGGTCTCGCCCGCGGTCACACCGACCAGCTCGACGGCGGAGTAGGCGAAGACCACGCCTTGGAGCACGATCACCACCGGCAGCAGACCGGTCGGGAAGAGGCCGCCGTTGTCGGTCAGCAGATCCAGTCCCGGCGTGTGTCCGTCCACGGGGTGCTGGGTCGCCAGCAGGAAGATGCCGATGAACATGAAGACGACCAGCGCCGCGACCTTGATGATCGCGAACCAGAACTCCAGCTCACCGAAGATCTTCACCGAGATCAGGTTCACCGTGAGCACCACCGCCAGGGCGATCAGCGCCATCACCCACTGCGGGATGTCGGTGAACAGACTCCAGTAGTGCGTATAGAGCGCGATCGCGGTGATGTCGGCGATACCGGTGGTCGACCAGTTCACCACGTACATCCAGCCGGCGACGTAGGCGCCCTTCTCCCCCAGGAACTCGCGGGCGTAGGAGACGAAGGATCCGGAGGACGGGCGGTGCAGGACCAGCTCGCCCAGGGCCCGCACGACGAAGAAGGCGAAGAGGCCGCAGACCGCGTAGGCGACGGCCAGCGCCGGTCCTGCGGAGTGCAGACGGCCGCCGGCGCCCAGGAACAGGCCGGTTCCGATGGCACCGCCGATGGCGATCATGTTGACGTGCCGACCCTTGAGGCCCTTGCTGTAGCCCGCGTCGCCGGCATCCTGCTGCGACCCGTTCCCCCCGTCCGGTGGCCTGTGGGCTTCCTCCGTGAGGGTTTCTGTGCTCACTGCTGGTTCATCTCGCTTTCGGACAGGCGCTGGTGCCAGGACCGGTTTCCGCGGATCGCGCGAAGTCGGCCGACGGCACACCTTCCCCGAAGAGCGCTCCCCCGTCTGTGGGCAAGATCACAGGGCGCGTCTCCGCGCTGTGAGCTGAGTACATTTGTCCGTATTTGATCCGCAGATCGGCGTCGGTTGCCGGAAAGATCGCTGCATATCCGGACAGCGCGACTCGTCCTCGCTGAGGCGTGTCGCCGGGTCCGGCTCGACGTGCGTCCGGGGGCGCCGAGTCCGCCCGGCGGCGCGATCGGCGCATCGAAGTCCGGAGCCGAGCAGCGCGGAAGGTTTCACAGCAGTGGTGAGACAGCAATACTGTTGAACATGATGGAGTCCGCCACCGACCTGACGGTCGACGAACTGGCCGCCCGCGCCGGAGTCACCGTCCGCACCATCCGCTTCTACAGCACGCGCGGGCTGCTGCCGCCGCCCGAGATCGGCCCGCGACGCGTCGGCCGCTACGGCCCCGACCACCTCTCCCGGCTGGCGCTCATCGAGGAACTCCAGCACCAGGGCATGACGCTCTCCGCGATCGAGCGCTACCTGCAGCAGCTGCCGCCCGATCTGAGCGCGCAGGACCTGGCCATTCACCGCGCCCTGGTGGCCGGCTGGATCCCGGACACGGCGGAGGACGTCACCCGGGAGCAGTTGGAGCGGCGGGTCGGCCGGGAGCTGACCGAGGAGGACGTGGACCGGCTGGCGGCCATGAGCGTGCTCGTACGGACCGATGACCCGCGGGTCTTCCAGGTCGATCCGGGGCTGCTGCATCTGGGGACGCGGCTGCTCGACGTGCCCATCGCGCTGGAGACGATCCTCGCCGCGCGCACCGTCGTCATCGAGCACACCCGCTCCGCGGCGCGCGAGCTGGGCCGGCTCTTCAAGGACGAGGTGTGGGAGCCGTCCCGTGACGGTGCCCCGGCCGCGGAGGAGAGGGCGCGGATGAAGTCGCTCTCCGCCCATATGCAGCCGATGGTGGTGCAGGCGCTGGTCACGGCGTTCCAGCGCTCGATGAAGGAGGAGCTGCGGGAGTGGTTCGGCGCCGGTGAAGGGTGAGCGGGGGCGGGCCGCGACGGACCGCCCCCGCACACGGTCAGTCGCTGAACTTCTCGCCCTTCTCGGCCTTGGCCACCAGCAGCGCGGACGGCGCGAAGCGGTCACCGTAGGCCGCCTGCAGCTCACGGGCGCGCGCGACGAAGCCGGGCAGCCCGCCTTCGTAGCCGTTGATGTACTGGATCACGCCGCCGGTCCAGCCAGGGAAGCCGATGCCGAAGATGGAGCCGATGTTGGCGTCGGCGACGGACGTGAGGACGCCCTCCTCGAAGCAGCGGACGGTGTCCAGTGCCTCGGAGAACAGCATCCGCTCCTGCATGTCGCGGAACGGGATGGTGGCGTCGGGCCGGGTGAAGTGCTCGCGCAGGCCCGGCCACAGGCGGGCCCGCTTGCCGTCCTCGTCGTACTCGTAGAACCCGGCGCCGCCGCTGCGGCCGGTGCGCTCGAACTCGTCCACCATCCGGTCGATGACGGCGTCGGCCGGATGCTCCTGCCAGCTGCCGCCGGCCTCCTCGACCGCCCGCCGGCTCTCCCGGCGGATCTTGCGCGGCAGGGTGAGGGTGAGCTCGTCCATCAGGGACAGCACCTTTGCCGGGTAGCCGGCCTGGGCCGCGGCCTGCTCGACGGAGACCGGGTCGAGGCCCTCGCCGATCATCGCCACGCCTTCGTTGATGAAGTGGCCGATGACGCGGGAGGTGAAGAAGCCGCGCGAGTCATTGACGACGATCGGCGTCTTGCGGATCTGGCGGACCAGGTCGAAGGCGCGGGCCAGCGCCGCGTCTTCGGTCCGCTCCCCCTTGATGATCTCCACCAGCGGCATCTTGTCGACCGGCGAGAAGAAGTGCAGCCCGATGAAGTCCTCTTGGCGCTCGACCCCCTCGGCGAGCGCGGTGATGGGCAGGGTGGAGGTGTTGGAGCACAGCAGGGCGTCGGGGGCGACGATCTGCTCGATCTCCTGGAACACCTTGTGCTTGAGTGAGACGTCCTCGAAGACCGCCTCGATGACGGCGTCGCAGCCCGCGAGGTCCTGCGGGTCGGCGGTGGGAGTGATGCGCGCCAGCAGCTCGTCACGCTTCTGCTCGGTCGTGCGTCCCCGGGCCAGTGCCTTGGCGAGGATGCCCTCCGAATACGCCTTGCCCTTCTGCGCCGCCTCGGCGGTGACGTCCTTGAGGACGACCTGCATGCCGGCCTTGGCGCAGGAGTAGGCGATGCCCGCGCCCATCATGCCTGCGCCGAGGACGGCGACCTTCTCGACCGGGCGGGGCTCGATGTCCTTGGGGCGATTGGCCCCGGAGTTGACCGCCTGGAGGTCGAAGAAGAACGCCTGGATCATGTTCTTGGAGATCTGGCCGGTCACCAGCTCGACGAAGTACCGCGCCTCGATGATCTGGGCGTTCTCGAAGTCGACCTGGGAGCCCTCGACGGCCGCGGCGAGGATGTTGCGCGGCGCGGGATACGGCGCGCCGTTGACCTGCTTCTTGAGGTTGGCGGGGAACGCCGGGAGGTTGGCCGCGAACTTCGGCTGGGCGGGGGTGCCGCCCGGGATGCGGTAGCCCTTGACGTCCCAGGGCTGCTGGGACTCGGGGTGCTCGTCGACGAAGGCGCGGGCCTTGGCGAGCAACTCCTCCGGGGTGGCCGCGACCTCGTGGACGAGGCCGGCGTCCTTGGCGCGGGTGGCGTTGTACTGAGTGCCCTGGAGGAGCACCTTCAGCAGCGCGTCGGCGATGCCCAGCAGCCGGACGGTACGGGTGACGCCGCCGCTCGCGGGCAGCAACCCGAGGGTGACCTCGGGCAGGCCGATCTTGGTGGCGGGGGTGTCGAGGGCGACGCGGTGGTGACAGGCCAGCGCGATCTCGTAACCGCCGCCCAGCGCCGCGCCGTTGATGGCGGCGACGACGGGCACGCCGAGGGTTTCGATGCGGCGCAGGTCGCGCTTGATGCCGTTGCCCGCCTCGAAGACCTGCTGGGCCTGGGCGGGGGTGACGGCGATGAGGTCGCGCAGGTCGCCGCCGGCGAAGAAGGTCTTCTTGGCGGAGGTGAAGATGACGCCGCGGACGCTGTCCTTCTCGGCCTCCAGGCGGTCGGCGACCGCGGTGAGGGAGGCCTTGAAGGCGCTGTTCATGGTGTTGGCGGACTGGTCGGGGTCGTCCAGGACCAGGGTGACGACGCCGGTCTCGTCCTGTTCCCAGCGAATGGTCGACGGTGCAGTGGGCTCGCTCACTGTGGCTTCTCCGTAAGGGGGTGGGGCGGGGCGGTCAGAGGCGCTCGATGACGGTGGCGATACCCATGCCGCCGCCGACGCAGAGGGTGGCCAGGCCGTAGCGCTTGTCCTGCCGCTCCAGCTCGTCGATGAGGGTGCCGAGGATCATCGCGCCGGTGGCGCCGAGGGGGTGGCCCATGGCGATGGCGCCACCGTTGACGTTGATCTTGTCGAGCGGGAGCCCCATGTCCTTGGCGAAGCGCAGCACGACCGCCGCGAAGGCTTCGTTGATCTCGACCAGGTCGATGTCGTCGATGGTCAGGCCGGCCTTGGCGAGGGCCTTGCGGGCGGCCGGTGCGGGCCCGGTGAGCATGATCGTCGGGTCGGAGCCGGAGACGGCGGCCGCGGCGATCCTGGCCCGGGGGGCGAGGCCGTAGCGCTTGCCGACCTCGGCGTTGCCGATGGCGACGAGGGCGGAACCGTCCACGATGCCGGAGGAGTTGCCCGCGTGGTGGACGTGGTCGATCTTCTCGACCCAGTGGTACTTCTGCAGGGCGACCGCGTCGAAGCCGCCGGCCTCGCCGATCATCGCGAAGGACGGCTTGAGGCCGGCCAGCGATTCTGCGGTGGTGCCGGGCCGGATGTGCTCGTCGCGGTCGAGGACGACCAGACCGTTGCGGTCGCGCACGGGCACGACCGAGCGCTCGAAGCGGTTGTCCTTCCATGCCTCGACGGCGCGTTCCTGGGAGAGCGCGGCGAAGGAGTCCACGTCGTGCCGGGAGAAGCCCTCGATGGTGGCGATGAGGTCGGCGCCGATGCCCTGCGGGACGAAATTGGTCTCGAAGTTGGTCATCGGGTCCATCGCCCAGGCACCGCCGTCGGAGGCCATCGCGACGCGGGACATCGACTCGACGCCGCCCGCCAGGACGAGGTCCTCCCAGCCGGAACGGACCTTGGCGGCGGCCATGTTGACGGCTTCCAGGCCCGAGGCACAGAAGCGGTTCTCCTGGACGCCGGCGACAGTATCGGGCAGGCCGGCCGCGATCGCGGCGACCTTGGCGATGTCCGAGCCCTGGTCCCCGACCGGGCTGACCACGCCGAGTACGACATCGTCGATGGCGGCCGGGTCCAGCTCGGGGAAGCGGCGGCGGAGTTCGCGGATGAGGCCGACGACGAGGTCGACGGGCTTGGTGCCGTGCAGCGCGCCATTGGCCTTGCCGCGGCCGCGAGGGGTGCGGATCGCGTCGTATACGTACGCTTCGGTACTCAAGTCAAGCAGCCTTTCGCATGAGGGTGGGGCATTCGCAGCGGGTGGGGCCGGCCTGGGCGGGTCAGCCGAGGAGGGAGCGGCCGATGATCTCCTTCATGATCTCGGTCGTCCCGCCGTAGATCGTCTGGATGCGGCCGTCGGTGAAGGCCCTGGCCACGCGGTACTCGGCCATGTAGCCGTAGCCGCCGTGGAGTTGCAGGCACCGGTCGGCGACGCGCTTTTGCAGTTCGGTGGCCCACCACTTGGCCATCGAGGCGTGCACCGCGTCCAGTTCGCCGGCGGAGTGGTCGGCGATGCAGCGGTCGAGAAAGGCACGGGTGACGGCGCACTCGGTGGCCATCTCGGCTATCTCGAACCGTATGTGCTGGAGCTTGGCCAGCGGCCGGCCGAACGCCTCGCGCTCCTTGACGTAAGCGCTGGTGATCTCCAGGAGGTGCTCCGCGCCGGCGATGGCGGCCACCGCGATGCCCATCCGCTCCTGCGCGAGATGGGTCATCAGATGGACGAAGGCGCCGTTGATCTCACCGAGCAGGTTCTCCTTGGGGACCCGCACGTCCTGGAAGAACAGCTCCGCGGTGTCCTGCGACTTCTGACCGATCTTGTCGAGGTTGCGGCCCCGCTCGAAGCCCTCCATGCCGCGCTCCACGACCAGCAGGCTCAGGCCGTGGGCCCCGCCCTCCGGCGTCGTCCTGGCGACGACGATGACGAGGTCGGCGAGGATGCCGTTGGAGATGAAGGTCTTGGAGCCGTTGAGCAGCCAGTGGTCGCCGAGGTCCTCGGCGGCCGTGCGGATGCCCTGGAGGTCGGAGCCGGCGCCCGGTTCGGTCATCGCGATGGCGGTGATGAGTTCGCCGCTGCAGAAGCCGGGCAGCCAGCGGCGCTTTTGCTCCTCGGTCCCCAGGGTCGTCAGATACGGGCCGATGATGTCGTTGTGCAGGCCGACGGCGAGCCCCGCGGCGCCGGCCCGGGTGAACTCCTCGGCGAGCACGGCGCTGTAGCGGAAGTCGCGCTCCCCGCCGCCGCCGTACTCCTCGGGCACGGCCAGGCCCAGCAGCCCCTGCCGGCCGGCCGCCCGCCAGGCGCCCCGGCTGACGATGCCGTCCTTCTCCCACTGTTCGTAGTGCGGCGTCACCTCCTTGGCGAGGAAGGTGCGTACGGTTTCACGGAAGGCCGCGTGGTCCTCGGTGAAGATCTGGCGCTTCATGTGTACGGGCCCTCCTCAGAGCCAGTTCTTGACGGTCTCGATCAGCTTCGCGGGCTCGGGCCCGACGGGGTGGACGTTGAGCATCGTCACGCCCGCCTCCCGGAAGGCGGCGATGCGGTCGCGGACGTAGCCCTCGGGCCCGCACAGCGACATCAGCTCGCAGAGCTCGTCCGGTACGGCGGCTTCGGCCTCCCGCTTCTTCCCGGCGAGGTAGAGCTCCTGGATGGTGTCCGCGGCGCGCTCGTAGCCGTAGGCCGCGGCCAGGTCGTGGTAGAAGTTCTTGCCCTTGGCGCCCATGCCACCTACGTACAGGGCGATGGTCGGGCGGGCGAGGTCCCGCGCGGCCGCGGCGTCCTCCCCGATGGCCAGCAGACCGCCGGCGACGGTCTGCAGCGGGCCGAGCGCCGGATCGCGCCGGGCCGCGCCCTCGGCGAGCGGGGCGCCCCACACGTCGGCGGCCTTCTCCGGAATGAAGAGGGTGGGCAGCCAGCCGTCGGCGACCTCGGCCGTCATCCGGACGTTGGCGGGCCCTAGCGCGGCGACGTACACCGGGATGTCGGGGCGCACCGGCCGGGTGAGGATCTTCAGCGGCTTGCCGAGCCGGCCGCCTTTCTCCGCCGGCAGCGGCATGTCGGTGATGCCGTGGTGGTCGATGACCTCGCGACGCCAGATGCGGCGGCACAGCTCGATGGTCTCGCGGGTGCGGCCCAGCGGTTTGTCGTACGGCTTGCCGTGCCAGCCCTCGACCACCTGCGGGCCGGACGCGCCCAGGCCCAGCAGGGCCCGGCCGCCGGACACCGCGTCGAGCCCGGCGGCGGTCTGGGCGATCAGTGCGGGCGTGCGGGAGTAGACGTTGAGGATCGCCGAGCCGATCTTGGCGTGCTCGGTGCGGGCGGCGAGGAAACCCATGATCGTCGGGGAGTCGAAGCCATAGGCCTCGGCGACCCAGATGGCGTCCAGGCCGGCCCCTTCCAGGGCCGCCACCTGTAGTGCCGCCTCGCGCGGGTCCGCCGCGTACTGAAGTGTCGTGGCGAGTTCCATCAGCTGCCTGCGTCCTTCTGCGGGTGGTCGGGCTCGGCGGTGAGAGCGGGGACCTGCCAGTCGCGTGCGACCTCGGCGGTGTCGGCGCCCGGCTGTGCGGGCGGTCTGCGCACCGCACCGGGGGTGAGCGAGAAGCGGGGCGCCGGGGCGGGCTGGGTGATCCCCCCGTGGTCGACGAAGGTGCCCCGGGCCGCGAGATGCGGATGCGCGGGCGCCTCGCGCAGCGAGAGAACGGGGGCGACGCAGGCGTCGGACTCCTGGAAGACCGCCGTCCACTCCTCGCGGGTACGGGTCTTGAAGCGGGCGGCGATGGCGGCGCGCAGGTCGCTCCAGGAGCCGAGGTCGTCGCGGCCGGGGACCTCGTCAGCGATGCCGAGGAGCCGGATGAACTCGGCGTAGAACCGCTGCTCCAGTGCGCCGACCGCCATATGGCCGCCGTCGGCGGTCTCGTAGGTGCCGTAGAACGGCGTGCCGCCGTCCAGGAGGTTCGCGCCGCGCCGGTCCTGCCAGCCGCCGGCCGACAGCATGCCGTGGATCATCGCCGTCAGATGGGCCGTGCCGTCGACGATGGCGGCGTCCACCACCTGGCCTCTGCCGCCGTCGGTGCGGGCGTGCTGGAGCGCGGCGAGGACGCCGATGACGAGGTACAGCGAGCCGCCGGCGTAGTCGCCGAGGAGGTTGGCGGGGATGGCGGGCGGGCCGTCCGCCGGGCCGATCATGCCGAGCGCGCCCGTGATGGCGATGTAGCCGATGTCGTGTCCCGCGGTGTCGGCGAGCGGCCCTTGCTGGCCCCAGCCGGTCATCCGGCCGTAGACCAGCCGGGGGTTGCGCGCCAGGCACTCCTCGGGGCCGACGCCGAGCCGTTCTGCCACACCAGGCCGATACCCCTCGATCAGCACATCGGCCCGCTCGACCAGCGCGAGGACCTGCGCCACGCCGTGGGGGCTCTTGAGATCCACCAGCACCGAACGCTTGTTGCGGTTGGTGACGTCGTGGTCCGGATCGATGCCCAGACCGGCGCCTCCCGGCCGGTCGACGCGGACGACATCGGCGCCGAGATCGGCCAGCAGCATGGCGGCGAAGGGGCCGGGGCCGATCCCCGCGAGCTCCACGACGCGCACACCGCTCAGCGGGCCGTTCCCTGACTCTGCCATCGCGCCCCCTGCGGTCGCCGCACTGTGACACTTCTGATGTAACACTCGTGATGTTAAGAAACGTGTTCCACTTTCCACAAGCCCCCCTCGCCAAGTGACGACCACCGGAAAAGGCCCGTGACGGCGATGTGCAACTGCCATCGCCGTCACGGGCCTTCACGCACCTCGCGCCGGTGCGTCTGCGGGCGTCCTCCCGGGGCGCCCTACCTCCCGTCGAGTTCGGCGACGAGCTTCTTCGGGGCTATGACGCGATAGGACTCCTCGGCCCAGTCGCAGAGCAGGTCAGCCCGCGGGGCCTGCGCCACCTCCAGCGGAATCCGCACCCACCCCGACCTGCCCAGGCCGTACCCCGCCGGCTCGGCACCGGGGGAGGACAGCGCATGGGCGTGCGCCTCCGGGCTCACGAGTTTCATGGTGATCCCCAGCGGATAGCTGCCGTCATCGACACCGAGGAACACGAAGACCTTTTTGTTGACCTTGATGACGCTCTCGCCCCAAGGGAACTCCTCCGTGGCACCTGGAAGTCCCAGCGCGAACGTCCGCACGCGCTTGCGCACCGCCACCGGACCCGTTGCCTTCGCCATGCGCTCCTCCACGTCCGTTCCCCCGTACGGCACCGTCCGCGGTGCCACCGTGCGCCGCGGCCTGCTCGCCTCGCACCGGCTCCCTCGCACCGGCTCCCTCGCATCCCACGCTAACGGCGACCACCGACAACGGCCCCCGCAGCGCCGGATACCGGTCCGACGGAGGGACAATGCGCCCATGTCACCGCCGCAACTCGCCGCCGCACTGTTCGATTTCCAGCACGGTCAGGGAGTGCGTCAGTTCACCGAGCTGGGGATCGCGCTGCTGCTGTCCTCGCTCATCGGGCTGGAGCGCGAGGCCCGGCAGAAGAGTGCGGGGCTGCGCACCCACACGCTCGTCGGGGTGGGCAGCGCGCTGTTCATGGAGGTGTCGATCCACGGGTTCGGCGCGCTGATGGGCATGGACGACGTCTCCCTCGACCCGTCCCGCGTCGCCGCGCAGGTGGTGTCGGGCATCGGCTTCATCGGCGGCGGCCTGATCTTCGTCAAGAAGGACGCCGTCCGGGGGCTGACCACGGCCGCCACCATCTGGCTGACCTGCGCCATCGGCATGGCCTGCGGCGGCGGTCTGCCGCTGCTCGCGGCCGGCGCGACGGCGGTGCACTTCCTGATCGTCCGCGGCTTCTCGAAGGTGTCGGAGCGGATGTCGGTGGTGCCGTCCTTCACGGAAGTGGAACTGCGCCTGACCTACCGCGCCCAACACGGACTGCTGGGGCGCATATTGCAGATGTGCACCGGCAGCGGCTTCCGGGTGACCGATGTGCAGGTGCAGACGGGCGGGGGCGAGCAGCAGCTCTCGGCGGAGGTTCTGCTCCGCCTGGAAGGGGCCGGTTCGGCGCACCCCTTGGTCGAGGCGCTGACGGAGCTGGACGGCGTGCGCGGAGTGTCCCTGGGGCGGCACGACGACATGACCGAGTGAGCGCCGGCGGCACGGCCGGGGGCGCACCGCCCCGAGGCGCCCCCGGCCATCGAGGGAAAGGCTTCCTCACGAGCCCGGCGGCTCTCCGGCGGCGGCCCGTGACCCGGTGGCCGGTGGCCCCGTCCTGCCGGGTCCTTCGGCCGCGGGCACGAGGTGGTCGTCCGGCGCCTCGGGGTCGAGGAGCCGCGCCAGCCGCCGCGGGACGTCGCCACCCACCAGGAGGATGACGAGCAGCGTCAGGCCGAAGGTGAGGACGGCCAGCGCCCGTCCCAAGGGCATCCCCTCGGCCAGCCGGGCGCCGAGGACCGGGGCCACGGCACCGCCGAGTGCCCCTACGTTGTAGACGAACCCCAGGGAGGCGGCGCGGGTCGCGGTCGGGAAGTGGCTCGCGATGTACTTCGGCAGGATGCCGGAGATGCCCTGGCCGAGTGCCAGCAGCCCGAAGAGCAGCACCCCGAGACCGACCAGGTTGTCCCGGACGGCGAAGACGGGGAAGACGAAGGCCAGCGAGGCCAGCAGGGTGCAGGCGTAGGCGCGGCGGGTACCGAACCGGTCGCCGACGAATCCCGCCAGCCAGCAGCCCGCCATGGTGCCGAAACCCGCGTAGAACATCACGTCGGTGACCTGCGCGGGCGCGTAGCCCAGCTCGGTCTTGAGGTAGGTGGGCAGCAGGGCCTGGATGGGCCAGCTGTAGAGGAAGGCGCAGAACACCGTGACCATCAGGGACACGTACAACAGCCATCCGCGGCGGCCGCCGAGTTGTACGGCGAAGGCGGTCAGGCACAGCGCCGCGGCGGCCGACAGCCAGGGGACGTGGCCCGCGCCGACCGGGGTGAAGACGCAGAACAGGGCGGCCGAGGCGGCCGCGGCGAGGACGGCGTTGAGCCAGGGGCGGAGGCGGCCGGTGAACAAGGGGCGGAAGGGATGCGGGCGTTGTGCCGTGCCGCCGGCCGCGGCGGCACCGATCTCGGCCTGCCAGTCGCCGGCTTCCGGCAGCGCCCTGCGCACCCAGAGGGCGACCAGCACGGGCAGCACTCCGATCCAGAACATCCATCGCCAGCCCCAGTGCGGGACCACCCACTTGTAGAGCTCGGCCGCGAGGACGGTGCCGCCCGCGTAGCCGGAGATCAGGAATCCCGAGGCGCGGTTGCGCAGCCGGGTGGGCCAGCTCTCCAGCACATACGTCACGCTGGCGCTGTACTCCCCCGCCATGCCCAGGCCGATCACCAGGCGGGCGACGAACAGGCTGCTGTAGCCCCAGGCGAATCCGCAGGCGAAGGTGCCCAGCGAGTACAGCAGGATGCTGGTGATCATGGCGGCCTTGCGGCCGTAGCGGTCGCCCAGGGCGCCCAGGACCGCGCCACCCAGCCAGCGGGTGATGAAGGCGCCCGAGATGAGCGAGGCGGCGGTGGCGGTGTCGAGCCGGAATTCATCGGCGATCTCGGTGAGGACCAGGGTGATCAGGACGAAGTCGAAGCCGTCCAGGAGGTAGCCGATCCAGGCGGCGAACATGGCCTTCCACTGGCGCGGTGTCGCCTCCCGGTACCAGGGGGTCGCTTTGACGGGGGTGGCCGTGGGGCGTGTCGTCACAGCGGTCCTGCCTCCTCGAGCAGTCGGCTTACGGTGCGGCGCGCGGCGTCGTCCAGGGGCTGCTGCGGGGCAGCGCCGGCCGGTGATCCGATGACGCCGAGCATGAGCAGCGCGGATTCGAAGGCCCCAGGGCGGCGGAACCGCGCCCGGCCATTGCCGCGTCGCCGGTGCCCGTGCCGGAGGGCGCCAGGGCTTCGGACGGTGCGGGCGCACAGCGGGGAAGGGACTCCGGTGAGGGGCGCGGGGAGCCGCGTGGGGAGCCGCGTGGGGAGCCGCGTGGGGAGCCGCGTGGGAAGGGGCATGCGGGCCGGCTTTCTGCCGTGCGGGACCGCGCCCAGGGGGCAGTCGGCCCGGCAATCCGGACATTGGACGTCCTATGTCTTCGGTGAATGTGGCGCCGCACCGACGCGGCGTCAAGGGTGTCTGCCGAGCCGCTGCCGCCAACCGGCATGTCGGTTCCGTCATTGACGGGGCGACAGTCACTGCCTAGGGTCCCGACTCCAGGTCGAGAGGACGCGTAATGCGACGGCAGGACACCTCAGGACGAGCTCATGACCTCGTCCTCTACGGCGCCACCGGCTTCGCCGGGGCGCTCACCGCCGAGTATCTGGCCCGGCACGCCCCCGCGGACTGCCGCTGGGCGCTGGCGGGCCGCAGCACCGAGAAACTGCAGCGGCTGCGCGACCGGCTGGCCGCGATCGATCCGGCCTGCGCGGACCTCCCGCTGCTGCGGGTGGACAGCGACGACGCGGAGTCGCTGCGCGCCCTGGCCGCGGACACCCGTGTGCTGGCCACGACCGTCGGCCCGTATCTGCTCCATGGTGAGCCGCTGGTCGCCGCCTGCGCCGCCGCGGGAACGGACTACGTCGATCTGACCGGCGAGCCGGAGTTCATCGACCGCATGTTCCTGCGGTACGACGCCAAGGCCCGGGCCTCGGGCGCGCGCCTGGTGCACGCCTGCGGTTTCGACGCCGTCCCGCCCGACCTGGGTGTGCACTTCACCGTGGGGCTGCTGCCCTCGGACGTGCCGCTGCGCATCGACGGTTTCGTACGGACCAACGCGACGTTCTCCGGCGGCACTCTGGCGTCCGCGCTGACCGTCGCGTCGCGTCCGGTGGCCATGGCGCGGGCCGCCCGCGAGCGGCGGCGGGCCGAGCCGGGGCCGGCCGGGCGTACGGTGCGGGCGCCGTTCGGGCCGCCCGTCAGGAGTGCGGAGACGCACGCGTGGGGAGTGCCGCTGCCGACCCTCGATCCGCAGGTCGTCGCCCGCTCGGCCGCCGCGCTGGACCGCTACGGTCCGGACTTCCGCTACCGCCATTTCGCGGGGGTGCGGTGGCTGCCGGTCGCGGTGGGCGGGGCGTTGGGGGCGGGGGCTCTGTCCGCGATCGCCCAGGTGCCGCCTGCTCGCCGCTGGCTGGCGGGGCGGCTGGAGCCGGGTGACGGGCCGAGCCCGGAGCGGCGGGCAAGGAGCTGGTTCTCGGTGCGCTTCGTGGCCACGGGGGGCGGCAAGAAGCTGATCACCGAGGTGTCGGGCGGTGATCCCGGATACGACGAGACGGCGAAGATGCTCGCCGAGTCGGCGTTGAGTCTGGCCTTCGACGACCTGCCGGAGCGGGCGGGCCAGCTGACGACCGCGGTAGCGATGGGCGACGCTCTGACCGCACGTCTGCAGAAGGCGGGCATGTCCTTCCGGGTGGTCGGGGAGTAGCCCCCCGCCCCGGGGACGCTCAGGCGGCCGCGAGCGCCCTGCGGCACAGCGCGTCGGCGGCCCGGGTCGTCTCCGGGAGGCGGAAGCGAGGCGCCAGGTGGAGGGTGTGCGCGCAGGCCCGGTCGAGGTCGACGCGATGGCCCACGGAGACGAAGACCGGTTTGACGCCCTTCTGGGTGCGCAGGGCGCGTCCCACCTCCTCGCCGGCGCCCGGCGCGGCCGCTCCGGTGTCGTCCAGGAGCGGGGAGGTCGCGCCGCGCTCCGCGCCCGGGGCCGTGTGGCGGAAGGTGAAGGGGTTCTTGGCGACGCCGATGGAGGGCAGGCCGGTGAGCACCCCCAGGTGGCTGGCGAGCCCGAAGCGCCGCGGATGCGCGAGCCCGTAGCCGTCGCAGACGATGAGGCCGGGGGTGCGTGTGAGGCGTGCGAGGGCGTCCAGGACGGTCGGTATCTCCCGGAAGGCGAGCAGGCCGGGCACGTACGGGAAGGAAACCCTGCCGACGGCGGTGGCTTCGTCGACGACGACGAGCGTGCGGGCGTCCAGGGCGACGGCGGCCGCGGCGACGACGTCCCGCTCGTCGTCGTAGGCGACGTCCACGCCCACGACGGTGCCGTCGAAGCCCGGCTCCGGGCCGGGCTCGTCGAGGCGTACGTGGGGCCGCAACCGGTCCTGGACGGCACGGGCCTGGGCTTCGTCGGCGGGCCAGTGCCGCAGTTCGTCGTCGCGGGAGATGGTCGTGGGAGTGTCCATGGTGCGCGCCACGCTACCGAACCCCTGAGCGGACGGTCCGCCCGTGGCCGGGCCCGGCCCGGGTTCGGTGCTCCGGTGGCTGTCGGTGGCACTCGGTACGGTGGGGGCGTGAATCCAGCCGCTGTTGACGTGGACGCTCTCGACCGCCGCATTATCGCCGCCCTCCAGGTCGACGGGCGCGCTTCGTGGCGTCGGATCGCGTCGGTGCTCGGGGAGCGGGAGCGTACGGTCGCGCGTCGGGCGCAGCGGCTGCTCGGCAGCGGACTGGTCACGGTGACGGGCCTGGTGGCGCGCGGGGACACGGTGATCGTGCGGCTGCGGTGCGAGCCGAAGATGGTCCGCAGGACGGCGGCGGCGGTGGCCCGGTTGGAGCACGCGGTCTTCAGCTATGTCCTGGCGGGGCCGCTCGATGTGGTGGCCGAGGTGCAGTGCCCGCCGGAGCGGCTGGCGTCGTTGATGCTGGAGGAGCTGCCGGCGCTGCCGGGGGTGGTCTCGCAGCATGTGTCGCCGGTGTTGCGGTACTTCCGCACGGTGCACGAGTGGCATCCGGGCATCCTGGACGCGGAGGAGACCGCCGCGCTGGACCGTTTTCCCGCTCCGGTCGGGCCCGTTGCGGCGCCGGAGACCGAGTTGGGGCCCGAGGAGCAGAGCATTCTGCAGGCGCTGGCCGAGGACGGCCGGCGCACGCATGAGGAGTTGGCCGCCATCGCCGGGGTGTCGGAGGCGACCGCCCGCCGGCGGGTCGATGCCCTGTCGCGGTCGGGGATGGTCAGCATCCGCGCCTCCGTGGAGCCCGCGGTTCTCGGGCTCCCGGTGGAGGCACTGCTGTGGATCAGGACCAGGCCCGATGAGGTCGAAGAGGTCGGGCGACTGCTGCTGGAGTCGCCGCTGGTGCGGTATGTGGCGGTGGTGATGGGTGAGTATCAGCTGCTGGTCGATGTCACCCAGCCGTCCAAGGACGCGCTGCACACGTTCTTGACGTCCTCGGCGTGGGTGGCGCGCGCGGAGGCGGTCCAGTCCCACCTCGTCGTCGAGGCGCTCAAGCGGAGCGCCGCCGCGACCCCGGTGCTGCGTGAACTTCTCGATGAGCAGGGGACCGACGGCGGCGAGTTGGACCCGGCGGTCTGAGCGACGGCGCGCGCTCGGGCGCCGTCGCCCGCCTGGTCACCGCCCGCCCATCGCCGCCCGCCCGTCGCTCGCCCGGTGACCGCGAGCGTCGCCGCAGCGGGTGTCCTCGCCGCGACCGGACGCCTCGATCTTGATCACTTGCGCTCCGAGGTCGCCGCGCGTCATCCCGGCGTGCGCCCGCCCACGGGCGCGACAGCTCCCGTACGACGTACCCCGCCGACGGAACCGATCCGGGTGTACCCCTTCCCCGATACGACGCTCCACGCGCCCCGGCTGACCGAATCCGTCATCAGGCAAGCACGCCAGACGCATATCCGTCTACATCTCAGAAGCATCAAACTTTTCCGTCAAAGCAAAAGCCCAGATCAGCCCACTTGTCAGCAGCGCACGAAACTATGTCCACTTCCGTCAGCTCAAGCGTCACCCTTGACGCCTTTCGTCAGCGACCGCAGGATGAGGCCCGCCCGAACCCCCTGACATCATCCGAGGCCCTTCATGACCGACGCCCTCCATCAGCTCGACGCCACCGATCTCGCGGCCCGACTGCGCACCCGCGAGATCTCCGCGAGGGAGGTGGTGCAAGCCCACCTGGACCGCATCGAACAGGTCAATCCGGCCCTCAACGCCATCGTCACCCTCGACCCCGAGGGCGCGCTCGCCGACGCCGCGCGCGCCGACGCACGCCTCGCCCGGGGCGCCGACGTCCCCCCGCTGCACGGCTTGCCGATGGCCTTCAAGGACACCCACCTCACCCGCGGCATGCGCACCACCCATGGCTCACCGCTCTACGCCGACCACATCCCCGGCGAGGACGACCTGCTGGTCGACCGCATGCAGAAGGCCGGTGCCATCCGCATCGGCAAGACCAACGTCCCCGAGTTCGCCGCCGGTTCGCACACCTTCAACACCGTCTTCGGCACCACGCGCAATCCGTACGACACCGCGCGCTCGGCGGGCGGCAGCAGCGGCGGAGCCGCCGCATCGCTCGCGGCCGGGATGCAACCCCTCGCCGACGGCAGCGACATGGGCGGCTCGCTGCGCAATCCCGCGTCGTTCTGCAATGTGGTCGGGCTGCGGCCGACTCCCGGACGCGTCCCCGCGCCTGTCGCCGGCAACCTGTGGGACACGCTGTCCGTACCGGGGCCCATGGGGCGCACTGTCGCCGACACCGCGCTGTTGCTGTCGGCGATGGCCGGACCGGACCCCCGCTGCCCCGTCAGCCTGGAGACCCCGGGCGCCGCGTTCCGGGTGCCGCTCGACCGCGACCTGCGCGGACTCCGCATCGGCTGGGCGCCCGACCTGGCCGGTCATGCCCCGGCCGACGCGGACGTGACGGCTGTTCTGGAGCCCCAGCTGAAGGTCTTCGAGGAGCTCGGCTGCCACGTCGAGGCGGCCTGCCCGGACCTCACGGGGGCTGACGAAGCCTTCCGTACCCTGCGGGCGCACAGCTTCGACCTGGCCTTCGGCGATCTGCTGGAGACCGACCGCGAGGCCCTCAAGCCCAGCCTCGTGTGGAACGTCGAGCAGGGCCGCCGGCTGACCACCGACGACCTCCACAGGGCCACCACGGCACGCGGTCGACTCCATCTCGCCTCGCTCGACTACTTCTCCCGCTACGACCTCCTCCTCGCGCCGGTCAGCCAGGTCACGCCGTTCGACGCGGAGTTGGAGTACCCGCAGTCGGTCGCCGGGCAGCCCACCCGGACGTATCTCGACTGGATGCGCTCCGCCTACCTCCTGTCCGTCCTCGGCGTGCCCGCTCTCTCGGTGCCCGCGGGTTTCACCGCGGGGGGCCTGCCGGTGGGACTGCAGATCATCGGGGCGCCGCGGGCGGATCTCGCCGTCCTCCAGGCCGGTCACGTCTACGAGGCCGCCACGCGTCACGGGCGGCGCCGCCCGGACGTTCCGACGTCCTGACCTCGCCGACCGTCCCACGACCGGAGCACCCATGAGCCTCATCAGAGCCCCGCGCTCCCCGCGCACATGTCACACGGCATGGGCCGCCCTGCCGGTGGCCGGATTCCTCTCGACGCCCTTCCTGCCGTTCGTCAACGGCCCGCATCTGTGGTTCGGGCTGCCGTCCGTCCTGGTCTGGACCGTGCTGTGGACGGTCGGCACCACCGCCGCGCTGGCCGCCGTGGAGCGCCTGGCCCCCCACCACGACGAATCCGAGGAGGAGGCCCGATGACCACCACCATGCTCATCACGCTGCTCGGCATGCTCACCGTGGCGGGCGTCGGCATCAGCGGCCGCCGTCGGCACTCCCGCGCCGAACTCGGCGAGTGGACCGTGGGCGAGCGGCGCTTCTCCGCCGCCACCTCCTGGTTCCTGCAGGCGGGCGAGGCCTTCACCACCTTCAGCTTCCTCGGGCTCGCGGGGCTCGCCTTCAGCGGCGGCGTCGGCGCCACCTACGCACTCGGCTACCTGGCGCTGTCCCTGATCGGCCAGTACTTCACCGGGCCGCGGATCTGGCGGCTGGGCCGGGACCACGGCTATCTGACGCAGGCCGACATGTTCGCGCACCGCTTCGGCAGCCCCCTGCTCGGGAAGGTGGTGGCGGTGATCGGCGCGGTGTTCCTCCTTCCCTATCTGCAGTTGCAGATCACCGGCCTGGGGCTGATCGTCCAGCTCGCCACCGGGAGCAGCGCCGGCGCCGACCTGAGCATGATCCTGGCGACCGCGCTGACCGTCGCGTTCGTCCTGTGGTCCGGCATCCGCGGCATCGCCCGCGCCGCCTACCTCAAGGACGTCCTGATGGTGCTCGCCCTGATCGTGCTGCTCATCGCGGTGCCGGCCGCCGCGGGTGGTGGCATCGGCCATCTCTTCAGCGTCGTCCAGGACCTCCACCCGGACCTGCTGACGCTTCACCACGGTGAGTTCGACCGGACGTGGTTCACCACCGCCATGCTCATCAGCGGGATCGGCGCGGGCTTCAACACCATGCCGCACCTGTGGCCGGCGGTCCTGTCCGCGCGCGGCAGCCGGGCGTTGCGTTCGAACTATGTCTGGCTGCCGCTGTACCAGGTGGCGCTCGCGGTACCGATCATCGTCGGATTCGCCGGAGTTCTCGCCCTCTCCCCCGGCGCCGCCGGGAACAGCGTGCTGCTCACCCTCGCCCACCACACTCTTCCCGGCTGGCTCGTGGGTCTGGTGGCGGTCGCCGCCGCGGCGGCGGCGATGGTGCCGTCCGCGGCGATCGTCATGGGGATCTCGACCCTCGTCTCCCACAATCTCGTACCGGCCGAGGGGGAGCGCGCCCGGCTGCGGGTGAACCATGCGTGCGTCGTGTTCGCCTCGGGGCTGGCGCTCGTCCTCGGCCTGGCCCGCCCCGACATCCTCGCCAATCTGCTGCTGCTCACCTACGGGGGCCTGTCGCAACTGGCCCCGGCGACGGTGATGGCGCTCGCCGCACGCAACCGCCTCGCCGCCGGTCCGGCGCTGCTCGGCATCCTGACAGGGGTCGCCGCGCTCGCCTGGCTGACCTTCGGCGGTCCGGACGTCGGCACCGTCGATACGGGGCTCATCGCCCTGATCCCCAACCTCCTGGTCACCTTCGGCGCGCAGACCGTGCTGCACATGCGCCGCCGGCGGGCGCCGGCGGAGGCAACGCGACAGAGGGCGGAACCAGGTCTCCCGGCGGATCGCGCCGTCGGATGACAAGTCCGGCCCTGTGCGCGGAGCATCGGCCGCCATAGGGCCTCCCGCCGCTCTGACCTGCGGTCCCCGGCGCCACGGCGAACGGACCGCCACCGCAGGCTCCTCTATATTGCCTATATGTTCGTACTTGAGCTGACCTACACCGCGCCCCTTGAACGCGTCGATGCCGCCCTGCAGGAGCACGTGGCGTGGCTGAAAAAGGAATTCGCCGCGGGGCGTTTCATCGCCGCCGGCCGCAAGGTGCCGCGGGACGGCGGAGTGATCCTGGCAACCGGTACGGACCGGGCGGCCGTCGAACAGCTCGTGGCCGAGGACCCCTTCAGCGTGGCGGGGGTGTGTACCTACCGCATCACCGAATTCGCGGCCACCACGACCGCGCCGGCGCTGGAGACGTATCGGGAGACGCTGCAGTCCTGAAGCGGCATCGCTCGGCCCGGGCCGCCGTGATCCGGCGGTCCGGGCCGCTGCCACGGGCGGCCGGGCCCGGCGGTCTCGTGCTCCGTCGGCGTGCGGCTAGGGGGCGGACTCCGGTGCCGGGGTGGGCCAGCGGCCCCCGTTGCTCCAGTAGCCCTGGATCTCTTCCAGGTGGCGGCCCTTGGTCTCGGGCGCCGTGAGGGAGGCGAAGACCAGGGCGCCGAGCGCGAGGACTCCGAGTCCCGCGAATGTCCAGGCGGCACCCGCCCAGGCCATCAGGGAGGGGAAGAACTGGGCGATCAGCAGATTCGCGACGAGGTCGGCGGTGAGCATCACCGAGGCCCCCGTGGAGCGCAGCTGGGCGGGGAACGCCTCGCTGGCGTAGACCCAGATCAGTGAGCCGAAGCCGAAGTTGAAGGCCGCGGTGAACAGCAGGATCGCGCCGAAGCCCACCCAGATGGTGGTGCCACTCAGGTTGCCCCTGCCGAAGACGACGGTCAGGACGGCGAGCATCACCACCATCGTGCCGATGCCGGAGAGCAGGACGGCACGCCGCCCGAGCCGGTCGATGATCAAAATGGCGAGCACGGTCGCGGCCAGTGAGGCCAGTTGGACGAAGGACGGCAGCAGGAAGTTCTGCCCGTCCCCGGTGAAGCCCATTTCCTCGAAGATCTGCGGGCTGTAGTACGTCACCGCGTTGATGCCGGTGATCTGGCAGAAGAAGCCCAGGCCGACGACGAAGAGCGTGGCGCGGACGTAGGGCTTGTGCAGCAGCGAGCGGCTCGAGCCCCCGCTCTCCTCGGCCAGCGCGGCGCTCACGGCCGCGACCTCCGCACGCGGATCGACATCCGGGTCGGTCAGCGCCATGACCTCGACGGCTCGTTCCGTACGGCCCTTCAGGACGTACCAACGGGGCGTGTCCGGAAGGCGGAACAGCGGGATCAGGACGAGGGCGGCGGGAATCGCCGAGAGGCCCAGCATCCAGCGCCAGTGGCCGCCGTCCGACAGGCCCCAGTTGACGAAGTAGGTCAGGACGATGCCAGCGACCGTGGCCACCTGATAGGCGGCGACGGAGGCGCCGCGGATGCGCGCCGGAGTCGATTCGGCGATGTAGAGCGGCGCGGCGACGATCGAGATGCCGATGGCGACGCCGAGCAGGAATCTGACGGCATCGAGCACCACGATGTTGGGTGCGAGCGCGGACAGCGCGACGAAGACGGCGTAGGAAGCGGCGACGATCAGCATCGCCGCCTTGCGTCCGAGCGCGTCCGCGAGCTTGCCGCCGATCAGCGCGCCGAGGATGGAACCGCCCACCAGAATGCTGTTGACCAGGCCCTTTTCGGCCTCGGTGAGGTGGAAGTCCTGGCTCAGGAAGACCAGCGCACCGGAGATGCTGCCGGTGTCGTAGCCATAGATGACGCCGACCACGGCGCCGGTGAGCGCGAACAGCTTGCCGGTCCGGCGTGACGTCTTGGACGGCGGTGTGGGGGGAGTCGTGGAGAGCGTGGCAATGGACATGGGGGTCCTTTGTGCGGCGAGCGGCCTTGCTTCATGACTGATCTTGCGAGTATTCGGCCTCTTTCACGCAAGTGTCAACAGTTTCCTTGCACTCCACCCGGCCACCGGAATCCCCTCCCCCGGACGGCCCAACGCGTCTCCACCGCCCCTCCCCTCTGCCGCATCCACCCTCACGAGGGATGGATACGCTGCGCGAAACTGCGTAGAGTCGCATGTAACGAAGCTCAATCTTGCAGATGCACGCAGAACAGTTAGCGCACCCGGCCACCCAGGCGTCGGGCCCGCGCATCGGAGTGACGCCTCACGGGAGGGTGTGCCATGACCGGGACCTCATACATGGAGCAGGAGCTGCACAGTCAGCCGGAGACCTGGCAGGAGGCGGCCCGGATCGGGGCCGCGGGCGGACCGCTGCCCAAGGCCGGGGCGCGCGTGGCCGTCGTCGGCTGCGGCACCTCGTGGTTCATGGCCCAGTCGTATGCGGCACTGCGCGAGGGCGCCGGCCTCGGCGTGACGGACCCGTTCGCCGCCTCCGAGGCGTTCCTGGGCAGCGACCGGGGCTACGACGCGGTCCTGGCGATCACCCGTTCCGGCACCACGACCGAGGTGCTGCGGGTACTGGACGCGGTCAAGGGGCGCATCCCGACCGTGACGATCATCGGTGATCCCGAGACACCTGCGGTCGGGCTCTCGGACGAGACGGTGGCGCTGCCGTTCGCCGACGAGAAGTCGGTGGTGCAGACGCGGTTCGCGACGACGGCCCTGACACTGCTGCGCGCGCACCTGGGCGAGGACATCTCCCGGTCGGTACAGGACGCACAGGAGGCACTGTCGGCGGAGGTGGCACCGGAATGGGTGGAGGCGGAGCAGTTCTCCTTCCTCGGCACGGGCTGGACGTTCGGGCTGGCCAATGAGGCGGCACTCAAAATGCGGGAGGCGTCGCAGAGTTGGACGGAGTCCTATCCCGCGATGGAGTACCGCCACGGCCCGATCGCGATAGCGGCACCGGGCCGGGTGACGTGGGTGTTCGGACCGGCGCCTGAGGGGCTGGAGGCCGACGTGGCGCGGACCGGCGCGCGCTTCGTGTGCCATGCGCGCGACCCGCTGGCCGATCTGGTGCTGGTGCAGCGGGTGGCTCTGGAGCGGGCCCGTGCCCGTGGCCTCGACCCGGACAACCCTCGCAGCCTGACCCGCTCGGTGATGCTCAAGGAGCCGGCCGGGACGTGAGGCGCCCGCTCCCCCTACGTCAACCCGCCCCGCTCGCAAGGGAGTCAGGACCCCATGCCCCTCGTTTCGACCTCATCGATCGTCGATGCCGCGCGTGAGGCGCAAATCGGTGCCGCGGCTTTCAACGTCATCCATCTGGAAACCGCCGAGGCGCTGGTCACCGCCGCTGAGCGCACGGACACTCCACTGATTCTGCAGCTCAGCGAGAACTGCATCCGCTACCACGGCAGCCTGCTGCCCATCACCCGGGCCACACTGGCCCTGGCCGAGACCTCCACCGCCCCGATCGCCGTCCATCTCGACCACATCACCGATGCCACGCTCGTGCGCCAGGGCGTCGCCGCCGGAGTGGGTTCGGTCATGGTCGACGCCTCCGCCCTCCCCTACACGGAGAACGTCGCTGCCACCGCCGAACTCACGGCCTGGTGTCATGAGCGGGAGGTCTATGTGGAGGCGGAACTCGGCGAGGTCGGCGGCAAGGACGGCGTGCACGCGCCAGGAGTGCGCACGGACCCGGACGAGGCGCTCGCCTTCGTCCGCTCGACAGGAGTGGACGCTCTCGCCGTGGCCGTCGGCTCCTCGCACGCCATGCACCGGCGCACCGCCGTACTGGACAAGGACCTGATCGCGGCACTACGGGCAACGCTGCCGGTGCCCCTGGTGCTGCACGGCTCCTCGGGGGTGCCGGACGACGAGCTGCGCCGCGCGATCGCCGCCGGCATGACGAAGATCAACATCTCGACGCATCTGGTCTCGGTGTTCACTCACTCCATCAGAGAGACGTTGACGGCGAACCCCGCGCTCGTCGACTCCCGGAAGTACGTCAAGCCGGCCCGAGAGGCGGTGGCCGAGGAGGCGGCGCGGCTCCTGGGCGTACTCACCACCCCGGCGCCGGTCCCGGACCAGCTCGCCGCCCAGGCTCCGGCCCGGGGGTAGGACGGCGTCGCCCTACGCCTGGGGCGCGCGTGCGACGAAGGAGCTGCCGGGCGGGCGACAGCGGAGGGTGCGGCGAGGAAGCTGCTGGCGCCTGGCTGACGGCGGGACGCGTGGAGAGGGGGCACTGTCGGGCGCGTGGCCGGGGGTGCGTTTGGGTGCCTGTCGGTCGCGTAGTCGGCGACAGACCTATCGGGCCCTGCCGCGCGACGGGCCTATCGGCCCCCTGCCGGGCGCGTGGCTGACGGCGGGCCTGTGTGGGGCTGTCGGGCGGGGTGCCGGCTATGGAACGTGGAGAGGGGCGCTGTCGGGCGGGAAGGCCGCGGGGGCAGCTGGGCGGCTGCGGGCTGGGCGGGTTCGGGGTGTTTCGGACTCCCTAGGGCCGGAGCCTGCCGTTGCGGGGGGGGGAGGGGCCGGGCGTGTGGGTCCTCCCGGAGATGGTGGAGGGGGTGGGGGGAGGCCCCCCAGGGAGGGACGGGGGCGGATGAAGCCCAGGCGGTCGAAGCCCACCGGCGCCCCCGCGTCCGGCCGGGACGAATTAGGCTCGCGGCATGAAGCGCCATGAACGGATGAACGCACTGCTCGAGCTGCTCGGGGACAGGGGCCGGGTGGATGTCGAGGAGGCAGCGACCGAGCTGGAGGTCTCGGCCGCGACGATGCGGCGCGACATGGACGCCCTGGCCGAACAGCAGTTGCTGACCCGCACCCGGGGTGGGGCGGTGCTCAGCTCGGTGGCGTACGACCTGCCGATTCGCTACAAGCACGCGCATCGGTCCGGCGAGAAGGAGGCCGTGGCGCAGGCTGCGTCCAAGTTGGTCGAGCGCGGCGACGTGGTCGGGCTGAGCGGCGGCACGACGACCACGGCCATCGCCCGGGCGCTCGCCACCCGCCCGGATTTCGCGGAGGCAGGCCCTCAGCCGCATCTGACGATCGTCACCAACTCCCTCAACATCGCCAACGAGCTGGCTGTGCGGCCACAGATCAAGATCGTGCTCACCGGCGGTGTGGCGCACTCGCGGTCGTTCGAACTGGTCGGACCGTTCAGCGAGTTGGTGCTGCAGCAGATCTCCATCGATACCGCCTTCATCGGCGCCAACGGCATGGACCCCGTGATGGGCGCGACGGTGCATGACGAGGCCGAAGCCCGGGTCAACCGCCTCATGGCGGAACGCGCCCGGCGAGCCGTGGTCGTCGCCGACTCCTCGAAGATCGGCGAGCGTTGCTTCGCCCGGGTCGGTGACGCGGACGTCTTCGATACCTTCATCACGGACAACGGCGCGAAGGAGGCAACCCGCCGCGAGTTCGCGGACCGTGGGCTGAAGGTCGTGACGGCACGCCCGGCCGGCGCCGACGAGTGACCTGAGCGGGCGAGGCCCACTTCGGATCGCGCAGTCGCAGATCTCGGATTACCCCTCGCGACAACCACGTCGAAGCGCGGGCGCCCCGCACCCTCCACCTCCCGCCCCCTCCACATCCCGCGCCTTCCACCTCCCGCGCCCCACTTCCCTCCCGGACCCGTCACCCCCCTTCGGTCGGCTGGGCCCCGTAGACCGGCTGTGAAGGGCGGGTGTCGGCGATGAGCTCGCGGGCGGCTCGGCCTGCCTGGGCCGGGGTCCAGCGGTCGCCCTTGTCGAGGGTCGGGCCCGGCCGCCAGCCCTCCATCACGGTGATCCGGCCGCCCTCCGCCTCGAAGACCTGGCCCGTCACGCCCTGGGAAGCGGCCGACCCCAGCCATACCACCAGGGGCGAGACATTCTCGGGGGCCATCGCGTCGAAGGCACCCGTCTCCGGTGCGGCCATGGTCTCGGCGAAGGCTTGCTCGGTCATACGGGTGCGAGCGGCGGGAGCGATGGCGTTGACCTGGATGCCGTAGCGGCCCAGCTCGGCTGCGGCAACCAGTGTCAGGCCGAGGATTCCGGACTTGGCCGCGGAGTAGTTGCCCTGCCCCACGCTGCCGGACAAGCCCGCGCCTGAGCTGGTGTTAATGACTCTGGCCTGCGGCATCCGGCCCTCCTTCGCCTCCGACCGCCAGTGCGCCGAGGCATGCTTCAGGGGAAGGAAGTGGCCCTTGAGGTGGACTCTCAGCACGGCGTCCCACTCGTCCTCCTCCAGGTTGACGAGCATGCGGTCACGTAGGAAGCCGGCGTTGTTGACCAGCGTGTCCACGCGTCCGTAGGCGCCGAGTGCGGTGGAGATGAGGGATGCCGCGCCTCGGCTCGTGGCGATATCGCCGCCGTGCGCGACGGCGTCGCCGCCCGCGGCACGGATCTCCGCGACGACGCGGGCGGCCGGCGTGTCGTCGCCTCGCGTGCCGTCCAGCCCCACTCCGAGGTCGTTGACCACCACTCGGGCGCCCTCAGCGGCGAAGGCGAGGGCGTGTGCGCGGCCCAGCCCCCGCCCGGCGCCTGTGACGACCACGACGCGCCCGTCGCAGATACCGCTACCGATTGTTCGGCTCATCTCGGCTCTCCTTGTGGGTAGTTGACGAGGGAGACAGTGAGAAGTGGTGAAGGTGGGGCGGGCAAGGGACCGGAAGAACAGGCAGGAGCAGGCGGGATCGGGCGGGATCAGGGCCTGCATGAAACAGTCGGGAGTAGGACCCGGAAGGTAGCGGGCGAGGTCAGATGATGCCGGGGGCGGCCGGAGGCTGGTGGGTCTGCGCGGCGTCGAGGAATGCCGGGCGTTCACCGCCCCCGTGGACGAGCAGGCTCGCGCCGCTGACATAGCGGGACAGGTCGGAGGCGAGGAACGCGCACGCCTCCCCGACCTCGGCCGGTTGGGCGAGCCTGCCCAGCGGCACGGTGCGGGCCACGGCGGCGAGGCCCGCGTCGTCGCCGTAGTGGAGGTGGGAGAGTTCGGTACGGACCATGCCGAGTACGAGGGTGTTGACGCGGATTGCCGGCGCCCATTCGACGGCCATGGAACGGGCGAGGTGGTCCAGGCCGGCCTTGGCCGCACCGTATGCGGCGGTGCCGGGCGAAGGGCGGGACCCGCTGACGCTGCCGATCATGATGATGGAACCGCCGCTCTGCTGGTCCGCCATCACCTCGCGTGCCGCCAGTGAGGCGGTCATCGGCGTGATGAGGTTCAACTCGATTGTTCTGGCGGCTTGTTGGGGTGTCGACCGGGCGAGGGGGCGGTACGGCGTGCCGCCGGCGTTGTTGACGAGGACGTCCAGGCGGCCGCGTTCGTCGCGTAGCTGCCGGAAGAATGCGGTGACCGCGTCGGCGTCGCGCAGGTCCAGTTCCGCGTAGTCCGCAGTCCGGCCCGCGGCCTGCAGCGGCCGGTCGGGGGGCCTGCGTGCACAGGCGATGACCTGCGCGCCGGCCGCGAGCAGGGTGGTGGTGATGCCTGCGCCGACACCACGCGTGCCGCCCGTGACGACCGCGACGCGGCCCGACAGGTCGATCGAGAGCGCCATACGACACCTCCCGCAGCGCGCACTGCGCTGCTACCTTCTCCATGGACAGCACCTAACAAACGTTTGGTGGAAAGGTAGCTGATCTGCTGATGGGTGTCTCCACCTCTCACCCCGCCCGCCCCTCGGGCGAAGGCGGCATCGCGACCGGCATCGCACTCGTCACGGTCGACTATCCGCCGGTCAACGCCCTTCCGGTGCAGGGGTGGTACGACCTGGCCGAGGCCGTGCGGGCAGCCGGGCGGGACGCCGCGATCCGGTGCGTGGTGCTCGCCGCCGCCGGGCGCGGATTCAACGCCGGTGTCGATATCAAGGAGATGCAACGGACGGAGGGTCACTCGGCGTTGATCGGCGCCAATCGTGGTTGCTACGAGGCGTTCGCGGCGGTCTACGACTGCGAGGTGCCGGTCGTGGCAGCGGTACACGGCTTCTGTCTGGGCGGTGGTATCGGGCTGGTGGGCAACGCGGACGCGATCGTGGCGAGCGACGATGCGACGTTCGGGCTGCCGGAGCTGGACCGTGGTGCGTTGGGTGCGGCCACCCATCTCGCCCGGCTCGTGCCGCCGCATCTGATGCGCACCCTCTACTACACCTCGCGCACCGTCACCGCGCGCGAGCTCCTGCACCACGGGGCGGTGTGGGAGGTGGTGCCGCGGGCGAACGTGCGGGACGCGGCACTGGCCCTCGCCGGGGAGATCGCCGCGAAGGACGGGCAGCTGATCCGGCTGGCGAAGGCCGCGATCAACGGGATCGATCCGGTCGACGTACGGCGCAGTTACCGCTTCGAGCAGGGCTTCACCTTCGAGGCGAACCTGAGCGGTATCGCCGAGCGGCACCGCGAAGCATTCGCCCGCGGGGCCTCCCGTACGCCCGAGGGGCTTGAGGACGGCGCACGGCCACCGCAGCCGCGGGCGCCGTCGCAGCCGTACGCGCCTCCGGAGTCGAACGGGACTCCGCAGGCGGACCCGTGCGGGCCTGCCCACCTCGGCCGCCAGACGCCGTCCGCCAACACCGTTCCGCTGGAGGAAAGTTGAGCGACAAGACCATGACCGCCGACGCAGTTGTCGGGCAGCTGGCGAGCGGCATGACGATCGGGATCGGCGGCTGGGGGTCCCGCCGTAAGCCGATGGCGCTGGTGCGGGCTCTGCTGCGGTCCGAGCTGACGGACCTGACGGTCGTCGCGTACGGCGGCCCGGACGTGGGGCTGCTGGCTGCCGCGGGAAAGATCAGGCGCCTGATCGCCCCCTTCGCGACCCTCGACTCCATCCCTCTCGAACCGCACTTCCGTACCGCCCGCCAGAACGCCACCCTGCAACTGACCGAACTCGACGAGGCGATGTTCATGTGGGGCCTGATCGCGGCGGGCCAGCGACTGCCGTTCCTGCCGGTCCGCGCCGGGCTCGGCTCGGACGTGCTGCGGGTCAACCCCGGACTTCGCACCGTGACTTCGCCGTACGAGGACGGGGAGGAGCTGGTGGCCGTCCCCGCCCTTCGGCTGGACGCGGCGCTGGTTCACATGCACCGGGCGGACGTCCGGGGCAACGGCCAGTATCTGGGGCCCGATCCGTACTTCGACGATCTGTTCTGCGAGGCCGCGGACGCCGCGTATGTCTCATGCGAACGGGTGGTGGGGGCGGACGAGTTGATGTCCGCGGGCGGTCCCCAGACGTTGCTGGTCAAGCGGCCGTTCGTCACCGGGGTCGTGGCCGCGCCGAACGGCGCGCACTTCACCGCGTGCGATCCCGATTACGGGCGGGACGAGGCGTTCCAGAAGGCGTACGCGTCGGAGGCCGCAGACCCCGAGCGGTGGGCGGCGTTCGCGAAGCGCTTCCTCGACGGTGACGAGCGTGCGTACCAGGCCGCGGTCGCCGCCTTCCACGGTGAAGAGAACGACGAAGCGAAATCGGAGACGAGACGGCGGAGGAACGGGAACGGGAACGGGATCGGGAACAGGAAGGGGGAAAGCGCATGAACGCCCCTGCACTCCCGGAGGCAGCGGGGTCTGCTGTCACTCGCGCCGAGTACTGCGTACTGGCCTGCGCGGAGGCCTGGCGGGACGACGGCGAGGTGCTCGCCAGTCCGATGGGCACCGTCCCGTCCATCGGCGCCCGGCTCGCCCGCCTGACCTTCTCCCCCGACCTGTTGCTGACCGATGGGGCCGCGCTGCTGATCGGCGATGTCCCGGCGATCGACGCCACCGCCGAGGTCGTCGAGGGCTGGCTGCCGTACCGGCAGCATCTGGCCTTGGTGGCCACGGGTCGCCGGCACGTCATGATGGGCGCGAGTCAGATCGACCGGTTCGGCAATCAGAACATCTCCTGCATCGGAGAGTGGTCCCGGCCGGACCGCCAGTTGCTCGGGGTTCGCGGCGCGCCCGCCAACACCCTGAACAATCCGACGAGTTACTGGGTTCCACGGCACTCCCCCAGGACGTTCGTCGAGCAGGTCGACATGGTCTGCGGTGTCGGCTACGACCGGGCCGCGTCGGCCGGGCCCTCCGCGACCCGGTATCACCGCATCCCTGAAGTCATCAGCGATCTGGGCGTGTTCGACTTCGCCACGCCGGACCGTTCCATGCGGCTGCGGTCCCTGCATCGCGGTGTGACCGTCGAGCAGGTGCGGGAGGCCACCGGGTTCGCGCTGACGGTGCCGGCTGACGTGCCGCTCACCCGTGAGCCGACGGCGCAGGAGCTGCGGCTGATCCGCGAGGTGATCGACCCCCGTGGGCTGCGTGACCGCGAGGTGCGCGCATGACGGCCGACGGGGGCGACACCGGCGCTCCCCTCACCTCGCCCGCCCCCTCCGCCTCCTCCGCACCCCCCACCTCCTCCGCGCGGACCGGGCCGGGCGTCCCTGGGCCGTCGCCGTCCCTGCGGACCGCGTTCACCGATCTTGTCGGTGTGCGGCATCCGCTCGTCCAGACCGGAATGGGCTGGGTGGCCGGGCCGCGGCTGGTGTCGGCCACCGCGAACGCCGGGGCGCTGGGGATCCTGGCGTCCGCCACGATGACCGTCCCGGAGCTACGGGCGGCCATCCGCAAGGTCGCGTCCCGCACCGACGCACCGTTCGGTGTGAATCTGCGGGCGGATGCGGGCGATGCCGAGGAGCGGGTGCGCGTGATGATCGAGGAGGGGGTGCGGGTGGCCTCGTTCGCGCTGGCTCCGTCGCGCGAGCTGATCACGCGGCTCAAGGGGGCCGGCGTCGTCGTGATGCCGTCGATCGGGGCGCGCCGGCATGCCGAGAAGGTGGCGGCGTGGGGTGCCGACGCCGTACTCGTGCAGGGCGGCGAGGGCGGTGGGCACACCGGTGAGGTGGCCACAAGTGTGCTGCTGCCGCAGGTTGTGGACGCGGTCGGCATTCCCGTGATCGCGGCGGGTGGCTTTCGCGACGGCCGGGGGCTGATTGCCGCGCTGGCTTTCGGCGCGTCCGGGGTCGCCATGGGCACCCGGTTTCTGCTCACGTCGGACAGTACGGTCCCCTACGCGGTCAAGGAGCGCTACCTGGCGGCGTCGGTCAAGGACATCACCGTCACCACGAAGGTGGACGGTCTCCCGCACCGGATGCTGCGCACGGATCTCGTCAACTCCCTTGAGCGTGGCGGGCGTTCGGCGGGGCTGCTACGAGCCGTCCGGCATGCCGTGGCCTTCCGGGAGCAGTCGGGAATGAGTTGGTCGCAGTTGCTGCGCGACGCGCTCGCCATGAAGCGTGGCAAGGCGCTGACCTGGGGTCAGGTTCTGCTGGCGGCCAACACGCCGATGATGCTGCGGGCCGCGATGGTGGAGGGCAGGCCGGACCTCGGGGTGATGGCCTCGGGCCAGATCGCCGGGCTGATCGAGGATCTGCCGTCGTGCGCGGAACTGGTGGACCGGATCATGGCGGAGGCGTACGGGACGCTGGCCGGCCTTCCCGTGGCCGGGGGGCCGGGGCGACCGGCCGTCGGCACACCGGGTGATTGAGTCGGTGTTGTGCCCGATCGCGGCGGTGAGCGCGGGCCGCACTCTCCGGCGGACGACCGCAGGGGCGGCACCGTGATGTCGTTCTGACGCCACGGGCACCCCGCCCCTCGGCTGTGCCGGCTGCGGGTGGCTGCGGTAGCTATCGGGCTTCCCGGGCTCGCTCCAGATAGCGGACCAGGTCGCGCATCCGGTCGGCGGGCCAGGGCAGCGTGTTGCCGATCTCTTCGCTGTTCTCGTCCCACATTCGCTGCGCTGCGGCTTTGGTCTGCTCACCGTCGGCGCCTTCGGCGTGAAAGCGGTCCGCCAGCGCGTCCCAACGGCGGGCGAGGTCCTGGACCCGGGGGTCATCGAAGGGGGTGCGGTCCTGTGTGTGCCGCAGAAGTTCCTCGACGAGTCCGGCCCATTCGGTCTTGGCTGCCTCGATGGCTTCGGGGCCGAGTTCCGCTCTGCGCTGGGCGAGCTGTTCGCGCTGCTCCGGCGTGAAAGTAGCCTCGAACACCGACATCATCTCCAAAGTCGTCATGAACTGGTCCGGGTCGGGCGTCGATGCCTTGTCCAGCTGCCCCACCAACCCGCGGATCTGGTGTGTGAGCTGCTGGATCCGTCCGGCGTGTGCCTCCAGCCCGCGGAGCTGGGCGCTCAGCAGGTCGCGCATGGCCCCCAGGTCGTCGGCGGAGTCCTTCAGGGCGCCGGCGATCTCCTCCAGTGACAGCCCGAGCGAGCGCAGGGCCCGCACCCGGTACAGGCGCCGCACATCGCTTTCGGTGTAGCGGCGGTGCCCCGATGCGGTGCGTTCGCTTGCGCGTAGCAGGCCGATCTCGTCGTAGTGGTGCAGTGCGCGCACGGTCATCCCGCTCGCCTGCGCCACCTCGCCGATGCTCCACCGACGGCCGTCGTCGTGCTTCCCGATCATGTTCGCAACGCTAGAACCTCCCGTCGCGGCAGGTTCAAGCCCTTGGCGCCATCCGCCCCCAGCGTCTGCGTGCGCCCACCCGCGCCACCCGCGCCCACCTGCGGCTTCCGCCGGAAACGGCCGCGGAGACGGCCGGGGCCGTGATCTTGAACGATCGCCATGGCGCGGCTGCGGGGTGCCCCGGGGCTGAATTTTCTCGGGCCCGTATGGAGAATGGGGCATGAACGTGCGAATGCCGGGACGGCATTCGCAGGGGGAGTTTCCCACCGGGGGAGAGATCACGTGCGGAAGATCATGGCCATAGTGATGGCAGCAGTGGCGTGCGGCGCTTCATTGACGCTGGCCACGGGCTCGGAAGCGGCGGCCGCCGGCCGGTCGCCGCAGTGCGTCAAGGTCCGCAAGTACTTCGACAAGGGCGATGTCCGTTATGTGCGGCTGACCAATCTGTGCACGAAGCGGACGTCCTGCTTCACCATCGTCATCCCGCATCAGCGGGACCCGCACGGCCGCCTCGCGAAGGGCGCGACCAAGGACGTTCGCTACGGCACGACGTCGGGGTCACGTGCCCTGTACGTCAAGAACACCCACTGCTGAACGTCGCCGCGCCGGCCGCCCACCCGCGGCGGCCTTCCGTGGCCGACCGGTCGTGCCGCCCGTCTCCGAGACGGGCGGCACGGCCGTCTCAGAGGCGTTCGATGATCGTGACGTTGGCCTGGCCGCCGCCCTCGCACATGGTCTGCAGGCCATAGCGGCCGTCGGTGCGTTCCAGTTCGTGCAGGAGCGTGGTCATCAGTTTGACGCCGGTCGCGCCGAGGGGGTGGCCGAGGGCGATGGCGCCGCCGTTGACGTTGACCTTGTCCGGGTCCGCGCCGGTTTCCTCGATCCAGGCCAGGACCACCGGGGCGAACGCTTCGTTGATCTCGATCAGGTCGATCGCGTCGAGGGTGAGGCCGGTCTTCTTCAGGGCGTGCGCGGTGGCGGGGATGGGCGCGGAGAGCATCCTGATCGGGTCCTCGCCGCGGACGGACAGGTGGTGGATGCGGGCGCGGGGGGTGAGGCCGTGTTCGCGGACCGCGCGTTCACTGGCCAGCAGCATCGCGGCGGCGCCGTCGGAGACCTGCGAGGAGACACCGGCAGTCAGCCGGCCCCCCTCGACGAGTGGCTTGAGGGCCGCCATCTTCTCCAGGGAGGTGTCGCGGCGCGGGCCCTCGTCCAGGGCGACGTCTCCGTAGGGGACGATCTCGCGGGTGAAGCGGCCCTCGTCGAGGGCGCGGATCGCCCGCCGGTGGGAGCGCAGCGCGTACTCCTCCATGTCGCGGCGCGAGATGCCCCACTTCTCGGCGATGAGTTCGGCGCCGTGGAACTGGTTCACCGGGCGGTCGCCGTAGCGGGCGCGCCACCCCTCGCTGCCGGCGAACGGGCCGTCGGTCAGGCCGAGTGGCTCGGCGGCCTGCCGACTGGCGAAGGCGATCGGGATCATCGACATGTTCTGGGTGCCGCCTGCGACGACCAGGTCCTGGGTGCCGGACAGCACGCCCTGTGCCGCGAAGTGCACGGCCTGCTGCGAGGAGCCGCACTGCCGGTCGACGGTGACGCCGGGCACCTCCTCGGGCAGCCCGGCCGCGAGCCAGGCTGTGCGGGCGATGTCACCGGCTTGCGGTCCGACGGTGTCCAGGCAGCCGAAGACGACATCCTCGACAGCGGCCGGGTCCACGTCGGTCCGGTCCATCAGTGCCTTGAGGACATGCGCGCCGAGGTCGGCCGGGTGCACGGTGGCGAGTCCGCCGTTGCGTTTGCCGACCGGGGTGCGCAGCGCGTCGACGATGTAGGACTCACGTCGCTCGTAGGGCGCGGTCATGACGGCTCCTTCGGGTCGTTGGTGGGTGGTTCCCGGGGCCGGAGCTGGAGCGGGTCCCTCCCGGTGGGGCGGTCTCATTCCCGTAGGGCGATTCCGTCCAGGACCATCGACAGGTACTGGCGGGCGATCTCCTCGGGGCTGTGGTGACCTCCCGGCCGGTACCAGCTCGCCGCCACCCAGACGGTGTCGCGGACGAAGCGGTAGGTGAGCCGGATGTCGAGGTCGGCGCGGAAGACGCCGTCGCTCACGCCTCGCTCCAGCGTGCCCAGCCAGGCCCTTTCGAACTTCTGCTGGGAGTCGGTGAGGTAGCCGAAGCGGGGTTGGACGGCGAGGTGTGGGGACTCCTTCTGGTAGATGGCGACGGCTGCGCGGTGCCGGTCGATCTCCCGGAAGGACTCGGTGACGAGGGCTTCGATGGTCTCCCGGGGCCCGAGGCCGGCGGCGAGTACGGCGTCGTAGCCGTCCCACAGCTCGGTCAGGAAGGTGGAGAGGATCTCGTCCACCATCGATTCCTTGGAGTCGAAGTGGTAGTAGAGGCTGCCGGCGAGCATGCCGGCCTCGTCCGCGATGCGGCGGACGGTCGTGGCGTTGTAGCCCTGGGCGGCGAAGACCTCCGCCGCGGTGTCGAGCAGTTCGCGGCGGCGCTCCGGGGACGCGCTCACGGTCGTCGTCTTCTTCTTGGCGGTTGGCACCTGGCCATTGTCGCTCCGCATCGGCCCGGGTCTCAGGCGTGCTGGCTGCTGACCGGGACGACCTCGCCGGTCATGTAGGAGGAGTAGTCGCTGGCCAGGAAGACGATGACGTTGGCGACTTCCCAGGGCTCGGCGTAGCGCCCGAACGCCTCTCGGGAAGTGAGTTCTCTCAGCAGCTCGTCGGTGGTGACCTTGGCGAGGTGGGGGTGCATGGCGAGGCTCGGGGAGACGGCGTTGACCCGGACTCCGTATGCGGCGGCCTCGACCGCGGCGCAGCGGGTCAGTGCCATGACGCCGGCTTTGGCGGCGGCGTAGTGGGCTTGTCCGCGCTGGGCCCGCCAGCCGACGACGGAGGCGTTGTTGACGATGACGCCGCCCGCGGAGTGGGCGGCCCCGTGCGCGGTTCCGGTTCGGGGCTCTCCCGGGGCGGCACGCATCCGGCGCAGTGCGGCGCGGGTGCAGCGAAAGGTGCCGCCCAGGGTGACGTCGAGGACCTTGTCCCACTGCTCGTCGGTCATGTCGACGAGGTCGGCGGTGCCGCCGAGGCCGGCGTTGTTGATGACGATGTCGAGTCGGCCGTGCCGCTGTTCGACGAGGTCGAAGAGCGCTCCGACCTGCTCGTCGTCGGTGACGTCACAGGGCAGGGCGGTGACCCGTCGGGACCCGAATTCTTCGGCGAGCAGCTCCGCGGACTGCTTGAGCCGGCGCGCATGGGCGTCGGAGAGGACGACGTCGGCACCCTCCTCCAGCAGTTTGCGGGCGGTGGCACCACCGATGCCCGCGCCCGCGGCGGCCGTGACGACGGCGCTCCGGCCGGTCAGCAGCCCGTGTCCGGGGACGTACGAAGGCTTCTCGAGCGTCATGGCCGTACGTTAACCTACCAAACACTTGTTAGGGAACAGTCGGACGGCACCACGAAGTCCCAGGCCCGGAGAACTCCGGCCGCGTCAGGAATGAGGCCGCTCGCCGATGGATCTCGCGCACACGCCGGAGGACGAGGAGTTCAGGAGAGCGGCTCGCGCCTGGCTCACCGCGCACGTACCTGCCGTCCCCCTCCCCTCCCTGGAGACCGAGGACGGGTTCGCCGCCCACCGCGAGTGGGAGCGCACGCTGGCCGCGGACCGCTGGTCGGTGGTCTCCTGGCCCGAGGAGTTCGGCGGCCGGGGGGCTTCCGTGCAGCGCTGGCTGATCTTCGAGGAGGAGTATTACGCCGCAGGCGCGCCCGGCCGGGTCTCCCAGAACGGCATCAGCCTCCTCGCCCCGACGCTCTTCGAGCACGGCTCCCCCGCCCAACTCGCCCGCCTGCTACCGCCGATGGCGAGTGGCGAGCTGGTCTGGGCGCAGGCCTGGTCCGAGCCGGAGGCGGGCTCCGACCTCGCGTCGCTGCGCTCGACGGCCGTGCGGGTCGACGGTGGCTGGCTGCTCAACGGGCAGAAGACCTGGTCCTCGCGAGCCGCCTTCGCCGATCGCGCGTTCGGCCTGTTCCGCAGCCATCCCGACGCGGACCGCCCGCACCGCGGGCTGACCTATCTCATGTTCGACCTCGCCGCTCCGGGCGTGGCGGTGCGGCCCATCGGGCGGCTGGACGGCAAGCCGGCCTTCGCCGAACTCTTCCTCGATGATGTCTTCGTGGCCGACGAGGACGTCATCGGCGAGCCGGGCCAGGGATGGCGGGTCGCGATGAGCACGGCCGGCAACGAGCGCGGCCTCACGCTGCGCAGTCCCGGCCGTTTCACGGCGGCCGCGGACCGTCTGGCCGCCCTGTGGCGGCAGCGCGCCGATCCGGCCGATACGGCGCTGCGCGACCGTGTCGCCGACACCGTGATCGGCGCCCGTGCCTACCACCTCTTCACCCGCGCCAACGCGGCACGGCTCGCGGCGGGTGAGCAGTTGGGCGCCGAGTCCAGCCTCAACAAGGTCTACTGGTCGGAGCTGGACATCGCCCTGCACGAGACCGCGCTCGACCTCCTCGGCGCCGGGGGCGAGCTCGCCGATCACGCCGATGAGGCGCCGGAGCACGGCAGTTGGGCCGAGGGCTGGACCTTCTCACTGGCCGGCCCGATCTACGCGGGCACCAACGAGATCCAACGCGACATCATCGCCGAGCGGCTGCTGGGCCTGCCAAGGGGCAGGCGGTGACGGCGGTGAGGGCCGCGAGGTTCGTGCGGGGTCACGGCGGTCTGGGGCGGGTCGGCACGGGTCGACCGCTCCTCGGGGCGGCGCGCGGCGGCTCTGCCGGGCCACGACGAGAGGACGCAACCCGGTGACTTTCCTTCTTGACGACGAGCAGCGCGAGTTCGGCCGGACCCTCGACCGGATGCTGGGCGCGGCGGACAGCGCTGGTGCCGTACGGGCGTGGGCGGCGGACGACACCGCACCCGGCCGGAAGATATGGCAACGGCTCACGGATATGGGCTTGTTCGCGTTGGCGGTGCCGGAGGAGCACGGCGGAATGGGCTTTAGGCCCGTCGAACTCTGCATAGCTTTCGTCGAGTTGGGGCGTCACGCGGTTCCCGGACCGGTGGTGGAGACGGTCGCCACGGCCGCCCTGCTGCGACGGCTGGGCGACCCCGTACTCTGCGCGCGGTGGCTGCCGGGGATCGCGGCGGAGGGGCTGATCGTGTCGTACGCGGACACGGCATACGGGCCGTACGCGCTGGACGCCGCCACCGCCGATGCGACGTTCGCCGCCGACGGAGATCAGTTGCTGCGCACGACCGGGGGCGGGCCGGTCCAGCCCTCGATCGACCCGGCGCGGCGACTCGCCCGCCCCGCCGCGGACGGCGAAACGGTGGCGAGCGGACCGGCGGTCCTGGCGGCCGCCGCGTACGCCGGCGATGTCGCGGCGCTGCTCACGGCCGCCCAGACGCTCGGCGTCGGACGTCGACTGCTGGCGGACACCGTGACGTACGTGCAGCGACGCCGGCAGTTCGGCGTGGCCATCGGCACGTTCCAGGCCGTGAAGCACCGGCTGGCCGACGCACTGCTGGCACTGGAATTCGCGCAGCCGCTGGTGTTCGCGGCGGCGGTGGCGATGGCGGGGCAGGGCGACGAGCGAGGCGGGCCCGGGGCGGCTTCCGAGGTCGCGGCCCGGCGGGACGCGGCCGCGGCGAAGGTGGCTGCGGGCGAAGCGGCATACGGGGCGGCACGGGCCGCGCTTCAGCTGCACGGCGCGATCGGCTACACCGAGGAGCTGGACCTGTCGCTATGGATCCGCAAGGCGCGCGCGCTGCGGAGCGCCTGGGGGACGCCGTCACAATGCCGGGCGCGCGTGCTGTCCGGGACGGCGTGAGCGGAAGGAGCGAGCTGAAACCACGTCCTGCCACCCACCCCGCGCCTCTCCCCCGCCACCGCCTACCCCAGCCCCAGCCCCAGCCCCAGCCCCAGCCCCAGCCCCAGCAGATTATTCACAAGTAAAACACCTGCTAACCTTCAAGTATGGGGAAGCACGCCAAGCCGCCTGAGGACCACGCGCGCACCACGCCAAAGAGCGGGGTGCGCGCCCGTCCGCCGCGCGCGCTGCCCATCAGGAGCACCGTGCGGTTGCGCCGCCCCGTCGACATCTGGCACAAGCCGGCGCTCAGCGCGGTCGTGGCGCTCGCCATCCCCGATCTCACACTGCTCGCCTTCGGGCGGCTGGACCTGATCCTCTACACCTCCGCCGGGGCGATGTGCGCGCTGTACGCACACGGTCTGCCGTATGCGGCCCGTGCCCGCACACTTCCCTGGCTGGTGCTCGGCATGGTCGCGAGCCTCGCCGTCGCGCTGACCGCCGCGTCGCTGACCACCTCGACCGCACTGCTCGTGGTGTTCGCCTCGCTGGTCGCCGCGGTGCACAAGGTGGTGTGCGACGCGACGCGTATCGGTCCGCCGGGGAATCTCATCCTGACGTTCATCGCCGCTTCGGCGTTCTTCGTGCCGCAGCGGCTGGAGCAGGTGCCGCTGCACACGGCCCTGGCGCTCGGTGCGGGCGCCGTCGCCTGGCTGGTGTGCATGGCACCTGCGCTGGTCCGGCCGCAGGGTCCCGAGCGGATCGCCACCGCCCGTGCGCTGGAGGCCGCGGCGGGGCTGCTGCGCACGCGCCCGGAGACAGGCGGCGGCGCGGACCCGGCCGGGGTGGCGCACGCCCGGCACGCCACCGCGGCCGCCGTGAACGCCGCGTGGCACGCCGTCTTCCTCGTCCCCGTCCGCACCCCGGGCGCCACCTCGGCCCGCGCCCGCCTCGAACGGCTCCTGGTACGCGCGGAGTCGGCGCTCGGGGACCGCGATCCTGCCGGCGCGCTCTCCACCGGGCGGGGCGCGGCAGCGGAGGCGGACCGGCTGGGCGGATGGGCGCGTGAGCTGCGAAGTGGGCGGCCCCTGCCCGAAGTCCCGCTCTCCGCGGCACAGGCCGTGGAACTCGCCGGCGTCGCGGCGGAGACGACAGCGGCGGTGCCACCGGAGGATCCGGCGAAGAGCCACGGTCCGGACGACGACGGCTCCCGTCCGCTCGTGCTGCGGCATCCCGCGCCTGGCCGCCCGCGCGGGCTGCGGGCGGTGGTGGCGCGTCTCGCGCCCGGGTCGCCGCTGCTGCCCATAGGCGCGCGCGTCGCCGCCGGCTGCGTGCTCGCGGGGTGGGCCTCGATGGCCGTCGGCGTCGGGCACCCGTACTGGGCCGTGGTCACTGCGGCCTCGATCTACCAGGCCAACACCACGCTCTCCTGGCAGCGCGCGCTCCAGCGCACCTTGGGCAATCTGCTGGGCCTGTTGCTCTTCACCGCGCTGCTGCCGCTCATCCACACAGGGCAGGTCGCGATGATCGCGCTCGCGCTGACGTTCCAGCTCGGCGCCGAGGCGTGCATCACCCGCAACTACTGGCTCGGCTCCGTGTGCGTGACGCCCATGGCACTACTGCTGACCGAGTTCGGCAGCCATCTGCCGGCGAGAGTGCTCATCACCGACCGCTGGATCGACACCGTGGTGGGTGCGGCCGTGGGCCTGGCCTGCTGCGTGCTCGTCACCAACCGGCGGGCCGCCGACCGTATCGATATCGCCCTGGAGCGGCTGGCTGCCGCGGAGGCCGCGGCACACCGGGTGCTCGCGGCGCGCGGGCTGCCGGGGCGGGACGACACTCCCGAGGCCGGCTGGGCCCGGGACCGGCTCGCGGGGTGCCTGATCGAGCTGCGTGAGGCCGTCGATGTCGCGGCCGGCGAGTGGTGGCAGCGGCCCGTGCCGCAGGAGCGCATCGCCCTGGCCGAGCAGCAGGGCCACCGCGTACTGGCGGTGCTCGTCCGCCGGCTCCCGGCACCCGTGCCTGCCGCCTGACCGGTGCGTCCGCGGGTCCCGGCGGCAGGCACAATTAGGGCTTGTACGGCAGTGTGGCCGAGAGGAGTGCGGGTGACCGAGGACATCGTCGCGGGGGTGCTGCGCCAGTGGCAGCAGGTGCACCCCGGGCTGGATACCGGCCCGATGGCGGTGATCGGGCGGCTCAACCGCTGCTCCGCACTGTTGCAGCAGGCGGCTGACGCGCCTCTGCGGCGGGCCGGACTCACCCGCCCCGAGTTCGACATCCTGGGCACGCTGCGCCGGATGGACCGCGAGCTGACCCCTGGGCGGATCGCCCGCGAGACGTTCGCTTCCGGGGCCGCGGTGACCAAACGCGTGCGGCAACTGGAGGACCGTGGGCTGATCTCCCGCCGGCCCGACGAGCGGGACCGCCGCGTCACCCACCTCTCGCTCACCGAAGAGGGCCGCGACACCATCGACCAGCTGCTGCCGGAACAGCTGCGTTACGAGGCGGCACTGCTCGACGGCATCGGCGACGAGCGGCAGGAGGAACTCTCCGACGGGTTGGCCGAGTTGCTGGTCGTCCTGGAGGGACGGCTCGGCAGCTTGATGGACTGAGAGCGGGGGGACGGGGCCGGGCCGAAGACATCGGGGCCGGTGTCGGTCTCGGGCGCCCGGCTCTGCCGCGTTCCGTGCCGGCCGCGCCGCACACCGTCTGCGAATGTGGCACACGATCGCCTATGGGTATCACTCGTCTCCGCTGTCGGTCGGAGCGCGGCTCGAACGGTATACGGCGGTCGGCGAAGGTGCCGTCGGACCGGAACTGAAGGTTCTGCCCGACGATCTGATGCAGCGGCCGGACCGCATCCACTCCGTCGTGGCCCACGATGCCGTCCGTCTCCCGAAACAGGCCCGCGAGCGCGGACGGCATCGAACATCCCGGGCGCCGCTCAGCGGCGCTCACCATCGCGGGATCAACGGGCTCGCTGAAACCCGACCTCGGGAAACGTCTGACGGGCGCTCTCTCCACATGCGGGCAGCGAAGGCGGGTCCGCCCCCGGCGCGCCTCAGTGTGCGAGGCGGGCGATGCGTCCCTTCTCCCCGGCGGCCCAGCAGCCGAGGTCCGGGGCGCAGTCGACGGTGTCGTACGAGCCGTTGTCGAAGGCCCGCCAGGTGCGGCCGGCATCGAACGTCACGTCGCTGCCGGTTGGGCCCACGGTGACGGCGATACGCCGCGAATGCGGGAGCCAGACCGCTCCGGAGCGGTACGCGCTCGGCGGCTCGGCCGCCCCGGTCCAGGTGGCGCCGCCGTCGGCGCTGACCGCGGCGGCCTGTGGCGAGGGCTGGTCGGGACGGTAGTCGCCGCCGACCGCGAGGCCGTGCGTGCGGTCGCGGAACGCGAGCGCGAACACCCCGCGGGCCGGGTCACCGGCGGGGACGGGTGCATCGGTGACCGTCCAGGTACGCCCGCGGTCGGCGGTGTGCAGCACACGGGCGGTGGCCGCACCGCCGGTGGCGATCCACGCGTCGCGGCTGCCGGAGGACACCAGGCACTGGCCACTGGCGGCGAACGCGGCCTCGCCCTGCTGGGCCTGCGGCATCCCGTCCGGCGGCAGCACGCGCCAACTGCGGCCTCCGTCGTCGGTGGACAGGATGCGGTACTTGCCGTCGACGGGGTCGCTGAGTGCGATGCCGTGCCGCCGGTCGAAGAAGGTCAGGCAGTCGTAGAAGGCCCGCGGGTCGGTGTTGCGGAAGCCCTCGGTCCAGGTGGCCCCGCCGTCGTCGGTGCGCAGGACGCGTGAGGCGTCCCCTTCGCCGATCGCGAGAACCACCGCACGGCGCGCGTCGAACGCCTCGATATCGCGGAACTCCAGCGCACCCGCGCCCGGCGGCGAGACATCGCTCCACCGCTGCCCGCCGTCGTGCGTCCGGAGCACGGTGCCCGCGCTGCCGGCCACCCACGCCGTCGACCCGCTGACGGCCGCCAAGCCGCGGAAACGGGCGCTGCTGCCACTGTCCTTGAGCTGCCAGCCGACACGCGTGGCTGCGGGGCGGGGCGTGGTGTCCGACTCCGGCAGCTTCGCTTTCGCTGCGGTCGCCTCCCCGGCGGAGGATCCCGACAGCGGCCGGTCGGCGATCGTCGGCTGCGCGGCGGACACCGGCCCTGCGGCCGCGGTGATCGTGACCAGCAGCGCCGCGCCGGCCGTCACCAGTGCGAGCCGGCGCGCCGGGCGCCCGCCGCGGGGGCGCTGCCCTGTCCCCGTGCCCGTGCCGGTTCGGGCTGTGCCCGTGCCGTGCCCGCCGTACGACCTGCGTCCCGAACGCCGCATCCGCGTCCCACCCCGATCGTGTTCCCCACGGGCCTCAGGTCCCTCCGGGCCCTCGTCCGCTGGAAGTTAGCCCAGCAGGCGGGCTCCGTCCAGGCCGCGGTGGGCCGTCACCGGTACCGGCGCTCGGGCTCCGTCGGGGTGGGCGTGGGCTCCGTCGGCTGCGCGGAGGCGGAGCTGGTGCCCGGCTCGGAGGAAGGGGCGGAGCTGTCCGACGGGGGCGGGGTCGAGCCGGGCGCGGTCGTCGAAGGCGAGGGGGATCCGCTGCTCGGCTCGGCCGTCGGCGACGTGGGCCCGGTGCTGGGACTGGACGGCGGGGGGCTGGAGGGCGCCGGGCTCGACGGCGGCGGACTGGACGGCGGAGCGCTGGACGGCGGCGGCGTCGGGGAGCCGGTGGCCGGCGGGGGCGGGGTGGGCGAGCCGGGAGTCGGGGACCCCGTGAACGTGGGCGGCGGCGCGGAGGTGCCGGGCGCCGGAGTCCCGGACGCGGGCCCCGTACCCGGCAGGGACGACGAGGGCGGCGCGGAGATCGAGGTGGCCGAGCGCGGCGACACCGGCTGACCGGGCGTGGACCCCGCGGTCGTCCCCGGAGCCGGGGCCCCGCTGCTGGATGGTGAGGTCGATCCGGTGGCGGGGCTCGTGCCGCTCGCGCCGCCGGTCCCGGTGGGTGCCTCGTCGGTCGGCGCACCGCCCTGCGGCACGCTCTGCTCCGGCGTCCTGCCCTCGGTCTTCGAGGCCGCCTCGACCTGGTGCGGGGATGCCGCGGAGTCGTCGCCGGCCAGTACGAACCCGGCGGCAACCGCCGCCCCGGCCACCGCGGCGGCGGCCACGCCCGCTGCCGTCGCGGCGACCGGCCCGGTCATGCCCACCCGGCCGCTCAGGAGTCTCCGCAGCGGTGACGGCGTCGGCTCGGGCGAGCCGGCGTCCGCCCCGGTGCCGACGGCGCCGACGCCGACCAACGGCAGCAGGAACGTCGCCGATCCGCCCGCCAGGAACACCAGCAGCGCCGGGCCGATGAGCGCGGACAGCCGGTCGTCGGAGCGGGTCAGCAGGGCCATCCGGTCCTGGCAGTCCTGGCAGTGCGGCAGATGGCCTTCGACCTCGCGCGCCTGGTCGCCGGTCGCCTCGCCCCGGATGACCGCGGGCATCCGCTCCCAGTACGCGAAGCACAACGGATCACCGGGCGCGCCGGGTATCTCGCTGAGGAATGCCTGCCGCAGCCCGCCACGGGCCCGGTTCAGCAGCACGGTCGTCGTGTCCTGCTTGCCGCCCACGGCCTTGGCGACCGCGGCCGGCGGCTGGTTCTCGGCCTCGGCGAGCCACAGTGCCTGCACCCAGCGCTGCGGCAGCCGGTTCAGGATCCGGGCGAGCAGATCGACGTAGCCGCCGGGCTCCGACGCCTCGGCGCCGTCTGCGGACGATCGGGTCCCGGGGCGCGGCCGGCCGTCCTGAGGGGCGCGCGGGATCCGGCGTGCGGGGTCCGCCTCGGCCGTCGCCGCGAGGTCGCGAATGGTGGTCCGCAGGTACGCGCGTACGTCGTCGATCCGGGCGCCGCCGTGGATGCGCTTCCAGACGTGGAAGTGCGCCTCGGCGACGAGGTCGGCGGCGAGGGCGGGGTCGGGGGTCTGGAGCCGGGCGTAGCCGATCAGGTGCGGGTACTCCCGCGCGTGGAGCGCGGTGTAGGCGTCCACCGCCGACTTCTCGGACATCGCGAAGTCATCTGACATGGAGTACGGCCCCTGACGTAGTGCGCACCCCGGCGGCGGCTCCGCGCTACCCAGTGATCCGTCGCGGCCGGCGGGGGCATGGCTTGAACGGCAAGGGTAAGGAGGACGCAACGTTCGCTCAAAGTTTCGTGACAGAGGTCACGGCGGTGTGCGGCGCCTGCGACGCGACGGCGAACCGGTGTCGATCTTCGGCCATCGCCGGTCGGCGCACGGACCACGAGATCATCCGGCACGGGCGACGCACGGAGGCAACACGGGCGGCGCACGGAGGCAGGAGTCGGTGCACTCCGCCGGTGCTCCCACGCACCCCGGCTAGGGGCACCCGAAGAGGTTTTCCAGGTGCCGGTCCAGCAGTCGCAGCGCCTGCTCGGGACCGTGCACGTCCAGCAGGACGTACGTGGCGAGGCCGTCGGCCACGCTGATCAGCAGCATCGCCTCGTCCTCGGTGGCCCGCTCCGACGGCAGTTCGCCACGGGCCGCGGCCCGGCGCAGCTGGTCTGCGAAGAAGGCGCGGAGCTTGGGGGTGCCCTCCCTGGCCTCCGCCCGGAGGGACTCGTCGTGGACGGCGCGGGCGAAGTAGGCGGCGCCGACCAGGCTGCCGATCCTGCTCTTCTCGTCGAGCGGCAGCATGCCCGCCAGGCAGGCGCGCAGCACCGTACGGGGCGACGGCTCCCCGGGAAGCTCCTCGATGCGCTCGCGGATGCGCCGCTCGGCCAGCTGGTCGATGTGGCGGAGGGCGAAGAGGAGCATCTCGTCCTTGGTGCGGAAGTAGTGCTGCAGCCGGCCGAGGGAGATGCCGGCCTCGGCGGCGACATCGCGCAGGCTCACGCCGTCCAGACCCCGGGTGCTCGCGATGCGCCAGAGCGCCTCCGAGATCTCCTGCCGCCTGGCTTCGTGATCCACCTTCTTGGGCACGCAGGCCCCTTCCTCCGCTGCCGGCTCGTCGCTGACGCGCTCCGTGCGAGTGAGCGAGCGGTGACCCGCACCTTTTACAAGTCACTCGTATCGTTATAGCGTACCGGGACGCAATACAGTTGACTTGAAAACCGGAGTGATCCCTGATGCCCGAGTGCGCCGCCCCGCGCCTGCGCCCACCCCGCCACCGCGTCGACCCGCACGCCCGCCACTGGTGGACCGTCCAGGCGTTGCTGACGCTCAGCGGCCCGATGCTGCTGACGGCGCTCGCCCTGGCCGTCCTGAGCCTGCTATTCTTCCCCGGCGCGATGCCCTGGCTCGGACCGCTGCTGGTGGTCTCCCTCGTGCTGCCGGCGGCCTGGTACCTCGCAGTCATGCCGCGCCGGCGCTACGCGGTGCACGCCTGGGAGCTGGGTGACCGCGCGGTCTACGCGGCCGGCGGCTGGCTCTGGCAGAAGCGGCGGATCGCGCCGCTGTCGCGGGTGCAGACCGTGGACACCCTGCGCGGCCCCGTGCAGCGGCGCTACGGCCTGGCGACCGTCACCGTCACCACCGCCTCCACCGCCGGCGACATAAAGATCGCCGGGCTCTGCGACGCCGACGCCGAGGAGCTGGCCCGGCGGATCGGCGAGGCCGCCCAGGAGGTAGCGGGTGACGCGGCATGAGCGCCCCGACGAACGCCCCCGGCCGCACCGCTTGCCCCGCCGCGCCGCGGTGGCGACGGCTGGACCCGCGCACACTCCTGGTGCACTGCGGCTGGATGGCCGCACCGCTCGGCTCACTGGCGCTGACGGCCCTGGCGACCGGTGGGCGGATCAGCACCAGGACCTGGATCAGCCTGGCCGCCATCGCCGCGTCCTTCGCCGTGATCACCGCAATCGGCCTGGTGCGCTGGGCCCGCACGACCTTCCGTGTGACGCCTGACGCCTTCGAGGTCGGCACCGGGCTGCTGACCCGGCGCCTGCGCAGCGTGCCGCTCCAGCGCATCCGCACCGTCGACCTGACGGCCTCACCGCTGCACCGCCTGCTGGGCGTGACGGTGCTGCGCGCGGGCACGGCGGGCTCGGGTGACACCGGCGGCGAGTTGCGACTCGACTCACTGACGGTCGATCAGGCCCGTCGTCTACAAGCGGAGTTGCTGGCACGCACCGATACCGGGGCGGGCGCCGAGGATCCGGTGCTGGCCCGCATCAGCGCGCGCTGGCTGCGGTACGCGCCGTTGACCTTCTGGGTCATCGGCGGCGTGTTCGTCGCGGTCGGCTCCCTCTACCGGGCGCTCGACGGCATGGGTGTCGAGCCGTGGAAAATCGGCTTCGTCCAGCGGGCGTTCAGCGAATTCGGCGCCGGCATGCTGTGGCTGACCGTTCCCGCCGCGCTGCTCGGCGTCATCGCGCTCGGTTCGGTCGGCGCGGTCGCCCTCTACGTCGAGAACTGGTGGAACTACCGCCTGGAGTGGGCCGATGCCCGCACGCTGCGCGTGCACCGGGGCCTGTTCACCACTCGCTCCGTCACCATCGAGCAGGACCGGCTGCGCGGGGTGCTGCTCCGCGAGCCGCTGCTGCTGCGCGCCGGTGGTGGCGCGACGGTCCGCGCCGTCGCGGGTGGGCTCGGCAACCGTGAGGAGAACCGCCGACGCAGCGGGGTGCTGCCGCCCGCGCCCCGGCCCCAGGCGCTGCGCGTGGCACGCGACGCCCTGCGCATGCCGTTCCCCGACACGGAGTTGACGTCACCGGGCCCGCTGACGCCGCACCCGCGTATCGCGCTGCGCCGACGCCGGGTGCGTGGCGTGCTGTACGCGGTGCTGCCCGGCACGATCCTCCTCGCGGGTACAGGGGTGGCCTTCACTCCCGTCCTGCTGCACTGCGCGTGGATCTACGCGGCGCTCAGCACGCCGTTCGCGCTGTGGCTGGCCCGGGACGCGTACCGCAATCTGGGCCATGGGATACGCGGCAGCTTCCTGGTGACCCGGTCCGGCACCTTCAGCCGGGACACCCTCGCCCTTCAGCGCAAGGCCGTCGTGGCGTGGACGTTCACCACTTCGCCCGCCACTCGCCGGGCCGGCCTCGTCGCGCTCACCGCGGCGGTCGCGGCCGGCGAGGACGGCTACCGCATTCCGGACCTCGCGGCCACCGAAGCACCGGGCTTCGCGGCGGCGGCCGCCCCAGGAATCCTGGAGGAGTTCCTTGAGCACCCCACGCCTTGACCGGTGCCCGGCGAGGGCACCGAAGTCCGTCCGGCGGCGGGGCCCCGGCCGTCGGCCGGCCCGGTGCGCTACCCAGGATCGGGCCGGGGATTCCTGACATGACATAGATCACACACCCGTCGCGTGCACGGCGAGAGCGGGCACTGCGTCCTACTGGATGTGCCACGCCCAAGACCCGACAGCCGTGAGGGAGCAGCCGCGATGCCCAGTGCTATCGACCAAGCCGTCCAGGTCCGTCTCATCGCGACCGCGCCAGGTCCGCACGCGGTGCCCGCGGTACTGCGCTACGAGCCGTCCGATCCGCTCGCGGTGCGGATGTCCTTCCCGCCGGAGATCTCACTCGACGGCGCGGCGGTGAACTGGGCGTTCGCCCGCGAGTTGCTCGCCGAGGGGCTGAGAGGCCCGGCCGGGCGGGGTGACGTGCGGGTACGGCCGTCCGATCAGGAGCGCACGGTGATGGAGTTCCACGCCGAGGAAGGCGTCGCCATGGTCCAGATGCGGACGGCGGACATCCGGCGGTTCCTGGCCCGCTCCTACGAGGCCGTCCCCGAGGGATCCGAGCAGATGCAGCTCGATGTCGATCGCGGCCTGGCGGAGCTGTTCGGCGCGGCGTGACCAGGACCGGCGTGACGGGGACGCGCGGGATCCGCTGGACCCGGGCCCGTCGATCGGTCCTGGGCCCGTCGACGTACCCTTCCCTCCGGGCGCCGTCGCATGCCCGGACAGAAGCGCGAAATTCCGGCCATTCCGCCCCTGTTACGGATCCATCATCTCTCTCTTCGATACTTGTCCCATGCCACGGGTACTTCTGATCGAGGATGACGCTGCCGTACGGGACGGTGTGAGCCTCGCGCTCCGCCGGCGCGGCCATGACGTGGCTGCCGCGGCCAGCGGCGAGGAGGGGCTGGAGGTCCTGCCGGGCTTCCGCCCCGACATCGTCCTGCTGGACCTGATGCTGCCCGGCAAGGACGGCTTCGAGATCTGCCGGCTGATCCGTGCCGACCGGCAGTTGCCGATCATCATGCTCACCGCCCGCGGCGACGACCTCGATGTGGTGCTCGGCCTGGAGGCCGGCGCCGACGACTACATCGTCAAGCCCGCCCGCGGCGAGGTCCTGGAGGCGCGGATCCGCGCGGTGCTGCGCCGCACGGCGCTGCCCGCCGACGGCGGCCCGGCCACCGAACCGGGGCCCGCCCCGATCGAGACGTACGGCGAACTGGCCATCGACCGGGCCGGCCTGGTCGTCGCCAAGGCGGGCCAGGACCTGGCGCTGGCCCCCTCGGAGATGAAGCTGCTGCTGTTCCTGTCCGCCACGCCCGGCCAGGTCTTCAGCCGCCAGCAACTTCTCGAACACGTCTGGGAGCACAGCTACCACGGCGACGCCCGGCTGGTCGACGCGTGTGTGATGCGGCTTCGCACGAAGATAGAGGACACACCTCGCAGCCCCCGGTACGTCCAGACCGTGCGGGGCTTCGGCTACCGCTTCGGACCGCTGTGAGCCACGTCGGCCGCCTGGTGCCGGCCCTCCCCCGTCTGCGGCGGGGCGGTCCCCAGTTCCTGCGGGGGCTGCGGGCCCGGCTCGTGGTCGCCTTTCTGCTGGTGGCGGCCGTCAGCGCGCTGACCACCGCGGGGCTGACCTACCGCGAGGCACGCAACGCCATCCTCCAACGCTCGCAGGACATCGCCGTCAACGACCTGCGGGAGCAGATCAATTCGCTGGCGCCCGAGCTGCCGGTACCGCCGTCGCAGTCGGACCTGGACTTCTTCCGCGTCCAGCTGGAGCGCTCGGGCAAGTCCCGGGACTGGGACATCTCCGTCCACTACAGCGGTGTGCCGGACAGCGGCGGAGGGGGCCTGCGACGGGGCGTGGTGGTGCCGGCCGAGCTCAAGGAGTCGGTCGAGAAGCGCCATGTCCCGGCTTTTCAGCGGGTCGAGCGTGACGGCGCGCCGTGGCTGCTGATCGGGATGCCGGTCCGGCAGTCCGACGGCGACGCCTCCGCCCTGTCGGTCTACGCCCAACTCCCGCTGAATGCCGAGGAGTCCAACGTCGAGGCGTTGGTGAGCGCGGCGCAGCGGGGCGCGCTGCCGGTGCTTGCGCTCGCGGTGATCCCCGCGCTGTTCGCGGCGCGCGGCGTGCTGCGGCCCGTACGGGGCCTGCGGCAGGCCGCCGGGCGGCTCGCCGAGGGCAAGCTGGACACCCGGCTGGAGGTGAAGGGGGCCGACGAACTCGCCGACCTTTCACGGTCGTTCAACGACATGGCCGCGCGGCTGGAGGAGAACATGGCGGAGCTGCGGCGGCTGGAGGCCAACGCCCGGCGGTTCGCGGCGGATGTGTCGCACGAGTTGCGGACGCCGCTTGCGGCGATGTCCGCGGTGACCGATGTCCTCGATGAGGACGCGGACTCCCTGGACCCGGACACCGCCTCCGCGGTCCGGCTGATCAGCCAGGAGACCGGCAAGCTGGCGCGGATGGTGGAGGACCTCATGGAGGTCTCACGTTTTGACGCCGGGGCCGCGTCGCTGCACCTCGACGAGGTGGATGTCGCCGAGACGATCCGTAAGACACTGCAGGCCAGGGCCTGGCAGCAGCGGGTGGCCGCGGACCTGCCGGACGGGGTACGGGCGCGGCTGGACCCGCGCCGGCTGGATGTGGTGGTCGCCAACCTGGTGGGCAACGCCCTGCACCACGGCGGCGAGCCGGTGCGGGTGCTGCTGCGTACGCCGGAGGCGGGTGCCGACCGGCTGCTCATCGAGATCCGCGACAGTGGTCCCGGCATCGACCCCGAGGTGCTGCCGCATGTCTTCGACCGCTTCTACAAGGCGGATTCCGCGCGTGCCCGCTCGGAGGGGAGCGGCCTGGGTCTGGCCATCGCGCTGGAGAACGTACGGCTGCACGGCGGTTCGGTCCGTGCCGCCAACTCCCCTGAGGGCGGTGCGGTGTTCACGGTGGACCTGCCGCTGCGCCATGACACGGGAAATGGCGAGCCCTCCCGTCACCCGGCAGAAGCACAGGAGATCGCGGCGGAGGGCGAGGCCGGGCCCGCCGCCCTGCCTGCCGGTGACGGCCCCGCGGCGGCTGCCGGCAGCGCCGTGGAGGGCGACCGGGATGCCGTACGCCCCTCGGCCGGGAAGGAGAGCGACGGATGAACGCCCTTGACGCCCTGATGTCTGTGAGGGCGCGGCGGATCGTGCTCAGCGGGCTGCTGGGTGCCGCGCTGTCGGGCTGCGGGGTGGCGACCACCGACGTCATCGACGCGGGTGCGCCCGCGGTCGGTGTCAAGGATCCGGGCCAGCCCGAGGCGGACGTCCAGTTGTTCTTCTACGGGCTGTCCGGGCTGCGTTCCGCGACCCGTCCGGCGAAGGCACCGGCCGACCCGGAGGAGGCGATCCGGTTGTTGCTGGACGGGCCGAACCATGCCGAGCGGCAGCGTGGCCTGTCCAGCGTGCTGCCGGAGTTCCCGGGGCGGCTGACCGCCGGCACCCGCCAGGGCACGGTCGAGATCACGCTGCCCATGAACGCAAAGCTGCTGGACTCCGCTTCCCTCAATCAGCTGGTGTGCACGGCTGCCAATGCCCGCGTCCCCGGGGACAAGCCGTCCGGCCAGGTCACGGTGACGCTGGTGGGCGCGGGTGTCCGCGTCGGCCCCATGGTGTGCGGCGGCAACAACGCCTTCCCCGTCGTCCAGCCGACCCCGACGGACACGCGGACCAAATGAACGAGACCCGCGGCTGAGGCCCGGAGCCGAGAGGGGCCTGCGACGATCCAGGGCAGCCGGGGATGGGCACGCGGCAGCTCCCCCTTCACATTCACCGGCACCGGCAAAACCGCCCGCCCCGCGCTACGGTGAAGGCAGGCACCCGCGGGCCAAGAGGATCGGACGGCCCTGGACCTCGGGAGAATCACGCGATGACCGAGCGCAAACCCCCCGGCGTCGACTTCGAGACCTGGGTCGACAGGCAGATCCGCGAGGCGACGGAGCGGGGCGAGTTCGCCGACCTGCCCGGCGCGGGAAAGCCGCTGCCCCAGCTCGACCGGCCTTACGACGAGCTGTGGTGGGTCAAGGACAAGATGAGCCGCGAGAACCTCTCGTACCTGCCGCCGACCCTCGTCCTGCGCAAGGAGGCCGAGGACGCGCTGGAGGCGGCGTCCACAGCACCCACCGAGGCCGCGCTGCGCCGCATCCTGACCACCGTCAACGAGCGGATCCGCGCGGCACTGCGCACCCCCCTCGAAGGCCCGCCGCTGAATCTCACCCCGTTCGACATCGACGAGGTGGCCCGCGCCTGGCGGGAGCGGCACGGGCGGCAGAGTTCCGGCTGATCCCGGGCGCCAGGTCATCGGATTGGCCGCCCGGCCATCGGGCCGGTCGGAGCCCGGTAGCGGAGCCGCCGCGGTTCATGGCCCGGCAGGCCCCAGCCGCACGCGGAGGAACCTCGGCCGGTAGAGGTCGACGTCGCCGTTCAGCCGGGAGTCGGTCGGAACGCCGGGCGGGCCGAGCACATTGATGTCGTAGCTGAGCAGGAGCCGGCCCGAGGCCGTGAACTCCGGGTGGACTTGCGGGTTGTAGACGGCGACATCGCCACCGTCCGGGGCATCTGCGGACGGGCGCGGCGGTGTGACGCGGCGCTGCGGGCCGTGCCAGGGGCCCTGAGGCGAGCAGGACCAGTAGCTGGTGAGCGAGGCCAGACCGGCGGCGCCCCCGCTGCCGGTGTCCATGGTGAACAGCACCCAGGTCGGGCCGTCGCGGACGACGGTGAAGGAGCTGCCCACGCCGCGCCGGCCGCCGGCCCGCAGCACCGGCGCGGCGCGCGCGGCCTGCCGCTGCCAGCGGGCGCCGTCCCAGAATCGCCAGCGGTCGCGCTCGGCGAGCCGCCCGGCCGGGACCCGGGCGAGGTAGGCGCTGGAGGCCGGTGACGCCTGCGGGTCGTCGCTGCCGAGAACGTAGCGCCAGGCGCCGTCGCGTACCGACGCCGCGCCGTACAGGACGCGCCGGCCCGGGTCGGTGACGGACGTCTGGTCCACGGCCTCGGTGATGCTCTCCAGGCGCAGTCCCGGCAGGGAGAGGGTGGCGACCTCGGTGCCGCGCGGTACGCCGAAGATCCAGGGGCCGGAACCCGGGGCGCGGTTCCACAGCAGGACGCGGACGACCTTCTCGTGCGCGCCGGGTGCCCGTGGCTCCACGCTCGCGCGGACCGGCCACCGCCAGCCGCCCGGCGGATCGGGGAAGAGGGGCCCCGCGGCGGCACCGCTGCCACCGGTCAGGGTGCGCTCCAGCCGGCCGGAACGCGACATCAGCACGGCGGAGTTGTGCCGGAGGAAGGGTGTGCCGCCGTGGTCGGCGGTGCGCCAACGGTGCGGCAGGCCCTGGGGGTTGGGCGGTGGCTGGACCCGGTCGAGGAAGGTGTCGGAGAACAGCCAGAGGGTCCGGCCGTCGGGGAGCCGTACGGAGTGGGTGCCGTCGCCGCCCGTCCAGTCGTCCACCCGGGTGTTGTCGTCGCCGTAACGGGAGAAGGCGGTGGTGTGCGCGGAATCCGTCGACCAGGACGCCACCGCGCGTCCGGTGCACGCCGGGCCGCGGTCCGAGGCGGCGTCCGGCAGGGCCCACACCACGGCAGACGCCACGAGCAGGGTCAGGAGCGCGGCGGCGGCCACGGGGCGGGCGATCGGCCTGGACATACCGCTCCTCCGTCGGGTGCCGCGCCCACCGTACTGAACCGGCCGGTCCCCCACCCGGTACGCACGCCGAGCGCTCGGCGCGGGCCGGTGGCGCCTTCGCGGGCGGGCGGCCACCGGTCAGCTCCAGGAGATCAGCGCGGCCGGCGGGTGACCGCATGAAGCGATATGCGCATTAAGCGGCACTTTGTCCGTACTCTCGGGCGCGCACCAGCCACCGTGGAACCGGCCCCGACCGCCCGGCAGCCCCCTCCGACCGCCCCGGAGGACGGCCGTACCCGCGCCCCGATCGGGTCGCCACGGCCGCTCCCCCGTTGGCGCCGGCACGAATGTCCACCCGAATACGGACAAGCGCGAGGTCAAAGAGTGCAAGGTCACAGCTGGAGCCCCTGCTCCAGCTAACGGTCGTTCGCCTAGCCTGCTGCCATGACCGCCGAGTCCCCCGAACTCCCCCTGGCCGCAGCATTCCCGGACGCGGACCGAGAACAGTGGCAGCGCCTCGTCGAAGGCGTGCTGCGCAAATCGGGCGTCACCGATGCCGCGGGCGACGCCGCCGAGGACGCGCTCGCCACCGAGCTCCAGGACGGGATCCGCATCCGCCCGCTGTACACCGCCGAGCCCTCCGGTTCCGCCGAGCAGACGGCCGCCGTGGGCCTCCCCGGCTTCCCTCCGTTCGTACGGGCCGGGCGCCCCGAGGGCACATCCGTCGCCGGCTGGGACGTACGCCAGCGCCACGAGCACACCGACCCGCGCCGCGCGAACGAAACCGTCCTCGCCGATCTGGAGAACGGCGTCACCTCCCTCTGGCTGACCGTCGGGGACGGCGGTGTGCCGGTCGCGGGCCTCTCCGAGGCGCTACAGGGCGTCTACCTGGACCTGGCGGCCGTCGTACTGGACGCCGGCGCCGACTTCGAGGCGGCCGCCGAGGAGTTGCTGAGGCTCTACACCGCGGCAGGTGTGCCCCTCGGTGCGGCGTCCGGCAATCTCGGCGCCGACCCGCTGGGCCTGCTGGCCCGCACGGGCGACGACAGCGCCCTGCGCACGCACCTCGACGCGGCCGCCAAGCTGGCCGCGCGCTGCGCCGCGGACGCGCCGGGCCTGCGGGCCCTGGCCGTGGACGCCCTGCCGTACCACGAGGCCGGCGGCTCGACCGCCGAGGAGCTGGGCGCCTCGCTCGCCACCGGTGTCGCCTACCTGCGGGAGCTGACCGCGGCCGGACTGGACATCGACACGGCCTGCCGGCAGCTGGAGTTCCGCTACGCCGCCACGGCCGACCAGTTCCTGACGATCGCCAAGCTGCGCGCGGCCCGCCGGCTGTGGGCCCGGGTCGCCGAGGTGTGCGGCGCGTCGCCCGACGCGTCGGCGCAGCGCCAGCACGCGGTCACCTCCACGGTGATGATGACCCGCCGGGACCCCTGGGTGAACATGCTGCGCACGACGGTGGCCGGCCTCTCCGCCGGCGTCGGCGGCGCGGACGCGGTGACGGTGCTGCCGTTCGACTCGGTGCTTGGCCTGTCCGACGCGTTCGCCCGCCGCATCGCCCGAAACACCCAGTCCGTACTGCTGGAGGAGTCGCACCTGTCGAAGGTGATCGACCCGGCGGGCGGCTCCTGGTACGTGGAGAGCCTCACCGACGAACTGGCCGCCGCCGCCTGGGCGTTCTTCCAGGAGATCGAGAGCGCCGGCGGCCAGACCGCGGCGCTGCGCTCCGGAATGGTCGCCGATCGGCTGGCGCACACCTGGCAGCAGCGCTCCGACAACCTCGCTCGCCGCCGCGAACCGATCACCGGCGTCAGCGAGTTCCCGCATCTCGCGGAGCCCGCGGTGCACCGCGAGCCCGCCCCCGCTCCGGTGGGCGGCGGACTGCCGCGGGTGCGCAGGGACGACGCGTACGAGACCCTGCGGTCCCGGTCGGACGCGCGTCTGGCGGCCACCGGCACCCGCCCGAAGGTCTTCCTCGCCGCGCTGGGGCCGGCCGCGGTGCACACCGCGCGCGTGGCCTTCGCCGCCAATCTCTTCCAGGCGGGCGGCATCGAGACGGTGCAGGAACCCGCCTCGGTCGACGCGGAGTCGGTGGCCGAGGCGTTCCGGCGCAGTGGGGCACGGATCGCGTGCGTGTGTTCGAGTGACGCGGTGTACGCCGAGCAGGCCGGCGCGGTGGCAGCCGCGCTGAAGTCGGCGGGAGCGCTGCGGGTGCACCTGGCGGGCAAGCCGGGCGAGCGCCGGGAGGAATTCGTGGAAGCCGGTGTGGACGCCTTCGTCTTCGCGGGCTGCGACGCGGTCGAGGTGCTGTCCTCGGCCCTGGATGTCATGGAGGTGGCGTGATGGACGACGCGACGCAACAGGCGGGCGCCATCCCGGACTTCAGCACGATCGAGCTGTCGGACACGGCCGAGGGCGCTGCCGGCGCCCCGGGCGGGGGCGACACCGGGCAGTGGGCGGCGGCCGTCGAGGAGGCCACCGGTAAGGGCGTCGAGGACCTGACGTGGGAGACGCCGGAGGGCATCGACGTCAAGCCGCTCTACACCGAGGCGGACCTGGCGAACGTGGACTTCCTGGGCACCTACCCGGGCATCACCCCGTATCTGCGCGGCCCGTACCCGACGATGTACGTCAACCAGCCGTGGACCATCCGGCAGTACGCAGGCTTCTCCACCGCGGAGGAGTCCAACGCCTTCTACCGCCGCAACCTGGCGGCCGGCCAGAAGGGCCTCTCGGTCGCCTTCGACCTGCCGACGCACCGCGGCTACGACAGCGACCACCCGCGGGTGACCGGCGATGTCGGTATGGCGGGCGTGGCGATCGACTCGATCTACGACATGCGGCAGCTCTTCGAGGGCATCCCGCTCGACAAGATGACCGTGTCGATGACGATGAACGGCGCGGTGCTGCCCGTGCTCGCCCTCTACATCGTGGCGGCCGAGGAGCAGGGCGTACCGCCCGAGAAGCTGGCCGGGACCATCCAGAACGACATCCTCAAGGAGTTCATGGTCCGCAACACCTACATCTATCCGCCGCAGCCCTCGATGCGGATCATCTCCGACATCTTCGCGTACACCTCGCAGAAGATGCCGCGCTACAACTCCATCTCGATCTCCGGCTACCACATCCAAGAGGCGGGCGCGACGGCCGACTTGGAGCTGGCGTACACCCTCGCCGACGGGGTGGAGTATCTGCGCGCGGGCATGGCGGCCGGCATGGATGTGGACTCCTTCGCCCCGCGCCTGTCCTTCTTCTGGGCCATCGGCATGAACTTCTTCATGGAGATCGCCAAGCTGCGCGCGGCCCGCCTGCTGTGGGCGCGCCTTGTGCAGCAGTTCGAGCCGAAGAACCCCAAGTCCCTTTCGCTGCGCACCCATTCGCAGACCTCGGGCTGGTCGCTGACCGCGCAGGACGTGTTCAACAACGTCACCCGTACCTGCGTCGAGGCGATGGCCGCCACCCAGGGCCACACCCAGTCGCTGCACACCAACGCCCTCGACGAGGCGCTGGCCCTGCCCACCGACTTCTCCGCCCGTATCGCCCGCAACACCCAGCTGTTCCTCCAGCAGGAGTCGGGTACCTGCCGGGTCATCGACCCGTGGGGCGGCAGCGCGTACGTCGAGAAGCTCACCCACGATCTGGCACAGCGGGCCTGGCAGCACATCGAGGAGGTCGAGGCGGCCGGCGGTATGGCCAAGGCGATCGACGCGGGCATCCCGAAGCTGCGCGTCGAGGAGGCCGCGGCCCGCACCCAGGCCCGTATCGACTCGGGGCGGCAGGCGCTGATCGGTGTCAACAAGTACCGCGTGGAGACCGATGAGGAGATCGACGTCCTCAAGGTCGACAACTCATCGGTGCGCACGCAGCAGGTCGAGAAGCTGAAGCGGCTGCGCGCCGAGCGCGACGAGAGCGCCTGCCAGGACGCGCTGCGGGCGCTGACCGAGGCGGCGAAGTCGGGCCCCGGGGAGGGCCTGGAGGGCAATCTCCTCGCCCTGGCCGTGAACGCCGCCCGTGCGATGGCGACCGTCGGTGAGATCTCGGACGCACTGGAGTCGGTATACGGGCGGCACTCCGGCCAGATCCGTACGATCTCGGGTGTGTATCGAGACGAAGCGGGCCCCTCCTCCGGTGTGGAGCGCACCCGGGCGCTGGTGGCCGAGTTCGAGCGCGCCGAGGGGCGCAGGCCGCGCATCCTGGTGGCCAAGATGGGCCAGGACGGCCATGACCGCGGCCAGAAGGTGATCGCCACGGCCTTCGCCGACCTGGGCTTCGACGTCGATGTCGGCCCGCTGTTCCAGACACCGGCCGAGGTCGCCCGCCAGGCGGTGGAGGCGGACGTGCACATCGTGGGCGTGTCCTCGCTCGCGGCCGGCCATCTGACGCTGGTGCCCGCGCTGCGCGAGGCGCTGGCCGCGGAGGACCGCGAGGACATCACCGTCGTGGTCGGCGGCGTGATCCCGCCGCAGGACGTGCAGACGTTGCGCGACATGGGCGCCGCCGCGGTCTTCCCGCCCGGCACGGTCATCCCTGATGCCGCCCACGACCTGGTGAAGGACCTGGCGTCGGTCCTCGGCCACGAACTGTGAGCCGGTGCCGTTGATGCCTGCGAGGATCGATGTCGAACGCTATGCCGAGGGTGTCCGCGCGGGCTCCAGGGCCTGGATCGCCCGCGCCGTCACCCTGGTGGAGTCCACCCGCGCCGACCACCGGGCGGCGGCCCAGCGGCTGCTGATCGAGCTGCTGCCGCACTCCGGTGCGGCGCGCCGCGTGGGCATCAGCGGTGTGCCCGGTGTCGGCAAGTCGACGTTCATCGACGCGTTGGGGTCCCTGCTGACCGGGCAGGGGCACCGGGTGGCGGTGCTCGCCGTCGACCCGTCGTCCAGCCGCACCGGCGGCTCCATCCTGGGCGACAAGACCCGGATGGAGCGGCTGGCGACCGACCCGGCGGCGTTCGTCCGCCCCTCGCCCACGTCCGGGACGCTGGGCGGGGTGGCGCGGGCGACCCGTGAATCCATAGTGGTGATGGAGGCGGCGGGCTACGACGTCGTCCTGGTCGAGACGGTGGGCGTCGGGCAGTCCGAGACCACCGTCGCCAACATGGTCGACACCTTCCTGCTGCTGACCCTGGCCCGCACCGGAGACCAGCTGCAGGGCATCAAGAAGGGCGTGCTGGAGCTCGCGGATCTGGTGTCGGTCAACAAGGCGGACGGCCCGCACGAACGGGACGCACGCTCGGCGGCCCGTGAACTCTCCGGCGCCCTGCGGCTGTTGCAGCCACCGGACGCCGCCTGGACGCCCCCCGTCCTGACCTGCAGCGCCCGCGAGGGCACCGGCCTGAAGGCGCTGTGGGAACGGATCGAGCAGCACCGCACGCTGCTGGAGTCCACCGGCGCGCTCGCCGAACGCCGACGAGCGCAGCAGGTCGACTGGACCTGGTCGATGGTCCGTGAGCGCCTGATCGACCGCCTCCAGGACCACCCGGAGGTACGCCGCGTCGGCCCCGGCGTCGAGCACGAGGTACGCGAAGGCCGCCTCACCGCGACCCTCGCCGCCGAGCAGCTCCTGTCCGCCTTCGGGCTGCCGGACGCCGCGCCGGACGGGGCCTAAGGGCGTGTCCGTGATCGGCAACGGCGTGGACGCGCGGGCCGGGACGATCTAGCGTCGGATCAGCGACGGCGCCGCACTTCCGCGCGCACCGCACCGGCACACGGGGAGACCATGTCCAACGCGAACGCGTCCAGCGAGAGCACCGAAGCGCCCGTCACTTTCCTCACGGGCGGGTCGAGCGGGATCGGGGCGGAGACCGTGCGCCGCCTGCTGGGCCTCGGCCACCGGGTCGCGGCGACCGGGCGCAGCACGAAGAAGCTGACCGAGCTGGCCGAGGCCGCGGCGGAGGCGGGCGCGGGCGACCGGCTGCTGACGTTCGAGGGGGATGCGGCGGACTGGGGGCAGGTGTCGTCGGCGGTCGAGGAGACCGTGCGCGTCTTCGGGCGGCTGGACCACGCGATCGCCAACGCCGGGTATTCGACCAGCGGCAACGTCGAGACCGGCGACCCCGAGGAGTGGCGGGGCATGGTGCTCACCAACGTCCTGGGTCCCGCACTGCTGGTGCGGGCGGCGCTCCCGGCGCTGAAGGCGTCGCAGGGCCGGATCGTGCTGATCGGGAGTGTCGCGGGGTTCAAGAACACGCCCGGCAACCTGTACTCGATGACGAAGTTCGCGGTGACCGGGCTGGCGGAGAACGTCCGCATGCTGACGACCGGGTACGGGGTCGGCACAACACTGATCGCGCCGGGCCGGGTGCGGACGCCGTTCTGGGACGACCGCCCCGGCGGAGCCGACGCGGCGGGCCCGATGATCTCCGCCGAGCATCTGGTGGACACCGTCGTGTGGGCGATCTCCCAGCCGCGCGGCGTGGACGTGAACACACTGGTGGTCCGGCCGATCGGCCAGCCGAACTAGGGCGCGTCTGCTGGATCACGGCTCGATCCGAAGGCCGACGACGCCCTCGACCACGCCCGTGGCGGCCTGACCACCAAAGACGCGTCACTGCTGAGGGGCGAGTCCGAAAAACCGCTTGGCCGCCGCCCGTACTGATCACTACAGTCGGCCGGGTGACTACCGGGTCGGCCATGGGCCATGCACGAGTGAGGTTCCCGGCCCCGGCGTGAGCGCGCGGCGGGCAAGAGCCCCGCCCCCCTTTCCGAGTCCTTCTGCCCGGCGCCCGCAGGCGGCGCCCATCCCAGCGGATCTCAAGACCCGGAGAGACACCACACATGCCGAACGAACTGCATGACCCCCAGCACGCATCCGAACTGCCCACGACATCAGTTCAGTTGGACCACACCGTCGTCCACGCCAAGGACCGGCAGCTGTCAGCCGAGTTCCTGGCCGCCATCCTGGGGCTGCCGGTCGGCGCGCCCTTCGGGCCGTTCCTTCCCGTCGATCTCGGCAACGGCGTGACGCTCGACTATTACGAGAAGCGTGACGAGCCGATCCAGTCGCAGCACTACGCGTTCCTCGTGCCCGACGAGCAGTTCGACCACATGATCGCCCGCCTGGAAATGGTCGGGGTCACGTACCACGCCGACCCCAACCACACCGAACCCGGGCAGATCAACCGCCTGTTCGGCGGTCGTGGCGCCTACTTCGCCGATCCGAACGGCCACAACATGGAAATCCTGACCCGGCCCTACGTCCGCCCCTAGGGACGTCCGACGGGATGACCCGGTCGCCCTCGACGACTCCGCCCTCGGAGGTGGTGCGGAGAGTCAGGGCCTGGGCCGCCCCAGGCGATTACGCCTCCAGCCAGATCTCTTCCATGCTGCCGATGGCGTCCTCGGTGTGCCTCACGCGAAAGACGGACACGGCACGGCCGGTGTGCGTGAAGGGGACGACCTTCCTGAGGGCAAGGGCGGAGAAGCCGCCCCAGGCGAAGACGTTGACGTCGTCGTTCATGTCGATGCCCCCCTCGGACAGTTCCTCCGCGGTGATACCGAAGGCGGCGGCCACATCGGTCGGGGATCCCGCGAAGTCCCAGTCGTCCTCTCCGTGCCAACCGGCGGCGAACAGGCGCGTCCCGTCGGGATGGACGATCTTCCAGGCGCCGTAGGTCATGTGGTAGTCGATGGTGCAGGAGGCGATGATCACGGCTTCGGGGAAGCGCTCGGCGAGGGACTCCGCTTCCTCCTCGACCGGATAGATGCCGTTGCAGTGCACGAGGCCGGGGTCGGTGATCTCGGTGACGTTCCCCAGCATCCGACCCGGACCAGTTCCAGCTCCGCGCGCGGGCCGGCGTCCATGTACGCGGGGACGTACCGGAGAGAAGTTTCCGTCATACCCGTGACAGTAACTTCGACGCGGCCCAGCAAAAATGCTGACCAACTCTCGGTCCCAGAAGCCTATTTGAGCAGTCCCTCAGGTGCGGGCCTCACGGAAGGACCACCGCACCTTCTTCCTACGTACCGTCAGCCGCGCACCGAGGACACCGTGGCCCACACCGTCTTCCCCGACCGGTCCGGCGGTGTCCAGCCCCAGGCATCGCTCAGCTGGTCGACGATGTGCAGGCCCCGGCCCGACTCGGCGAGATGGTCGGGCACCTTGACGACCGGCGCAGTGGTGCCGGCGTCGGAGACCGCACACAGCACGGTGCTGTCCTGCCGCGTCAGCGCGAGCCAGGCCGGACACACCGCAGCCGGCCCGCCCACGCCGGCGCCGTACCGCAGGGCGTTGCTGACGAGTTCGGAGACGACCAGGGCCGCGTCCTCGGCGACCGAAGAACACAGTCTCCAGCTTTCGAGCGTCGCCCGGGTGAAGCGGCGGGCCTCCGCCACGGTACGGGCGGAACTGCTCAAGGCGCAGGCGGCGAAGCCGTCGGGGCCCGGCATCCACCAGGCGTCCTCACACGGTTCCTCCCGAAGGGCGTCGTGCACGGTCTCTGCCGGATGTGTCGTCATCACGATCTCCGCGAAGGGGCATTCGGGGCTGGGCTGGATTGCCCTGGAGGGCTAATATCCTCGTCAGTCGTCCCCCGCTGCAAGTGCATCTGCAATTACATCGGTAAGGACGGTCGCACAGGGGCTTGTTCACGCCACCGTGATCGCGAGCCCGGAACAGGGGCGGGGGCCCGTCCTCCAGCAAGGAGAAGCTGTTATGAAGCCGGTGACCAACGGCATGCAGGCGACCAGCATCGAGCGCGCCGTGTGGCGCAAGAGCCGCCGTAGCAACCCCAGCGGCAACTGCGTTGAGCTGGCGGTTCTTTCGGATGGCGGGGTCGCGGTGCGCAACTCGCGGTTCGCTTCGGGGCCGGCCCTGATCTACACGCGCGACGAGATGGCGGCCTTCGTCCAGGGCGCCAAGGACGGCGACTTCGACGACCTCGTCCCCCGGGACTGACGCATATGTCGACCGGATAGTCAGCACGGCTGTACGTACGCACCGGGCGATGGGACACTGGGCGTTCGCCCGACCACTCAGGGGAGTCTGCATGATCGCCGCGCAGCCGAGCAGCGAACCGTCTCTGCGCCGCTACCTTGAGCACCCGCGGGGCGGCCCGACCGTCCTGCGCATCGTGCTGGGCACGCAGCTGCGCAGGCTGCGTGAATCGGCCGGCATCACCCGCGAGGCCGCCGGTGACGCCATCCGCGGCTCACACGCGAAGATCAGCCGTCTCGAACTGGGACGGGTGGGTTGCAAGGAGCGGGATGTCGCCGACCTGCTGACGCTCTACCACGTCACGGACGAGTCCGACCGCGAGGTCTTCCTCACGCTCGCCCGCCGGACCAGTACACCCGGCTGGTGGCACCAGTACGGCGATGTGCTGCCCACCTGGTTCGAGACCCACATCGGCCTCGAAGAGGCCGCCTCCGTCATCCGTACATATGAAGTGCAGTTCGTGCCGGGCCTGTTGCAGACGGAGGACTACGCCCGTGCGGTGACGAAGCTTGGTCATCCGCGCGCCTCCGCTGAGGAGATCGAGCGTCGGGTCGCGCTGCGCGTCCAGCGGCAGGCCCTGCTGACCATCCCCGACGCGCCCCGCGTGTGGGCCGTGATCGACGAGGCGTCGCTCCGCCGCCCGCTCGGTGGGCCGGAGGTGATGGAGGGACAGCTGCGGCATCTGATGGCGATGGCGGAGCTGCCGAACGTCACGCTGCAGATCGCCCCGTTCAGCCTCGGCGGCCTCGCGGCCGCCGGTGGGCCGATCACCATCCTGCGGTTCCTGGAGCCGGATCTGCCGGACATCGTCTATCTGGAGCAGCTGACCAGCGCGCTCTACCTGGACAAGCGGGACGACGTAGATCACTACCTCGCCGTGATGGACCGGCTCAGCGCGCAGGCCGAGTCGCCCCGCGAGTCGATGGCGATGCTGGAGCGGTTGCTGAAGCAGGACACCTGAGTCGCGCGCCGGCAGGCAGCGTGATGCGGGTGGGAAGAGCCCGAAGGGACATCGCGGACGAAAGAGAGGCGGGCCCCTGAGGGGGCCCGCCTCTTCTTTTACGCGCTCGCTTTCGTCCCGGTCCGCCGCCGGGGTCGCTACGACTTGCGGGCGACGCCGCCGAACTCGATCCACTCCTTGGTGACCTGCTTGGGGCCGAGGTCCGCGTCCGGCCTCCAGGTGGAGACCTCCACCAGGCCCGGCTCCACGATCTCCAGGCCGTCGAGGAAACCGGCCAGCTCGTGCGCCTGGCGCACCCGGCCCCACCTGCCCTCGGTGCTGACGCGCATGAACTCCGTGACGAAGTCGCGGGTCGCCGCGTCCTCACTGACCAGCTGACACACCACCAGGAAGCTGCCGGGGGCGAGCCGGTCGGCGACACGTTTTATGAGGCCGGCCGGGTCGTCGGCGTCGGAGATGCAGTGCAGGACGGAGACGAACAGCGCGGCGACGGGCTCGTCGAAGTCGATCAGCCGTCGGACCTCGGGGCTGTCGAAGATGCCGTCGGTGTCCCGCATATCGGCCTGGATGACCGCGGTGTTGGCGTTCTCCTCCAGCAGCGCACGGCCGTGAGCCAGCACGATGGGGTCGTTGTCGACGTACACCACGCGGGACTGCGGATCGATCTGCTGCGCCACCTGGTGGACATTGTCCTGGGTCGGCAGACCTGATCCGTGGTCGATGAACTGCCGGATACCGTGTTCGCGGGCCAGCCAGCGCACCACGCGTTGCAGGAATCGCCGGTTGTTGATGGCCAGCACCTGGGTGCTCGGCACCACCTTGTTCAGCTCTTCGCAGGCCTCGCGGTCAACCGCGTAGTTGTCCTTGCCGCCGAGGTAGTAGTCGTACATCCGCGCCACGCTCGGGACGCTGACATCGACGGTACTGGACTGCGGTTGGGTTTCTTGGCTCATTCGACACATTCCCGTCGCTTCGACTCCACCGCCTTGAGGCAGCCGCCTGCCGCGCCACGACGGGGGCTGCGGCTCCTCCGGTGCAGCCCCCAACATACCCACCGAATGGCGGTTGTTGCAGGCGGGCGGCACAGTCAATTGCTCAGTTCGAGGGCCTGGCCGCCGACTTCACGCACCCCCTCGAACACCCGCTCCAATAAGGGGTGTTCAGCCCGCTCCGTCGTGGGACGCGTGTTCCTCGTGGCCACCATGGCCGGGAATCGACCCATCGGCTTTGGCGATCAGAAGGTGGCCCGCCATCCCCATGTCCGAGTGGCTCTGCACATGGCAGTGGTACATCCAGGCGCCGGCACCGACGCCCTCCCCCGAGATGATCTGAAAGCCGAAGGAGTCCGCCGGGCCGGTGATCTTGTTGTCGATGATCCGGCTGGGGTCGTCCGGGCCCTGGAGGAGCCCGGTGCGGTTGTCCGCCCAGCGATGACCGTGCACATGGAAGGTGTGGTAGTACTCGCCGTGCGTGATCATGATGATCTCGACGCGTTCGCCCACGGTTGCCTTGAAGTCGGGGCCGGTCTTCAGGTTGTTGATGGTCATGTCGTTGAAGACGATGGTGAACTGCTTGTCCGGCAGGGTGTCTCCGGCGCGGCGCACCACCACCGGCCCGTACATCCCGGCCCGGATGCCTCCGGTGCCGTGCTCGGTGCCCACGGCATGGTCGTGGTAGTGCCAGTAGCCCGCGCTGCCAGGCCGCCAGCTGCCGTCCTTGCGCCTGCCCGGAGCGTGCGTACGCCAGGTGTAGGTGCGGGTGCCACCGGGCTCGACGGTGCTGTGGCTCATCTTGGTGCCGTCGTTGGCCAGGTCGTAGTCGAGGCCGTGGACGTGCAGGCCCGTCTCGACCTCCATGGTGTTCTCGAACTCGATGTGCAGGGTGTCCCCTTCGACGAGCTCGATCAGCGGGCCGGGGACCGACGCCTTGCCCTTCTCCAAGCCGTAGCCGCGCTTCCCGTCGGGCAGCTTCTCGGCGTACAGCTTCATGCGCTTCACCGTGCCCGCAGCTGTCGCGCGCGCGTCGGCGGCCGCTGCGCCGGAGGCGGGTCCGGCGGCCGCGGCGGTGGAGCCGAGCGCCGCGACGGCAGCGCCGCCGGCCAGGAAGCGGCGGTTGAAGAGTCGTCTCGGCAGGGCGGGAGGTGGGGTGGGCTCGACTGCCTCGGTCATCGTGCTCCCATCGGCGAGTGCGCGGCACAGGGGTGCAAGGGGCGAGGGATGTGGGAGTGAAGTGGCGCGAAGTGAGCTGTCTGGACGGTAGCCGCAGGCTCTCGGTTTATCCACACTCAGGACAAAGTTCGTTGTCTCGCGGTCATAGCTCTTGGCGAGTCGCCAAAAGAGGTCTAGCTTCATCGGCTGTTGTGTGACCGATGAGGGATGGGTGGACCATGCGACGCACACCGCGTCAGGAACCCTCGCACCGAAGAGGGTTGAGCACCGGCAGACCGAAGTCCCGATATGGCTGGGCGGCCGGGATGATCGCCACAGCCGTCACCGCGGCCCTGCTCGGCGGTTCGCCCGCCGTGGCCGGGACCGCCCCCGAGCGGTCCGCCGCCCGGCTGAGCCTGCCGTCCCCACCGGGCGGCGAGAACGTACGCGTCCTGGTCTTCCACGCCTCGGCCGGCGACGAGCCGCCCACGGTGGACGCCGGCATCGCGGCCATCGAGAAGATCGGCCAACAGGGGTCGGCCGCAGAGCACTTCACCATCGAGGCGACCGCGGACGCCTCGGTCTTCACCAAGCCGCGGCTGGGCAAGTTCAACGCCGTCGTGTTCCTCACCGGCGGCGGCGACGTACTCGACCCCGACCAGGAGGCCGGCCTGGAGCGCTACATGGAGGCCGGCGGCGGCTTCCTCGGCATCCATGACGCGGCGCGCGCGGAGCCGTACTCGGACTGGTTCACCGGGCTGATCGGCGCCCGGCCCACCGGCTCCGGCCCGGCCGCGGCGCAACGCGCCACCGTCGAGGTCGGCGACCGCGCCAACCCCGCCACCAAGGACCTGCCCGTCCAGTGGAAGCGCCCCGACCGCTGGCTCAACTGGACGACCAACCCCAGCGGCACGGTGCACACGGTGGCCCGGGTGCGGGAGAACACCTACCAGCCGGGCACCGGCGCCAACGGCTGGGACCACCCCGTGTCCTGGTGCCGCGACTACGACGGCGGCCGCTCCTTCTACACCGCCATGGGCGGTACGGCCGACAGCTTCCAGGAGGCGGACTTCCGCAGCCACCTGCGGGGCGCCCTGCTGTGGACCACCCGGCTCGCACGTGCCGACTGCCAGGCGACCATCACCACCAACTACAAGGCGGAGCGGGTCACGTCACCCAACAAGCCGGGCAGCTCCGACCAGATCGGGGAGCCGCACGGGCTGGTGACGGCCAAGGACGGGCGGGTGTTCTACATCGGCCGTGGCGGCGGCGACGCGAGCACGCCGGTGGTCACCGACTGGAACAACCCCGAGGTCGGCAAGGGCGAGGGCACCGTCCACAGCTGGGACCCGAAGACCGGGAAGGTGACCCTCGCGGGCTCGGTGACCGTCTTCGGGAACAAGGGCGGCGGCGATGAACTGGTCAAGAACGAGGAGGGGTTGCTCGGCATCGAACTCGATCCGGACTTCCTCTCCAACGGCTGGATCTATCTCCACTACACCCCGCACTCCCGCATCGACCGCGACACGCAGATGGCCGAACGCCGGGTCTCCCGCTTCACCGTGAACCCGGCCACGAACAGACTGGACCTCTCCTCGGAGAAGGTTCTCCTCAAGTGGCCCGTGCAGATCCACAGTTGTTGCCACGCCGGCGGCGGCATGGCGTGGGACTCCGCACGCAACCTCTACATCGCCACCGGTGACAACAACTCCTCGCAGTTCAGCGATGGTTACTCCGGAAACAACCCGGAGCCCACCTACAAGGACGTCGCGTTCGCCGATGCCCGGCGCACCGCGGGCAACACCAACAACCTCAATGGCAAGATCCTGCGGATCCACCCCGAGCAGGACGGCACCTACACCCTGCCCGAAGGCAACCTCTTCTCCGGCAAGGAGACCGACGAGGGGGGCGGTAAGACCCGCGGCGAGATCTACGTGATGGGCGTACGCAACCCCTCCCGGATCTCCGTCGACAAGAAGACCGACACCCTGTACGCGGGGTGGGTCGGCCCGGACGCCGGTACACCGAGCCCGACCTGGGGTCCGGCGAAGTACGACACCTTCGCCGTCATCACCCACGCCTCCAACCGCGGCTGGCCGTTCTGCATGGGCAACGAGCAGCCCTACCGTGACCGCAACCTGCCCGACCCCTCCAAGCCGCTGGGCTGGTACGACTGCGACCACCTGAAGAACGAGTCGCCGCACAACGACGGCCTGGTCAACATCCCGCCCGCCGAGTCCAACAACATCTGGTACTCGCCGCAGGGTGGCGGCCCCGACTTCCCGCGCGACGCCGACGGCATCCCCAGCTACGAACTGTCCCAGCAGAAGCTGCTGCTCCCCTGGCTCAAGGGCGGCGGGCAGGCCGCGATGGACGGCCCGGTCTACCGCCATGACCCGGACAGCGCGAGCAAGGACGCCTGGCCCGCCTACTGGGACGGCAAGTGGTTCGTCGGCGACTTCTACGACGGCGAGCAGCCTCGGCACGCGGTCGTGATGGATCCGAAGACCGCGGGCAACGGCGGTCTGCCGGCGCACGCGGAGAGCCTCGACAAGATCATCCCGGTGGGCGCGGACGGCATCCGCAACCTCATGGGCTGGACCTTCGGGCCCGACGGAGCGCTCTACGTCCTGGACTACGGGCGCGGCTTCTTCACCTCCGACCCCAAGTCCGCGCTCTGGCGCATCACGTACAAGGGCGGCGAGCCCACCCCGTTGCCGCAGCATCTGGCCAGGAAGGCATCCTGATGAACCGGGGACACAGGAGATACCGGGAGTACCGCACGTACGGGAAGTACCGGAGAACATGGACAGCACTGCTGTCCGCCCTCGCCCTCGTCCTCGGCCTGGCCTCGGCGACCGCGTACGGTCAGCCCGCCCCGCAGCAGGCCGAGCAGATCCTGACCTGGACCGCGGGGGACGACATCACGAAGTACGCCTCCGCGCCCGCCACGGCGGTGGCAGGCAAGGCAACCATCGTCTTCGAGAACAGCGCGGCCACCGGCAACACGATGGGGATGCCGCACACGCTGACCTTCGTCACCTCTGATTCCGAGTACAACCAGGACGTCAGCCTCAATATCCTCGCCAATCCGGGCGACGCGGAGGGCGGCAAGCACACCGCCGAAGTCACCCTCACGCCGGGCAAGTACCGATACCACTGCACCATTCCGGGTCATGAGGGAATGCAGGGCGTGCTCGTCGTCACCGACGGCGGGGGCTCGGACACCACGGCACCCGAGACATCGGTGAAGCTCGACGGGCAGCAGAACGCCGACGGTGCGTACATCGGCAGCGCTACCGCCACGGTCACGGCGTCCGACGCCGGCTCCGGCGTCGACACCGTGGAGTACGCCCTGGACGACGGCGCCTACCAGCCGTACACCGCGCCCGTCGTGATCGACGAGATCGGCGCCCACACCCTTCGCTACCGCGCCACCGACAAGGCCGGCAACGCCGCAGCGGAGAAGTCCACCGCCTTCAGCGTGGCCTCACCGCCGACGGATGACACCACTCCGCCCGAGACGTCGGTGAAGCTCGACGGCGAACAGGACGCGGACGGCGCCTACATCGGGAGCGCGACGGCCACCGTCTCGGCCTCCGACACCGGCTCCGGCGTCAACACCATCGAGTACGCCCTGGACGACGCCGCCTACCAGCCGTACACCACCCCGGTCATGGTCCACGACGCCGGCGCCCACACCCTCCGCTACCGCGCCACCGACAAGGCCGGCAACGCCGCACCGGAGAAGTCCACCGCCTTCACCGTCGTCACCCCGCCCGCCGAGGACACCACACCGCCCGAGACGACCGCCGAGGTCACCGGCGACAAGAACTCCGACGGCAACTATCTCGACCGGGCCACCGTCACCCTCACCGCCACCGACGGCGAGTCCGGCGTGGCGAAGACCGAATACGCCCTGGACGGCGGCCCCTTCCTGGCCTACACGGCGCGGGTCGTGGTGGACCGGGCCGGCCGGCACACCGTCGCCCACCGCGCCACCGACGAGGCCGGCAACACCTCGGAGGCCCGGACGGTGGCGTTCACGATCGCCCCGGGCGGCGGCGTGCCCGCGCCCAACTGCCCGGAATGGGACGAGCGGCTGACCGTCATCGTCGGCACCGTCAACACCGGCATCCCCAACCGCATGACCGGCAACCGATGCACCGTCAACGAGCTGATCGAGGACGAGAAGGACTGGTCCTCCCAGGCCCTCTTCCTCAAGCACGTCCGCGCAGTCACCGACCGTCTGCGCGCCGACGGGGTCCTCGACGACCGTGAGTGCAAGACCGTCAACCGGGCCGCCAAGCAGTCCGGTATCGGCACCCCCGGGCAGCACACCGGCTACCGCGACCTCTTCGACGGCACCCGGGAGTCCTTCGACCGGTGGCAGCAGGTCGGCGGCGGCTCCTTCTCGCTCGGCGAGGACGGCACCATGACCAGTTCCTCCTCCGTTCCCGGCATGGGCATGCTGTGGTTCCCGCAGCGCACCTACGACGACTTCTCGCTCAAGCTCCAGTTCCGGGACGACGCGCCCGGCACCGGGAACGCCAACAGCGGAGTGTTCGTGCGCTTCCCGAACGTGCACGACCACCCCGAGGAGTCCCGGCCGGAGTGGGTCGCCATCAAATACGGCCATGAGATCCAGATCCTCGACCGCCCCGACGGCGACATGTACAAGACGGGGTCGGTCTACGGCTTCGACCGCGTGGGCCTCGGGGGCGCCGGCGTCACGCCCAAGGGCACCTGGAACGACTACGAGATCCGCGTGACCGGCCAGCACTACGCCGTCTACCGCAACGGCGTGCTGCTCAACGAGTTCGACAACACCGGCGGCCAGGAATTCAGTCCCCCGCGAGGCGACGACCCCGGAACCGACGGCCGCCGCTACGCCTCCGGCTACATCGGACTCCAGGTCCACAGCGAAACCGACGTCATCTCCTACCGCAACATCCGCATCCAGGAGCTATAGCCCCCGGCCCCGACATCACGACGACCGCGCCGCAGGCCGGGCTGCCTCATCCGCAGCCCGGCCTGCGGCGCGATCCGTAGCGACCGGGTGGGGGAGCAGGACCCACGCCCCGCCCGGTCGCGCTTTCTCATCGGGCTCTCACCCGGCCCTCAGCGAGCCGTCACACCCCCTCCGTACGGTCGTCCCACGCCCCCGGTCCGCCCGGTTCTCCCCAGCCGGCACCCGACCGCGACCCCGTACCACCGCCGCTGGGCCCACCCGGCCGGCGGCAGCCAGAGGAGACCCGTGTACCACCTGACCGGCGTGACCAAGTGCTATCGGAGCGCGCAGGGCCCCGTACGGGCGCTGGACGGGGTCGGGCTCTGGATCGAGGACGGGGACACGCTGGTGGTCCAGGGGCCGGCAGGGGCGGGCAAATCGACCCTGCTGCGCGTTCTGGGCGGGGTGGAAAGGCCCACCCGCGGCAGCGTCGAACTGAACGGCACGGACCTTGCCACGGTGACCGAGGCGCGGCTGGCCCGGATCCGCGCCGAGTCCATCGGGACCGTGCCGCACGACGGCGGTCTCGCGCCGGGCCTCTCCGCCCGGGAGAACGTGGCGGGCGCCCTGGTGCCGCTGCGGCTGCGTCCCGCGGACCGCGGGGAACTGGCCGACGAGGTTTTGGAGAAGGTGGGCCTCGGCACTCGACGTCACAGCCTGCCATCGGAGTTGGGTGAAGGGGACCGGCGGCGTGTGGCGTTGGCGCGGGCCCTGGTGAAGCGTCCGGCCGTGCTGCTGGCGGATCAGCCGACGGCCGGCCTGGGAGCTGCGGACCGCGACGGCCTGGCCGCCCTGCTCGAAGGGCTGTGGGACGAGCACCGGCTGACGTGCGTCGTGGTCACCGAGGACGACGCGCTCGCCCGGCGGGCGCCCCGGCTCGCGACAATGGTCCACGGGCGGGTGACCGCGATCGCCCGCTGCGCCGGATGAGGCACTCCGGGCCGGTACGGGCCGCCACCTCGCCACTCAGGGGCGGCGGCCCGTTCCGTCCCCGGCGACACCCGGCGCCGGGCACGCACCGCGGGAACGGGCCCGGCCCACCGAGAGGTAGTGGGCCGCTCCCGTGCCGCCTCCGGACCGTGGTCACCCGACCAACACCCTTGGCGGAGCGGAGCGTTGTTTCGGTTCGCCTACCACGTCCGCCTCGCTTTACACCTTGCCGCTCGGGGCGCCCTCCGCGACCGCACGCCGAGGCGGCAGCGCGAATCGGCGTGTATCGGCGCGGCCGGAGTGCGTACCCGGCCCTGTACGGACCGTCGAGGCGCCCTTCGGGAAGGTACCCGCGGGGCCGGGCCCCGCGGGGCGAACATCCCCCTCCGGCGCAATCGGATGCACCATGGAAGGAGGGGTGGCCGCGTCTGTCAGTCGGAGGAGTGAGACCGATGGCCAAATTCATGGACATCCACCGCGGGATGAAGGACATCACGGCCGCGCAGCTCAAAGAGGCGCACGAGGCCGATCTCGCCATCGAGAACGAGGAGAACGTCCACTTCGAGCACGCCTGGGCCGACCCGACGTCCGGCGACGTCTTCTGCCTGTCCGAGGCTCCCTCGGCAGAAGCGGTGCAGCGCATCCACACCCGCACCGGCCACGCGGCGGACGAGATTCACGCGGTGCCGCTCATGATCTGAGCCTGTCCGGCCGGCGAAGAGCGCAATCCCGTACGGCCCGAGCAACGGCGCGGCGTCCGGCCCGTCCGGCGGTACGGGGCGGCACGACACGGGTGGCCCGGAACAGCTCCTGTGGCCGGATCCGTGCGTCCGGCTGCGGCGCGGGCGGCTACCGAGCAGGCTGGGGGCATGCGCGGCCAAGCTCCGATCGTGGTCCACCGCCCTTCCCCCACCGGCGGGCGGCGGGTCACTGTGCGTGAACAGATCCTCGGCCTCGCCCATGACGACCAGGACCTGATCGAGTTCCTGCGCCGGGCAGGGGTGGCCGAACCCGGGGAGATCCTCGACGATCCGCTGTGGGTGGAGTGGCGGGACGGGCCTGCCCACGAGTACGGGCGAGCGTCCGGCCCCCGGTGATCGCAGCGGGCCGCATCGCCCGCCGCGCCTGGCCGTACCCGCGTCCCGCCCCGCGCCGCCCCTCAGGCTTTCGGGATGTCGAAGTAGCGGTTCAGTGCGGCGGCCAGGGCGAGGTCACCGGACACCTTGAGCCTGCGGGTGAGGAGCATCGTCATCGGGTTGCCGTTGCCGGAGACGAGCTTGAGGAACTCGACGTCCGCCATGGTCAGCGTCAGCCGCGGCTCGGTGTCCGTACGCCCCTTGCGCACGGCGCACTCGCCGTCCGCGAGGGTGGTCTCGTAGACCACCCGGGACTCGCCGGTGATCTGCCAGCGGATGACGGCCGTCACCGTCCCGGCTGCCTCCGGCCGGAACTGACGGCTCATCCGGCCGAAGACCTCCGCGAGCACCCGCGTACGCAGCTCGCCCTTGGCCAGCTCGGAGATCTGGCGGGTGGTCAGCCCCTTCACGATGCGCGCGAACTCCTGCGGGGTGACGCTCGCGAAGTCGAGCGCGGCCAGCTGCGCGCGCACATCGTCGGCCACGGAACTCTCCTTACCCAACCGGCCCTACCGAGCCGTAAACTTACTAAAGAGTAAGTTTACGCGGGTGGTGGATAGGCTGGCAAGGATGAGCGATACACGCAGGCGACGCATCCCCCGGCCGGTCCGGGAACAGCAGATCATCGACGCGGCGATCCAGGTCTTCGCCAAACGCGGCTACCACGCCGCCGCGGTCGACGAGATCGCCGAGCTGGCCGGCATCTCCAAGCCGATGGTCTACCTCTACCTCGACTCCAAGGAAGGACTGTTCCTCGCCTGCCTGCGGCGCGAGGCGGGCCGCCTGGTGGCCGCGTTCCAGGCCGCGGCGGGTGAGGCCCACTCCCCCGAACTCCGCCTGCGGGCCGGCCTGCTGGCCTTCTTCACCTTCGTCACCGAGCACCGCGGCAGTTGGGTGATACTGCACCGCCAGGCCGCGGAGCTGAGCCCGGCCATCGCGGCTGAGGTGGCGTGCGGGCGGCGGGCGGTCATGGCGGAGGTCGCCGGGCTGGTCCAGGACGGCGTCGCGGACAGCGCGGCCCGACCGGCCGCCGAGGAGGCCGACTTCGTGGCCCACGCCCTGGTCGGCGCCGCGGACACCCTCACCGACTGGATGGCGCGGCACCCCGAGGAGTCCCCAGAGCGGATCACTCTGCGCCTGATGAACATGGTGTGGGTCGGGATGCGCAATGTGCTCGACGGCGAGGTCTGGACCCCGGCGGAGGGCTAGACCGGCGTGGTGACGGTGGGCCCCGCCTGGCTCCGCGGTTGCCGGGACCTCCCCGCTGACGGCCCTGCGGTCTGGTGGGCGCGGCCGGGGGGCCGGTAGAAGGGAGGATGACCACAGAGAAGAGTGAGCCGTTGACCGGGGCCGCGCCGGGGGGTGCGGCGACGCCCGCAACCGGTACGGCTCCCGAGAACGGCCCCCAGACGCGTACGGCACCGACCGCCGCGCAGTCGCCGACCACGGAGGGCATGCTGCGGGCCAATCAGGCCAACTGGGACGCCCGCACCCCCGTCCACGTGGCCAGCGAGTTCTACGGCCTGGACGGCTCCAGGACCGCCGACGACTGGTTCGCGCCATTCGAGTGGACCGATCTGGGCGACCTGTCCGGACGGGACGTCCTGCACCTGCAATGCCATCTGGGCACCGAGACCGCGGCGTTCGCGGAGCGGGGCGCGCGCACCGTGGGTCTGGACTTCTCCGCGGCGGCGGTCGCGGAGGCGCGGCGGCTCGCCGACGAGGCGGGCCGGGACGTGGAGTTCGTCCGGTCCGACGTGCACCGGGCGGCCGACGCCCTCGGGGACCGCCGGTTCGACGTGATCTACACCGGTAAGGGCGCGCTGTGCTACCTGCCGGATCTGACCGCCTGGGCCGGCGTCGTCAGCTCCCTCCTGCGGCCGGGCGGGACCTTCTACCTCGTGGAGTTCCACCCGCTGCTGGACGCCCTGGGCCCGACCCCGGGCGCGGAACGGCAAGATCTCCTGCTGCGTCACGACTACTTGGGCGGACGCGGTCCCCTCAGGAGCGACTCACCGTGCACCTACACCGACGGCCCACCCGTGACGGGCGCGACGACGAGCTACGAGTGGCGGCACGGCATCGGCGAGGTCGTCTCGGCCGTGGTCGGCGCGGGTCTGACCGTTCAGGTGGTACGGGAGACCGAGCTGCTGCCCTGGAAGCGTTTCCCCTCGATGGTCCCGTCGGACAACGGCTGGTGGCGCCTGCCACCGTCGGAGCCGATCATTCCGCTGCTGTACGCGGTGCGCGCGGTGAAGGGGTGACCGCACCAGCGCCCCCGCGCCCCGCCCGCACACCTGAGGGGATGCGCGGGGCGCCGCTACGCGACGCGTCGTCGCGCCGGTGCTTCAGTCCCCTGCCCGCCGGTAGACCGACCGCAGCAGCTGATCCTTGGCCGGGCCCCCGACCCGCCACTGCAGGTGCCACTCGTCCGGTGCGACAACGGTGAACGTCCCCTCGTACCGGTCCGCGGCGCAGGGGTGGGCGGCGGTCCACCGGCCGGTGCGCAGGTCCAGGTCGTGGAAGGGCCGCCCGTCGGCGAAGTCGACCTCCGCGGTGCCGTCCGGCAGGGGGCGCAGCCGGAGGGTCCGGCTCGCCGGATGCACCACACCGCCCCAGGTCAGCTCGCCTTCCTCCAGGTGCAGCAATGCTTCACCCGCGGGACCGGGGCGGAACTCGGCCGTGCCGCGAAAGCTGCCCTCGGTGCCCCCACGCAGGTCGTACACGGCGCGTTCGATGCGCCAGCGGCCTGCGAGGTAGGCCGCGGCGTCGGGGACCGGGAGGACGGGGCCGGGGCCGGGCGCGGTGGACATGCCTTCCATTGTCCCGGCCGGGCAGCTACGTCTCACAGCCCCCCGCGGCGACCGGCGGTGACGCCGGGAGGCACCACCGGTTCGGACCCCGCCCGGCCCTTCGTATCGTGCGGCCTTGCGGGACCGGCCTTACTCTCGGTGCAGAGATCGTCACCGAGGTCCGCCCCGCCGGGCCGGCCGGCGTCCCGGCGGCCGTGCGTCGCCCGTCGGGTACCGCGCAGGCCGCAGGCACCTACGAGACCGGAGACCGGAGGCATCACATGCCGGAGCTGTTCATCGGCGGTCAGTGGACCGCTGCCGCCGACGGGCAGGTGCGCGAGATCCGCTGCCCGGCGGACGGCACGCTGGTCGCGACCATCGACGAGGGCGGGCCGAAAGACGCCGCAGCAGCGATCACCGCCGCCCGTACGGCCTTCGACGACGGGCCCTGGCCACGGACACCGGTCGCCGAGCGCGGCCGGCTTGTACTGCGCGTCGCGGACCTGCTGGAGCGTGACAAGGCCGCTCTGGCCAGGGAAGAGTCGCTGGACACCGGGAAGCGCCTGGTCGAGAGCGAATACGACATGGACGACATCGCCAACTGCTTCCGCCACTTCGGCAATCTCGCCGCGGCCGGCGGTACCGACCGGGTCGTGGACACGGGCATCGGGGAGGTCGAGAGCACGGTGCGGCACGAGCCGGTCGGCGTCTGCTCGCTGATCACGCCGTGGAACTATCCGTTGCTCCAGACCGCCTGGAAGGTGGCTCCGGCCCTCGCCGCCGGCAACACCATCATCCTCAAGCCCAGCGAGCTGACGCCCCACACGTCCATCCACCTCATGCGCCTGCTGGCCGAGGCGGGGCTGCCGGACGGCGCCGCCAACCTGGTGCTCGGCACGGGCCCCGTCGTGGGCGCCCCGCTCACCACCGACCCGCTGGTGGACATGGTGTCCTTCACCGGCGGTCTGCTCACCGGCCGGCGCATCATGGCCGCCGCGGCGCCGACCGTGAAGAAGATCGCCCTCGAACTGGGCGGCAAGAACCCCAACATCGTCTTCGCCGACGCCGAGTTCGAGACCGCCCTCGACTACGCGCTGATGGCGGTCTTCCTGCATTCCGGGCAGGTCTGCTCGGCGGGGGCCAGGCTGCTCGTGCAGGACGAGCTGCACGACGCGTTCGTCGACGAGCTGGTCTCCCGGGCCCGGCGCATCCGGCTGGGCGGGCCGTTCGACGAGCACGCGCGGACCGGCCCGCTGATCTCCGCCGCGCACCGGGAGAAGATCGAGGCGTATGTGGCCGCGGGCCTGGACGAGGGCGCCGTACTGCTGTGCGGCGGCTCGGCACCCGACGACCCGTCATTGGCGGACGGGTTCTACTACCTGCCGACCGTGCTCGACGAGTGCACCCCGGACATGTCCGTCGTGCGCGATGAATCGTTCGGCCCGGTGCTGACCGTCGAGCGGTTCCGCGACGAGGAGGAGGCGATCTCCCTCGCCAACGACACCATCTACGGCCTGGCCGGCGCCGTCTGGACGCAGGACAGCGGGCGCGCCCGGCGGGTCGCCTCCCGGCTGCGCGCCGGAACGGTGTGGATCAACGACTTCCACCCGTACGTTCCGCAGGCCGAATGGGGCGGCATGAAGCAGTCCGGCGTAGGACGCGAGCTGGGTCCGGCGGGCCTGGCGGAGTATCAGGAAGCCAAGCACGTCTGGCGCAACACCGCGCCGCAGCCGCAGAGGTGGTTCGAGTGACCGACCCAGGTTCCGAACCCGTCCGCCCGGGCACCCGGGCGGACGGGACACACGACGACGACTCGCTCGCCGAACTCGGCTACAAGCCCGAACTCAAGCGCACCCTCGGCAACTTCCACACCTTCGCCGCGGGGATCAGCTACATCTCGATCCTCACCGGCACCTTCCAGCTGTTCTACTTCGGCGTGAGCTTCGGCGGCCCGGCGTACTGGTGGTCGTGGCCGATGGTCTTCGTCGGCCAGCTGATGGTGGCCCTGTGCTTCTGCGAGCTGGCCGCCCGGTACCCGGTGGCCGGGTCGATCTACAACTGGTCCAAGAAGCTGGGCGGGCCGCACATCGGCTGGCTCGGCGGCTGGATGATGCTGACCGCCACCATGGTCTCGTTGTCCGCCGTCGCCCTCGCCTACCAGGTGACGCTGCCGCAGATCTCGTCGTGGTTCCAGTTCATCGGCGACGGCACCGGCAAGACCGACGCCGCGGCCAACGCCGTACTGCTGGGCTCCGTGCTCGTCGCGTTCACCACGCTGGTCAACGCGTTCGGTGTGAAATTGATGGCGCGGATCAACTCGGCGGGCGTGGCGATCGAGCTGATCGCCGCCGTCATCCTGATCATTCTCCTCGCCGCGCACGTCACCCGCGGCCCCAGCGCGCTTCTCGAGACCAACGGCCTGGGCAAGGGCGACCAGCTGGGCTACTTCGGTGCCTTCCTGACCGCCGCCCTGGCCTCCGCCTACGTCATGTACGGCTTCGACACGGCCTCGTCGCTCGGTGAGGAGTCCAAGAACCCGGGCCGCAACGCGCCGCGGGCGATCCTGCGCGCGTTGATCGCCTCCTTCATCATCGGCGGCCTCATCCTGCTCTTCGCGCTGCTGGCGGTGCCCGATCTGCAAGCCAAGCAACTGTCGGTGGACGGCCTGCAGTACGTGGTGCTCTCCACGCTCGGCTCGACGATCGGACAGATCGTGCTGTGGTGCGTGGTCATCGCCATCACCGTGTGCGAGCTCGCGGTGCACACCGCCGGCATCCGGCTGGCGTTCGCGATGGCACGGGACAACAACCTTCCCGCGGCGTCCCTGCTCGCCAAGGTCAGCCCCCGCTTCCAGACGCCGGTGCTGCCCGCCGTCGTCATCGGCCTGGTGGCGGTCGGCATCCTCGTCATCAACATCAACCAGCCGCAGATCTTCTCTGTCATCACCAGCATCGCGATCATCATGATCTACCTGGCGTATCTGCTGGTCACTCTTCCGATGCTGTACCAGCGGCTGCGCGGCAACTGGACCCCGGTCGAAGGGAATTTCTCCCTCGGCAAGTTCGGGCTCCCGGTGAACATCCTGGCCGTGCTGTGGGGCGCCGCGATGTCCCTCAACCTCGCCTGGCCGCGCGCCACCGTCTACAACGCGACCGGCCCGCAGCACTGGTACCTGCGCTGGGGCGCCTTCCTCTTCATCGGCGTCGTGGGCCTCGGCGGATTCGCCTACTACTGGTTCGTCCAGCGCAAGCGCACGGGAGTGCTGGCCGGCCACGCCGCCGACATCCCCGACCCCACCACCCCCAAGAAGCCCTGAGCTGGCGACAGCACCAAGCCCCGAGAGGCCCCCCGTGGACGACACCCGTTCGGACAACGCACCGCTGGACACGTTCGACTACGTCGTCGTCGGCGGCGGTACGGCAGGCGCCGTCGTGGCGGCACGGCTCAGCGAGGACCCCTCCGTCACCGTCTGCCTGCTGGAAGCCGGCCCGTCCGACGTCGACGACGACAACATCCTGCGTCTCGACAAGTGGATGGGGCTGCTCGAATCGGGCTACGACTGGGACTACCCGGTCGAACCGCAGGCCAACGGCAACAGCTTCATGCGGCACGCCCGCGCCAAGGTGCTGGGCGGCTGCTCGTCGCACAACTCCTGCATCGCCTTCTGGGCGCCGGCCGAGGACCTCGACGAGTGGGCCGCGTCCGGCTGTACGGGCTGGAGCGCGGCCGACTGCTTCCCGCTCTACCAACGCCTGGAGACCAACGACGCCCCGGGCGATCACCACGGCCGCACCGGCCCGGTGACGCTGCGCAGCGTCCCGCCCCGCGACCCGTGCGGCGTCGCCCTCCTGGAGGCGTGCGCGGCGACCGACATTCCGACCACGCCCTTCAACACCGGCCGAACCGTCATTCGCGGCGCCAACTGGTTCCAGATCAACTGCCGCCCCGACGGCACCCGCTCGTCCGCGTCCGTCTCCTATCTGCACCCCGTCATGGGCAGCCGGCCGAACCTGGACGTACGCACCGGACTCCAGGCGAAGCAGCTGGTGTTCGACGACGACCTGCGCTGCACCGGCGTCGACTACCTCGCGCCCGACCTGGTCCACACGCGCCGGATCGGCGCCCGCCGCGAGGTCATCGTCTCCTGCGGCGCCATCGACACCCCCAAGCTGCTGATGCTCTCGGGCATCGGCCCGGCCGGGCATCTGCGGGAGGTCGGCATCGAGACGCTGGTCGACTCCCCCGGTGTCGGCTCCTACCTCCAGGACCACCCGGAGGGCGTGATCATGTGGGACGCGAAGCAGCCCATGGTCAGCTCCTCCACCCAGTGGTGGGAGATCGGCATCTTCGCCGACACCGAGCCCGGCCTGGACCGGCCGGACCTGATGTTCCACTACGGCTCGGTGCCCTTCGACATGAACACCTACCGCCGGGGCTACCCCACCTCGGAGAACGCCTTCTGCCTCACGCCGAACGTCACCCGCGCCCGCTCGCTGGGCACGGTCCGGCTGCGGACCCGCGACTTCCGCGACAAGCCCAAGGTCGACCCCCGCTACTTCACCGACGAACACGACGTCCGCGTGATGACCTACGGCCTGCGGCTCGCCCGCGAGATCGTCGCCCAGTCCCCGATGGCGGACTGGGCCGGCGCCGAGCTGGCCCCCGGCCCCGACGTACGCTCCGACGCCGAACTCCTCGACTACATCCGCACCACCCACAACACCGTCTACCACCCCGCCTGCACCGTCCGGATGGGTGCCGCGGACGACTTGGGAGTCCCGCTCGACCCTCATCTGCGGGTCAAGGGCGTCAGCGGCCTGCGAGTCGCCGACGGTTCGGTGATGCCGTTCCTGCCGGCGGTGAACCCGTGCATCACCACGATGATGATCGGCGAGAAGTGCGCGGACCTCATCCGCGGCGCCTGACGACCACCGGCACCACCTCTCCGGCACGGCCGTGGCATCTATCATTCGCCCATGGCCAACTCCCCCTCATCCACCCGGACATGAGGATCGCCGATCCGGTGGCCGCGGCCCGCGACGTCGTACGGGCGCATCATCCGCACGCCCGCGCCGCGTTCCTCGGCGGCAGCGCGCCCACCGCGCGCCGTACGCACACGTCCGACCTCGACATCGTCGTCGTGCTGGGCGGCGACCCGGCCCCGTCCCGGCACAGCTTCCGGCACGCCGGATGGCCGGTCGAGCTGTTCGCGCACACGGAGCGGACCTGGCGCGCGTTCATCGAGCGCGAGACCGCCGCACGCCGCTCGCCACTGCTGTGGATGTGCGCGGCGGGCGTGCTGCTCCACGACGGGGACGGCATCGGCGAGCGCCTGGCCGAGGAAGCGCGGGCCCGGGCCGCGGCCGGTCCACCCCCGGTGACCGCCGCGGAGCTGGACGACCGCCGCTACGCCCTCACCGACCTCCTCGACGACCTCGCAGGCTGCGCGGCGGACATCGAGCGGCTCTTCGTCGTCACCGAGCTCGCCCGCCGTACCGGCGAACTCGTGCTGCTACGGCACGGCGCGTGGCTCAGCGGCGGCAAATGGCTGGCCCGTCGGCTGGAGGACGTCGATCCCGGCTTTCCGGAGCGTCTGCGCTCCGCGGTCCGCGCCGCCCTGGACGGCGGATCCGGCCCCCTCGTCGCGCTGGTCGACGAGGCGCTCCGGCCGGTCGGCGGACGTCTCCGGGAGGGCTATCACCGGCAGGGAACGCCATGAACGGCCGGCCGCGCGGAACGCGTGCCGCTCTTCCGATGCCGTCGCCAAAAAACAGAAAAACCCCAGATCAACTGGGGTTCTCGCTGGTGTCCGAGGGGGGACTTGAACCCCCACGCCCGATAAAGGGCACTAGCACCTCAAGCTAGCGCGTCTGCCATTCCGCCACCCGGACTAGGTGTCATCGACGCGGGGCGTTCCCCGCGGCGACATGGACAACAATACCAAGGTTTCGGAGTGCCCTTCACCTGCGTATCCGCGCGCCACATAACCATGTTTTATGGGCGATAGGGGGCAAAGTATACGCCGCCCCGCGCCCGCGGGCAGGGGGGCGGCAGCCGCTCGCCGGGGTCGACGGGCGGCTGCTGCTCGGTCCGGTGCCGCACCGGCGCGGGCCGGGTCCGCTACGGCATGAGGTGGTAGTCGGGGAAGTTGCCCGGCAGCCGTTCGGTCTCCGGCCCCTCCGTCACCGCCTTGACCAGGAGTTCACCGCCGACGAAGGCGCCGCTCCAGGAGTTGCCGAAGCCGCCGAAGAGCTCCTCGCGGTCACCTCGGGAGCGGGGCTTGCCGTGACCGACCTTGAAGGCGCGGATCTGCGGGGCGAGGCGCTCGTAGGTCTCCTGATCGTCGCAGGACAGGCTGGCCACCAGGGCGCCGTTGCTGGCGTTCATGGCGGCGAGGAGTTCGGCCTCGGTATCGACGAGAACGATGGTGTCGACGGGGCCGAAAGGCTCGGCGTGGTGCAGGGGGGAAGCCGACGGCGGGGCCAGCAGGGTGGTCGGCGGGAAGTAGGCGGAGGTGTCCTGCGAGGGCAGGAAGCGCCCTTCGGCAAGGCTGCCCCGGTGGAGGGGGACGGCGCCGCGGGAGATCGCCTCGGTGGTGAGGTCGGCGAGTTCCTTGGCCTTGGTGGCGTTGATCAGCGGGCCGAAGTCGAGTTCGGGAAGCGGATCGTCGGGGGCGGCCACGGCCAGCGGGTGGCCGAAGCGGACGCTGCGTACCGCCGGGAGGTAAGCGGTGAGGAAATCGGCGAAGGCGGCGCGCTGGACGACGAAACGGGGGTAGGCGGTGCAGCGCTGCTTGGCGTAGTCGAACGTCTTGCGGATCAGGGGGGTCAGGGCGGCCCAGTCGGTGTAGTTCCAGATACCCCAGGTGTTGAGGCCCTCTTGTTCGAGGATGTGGCGCTTGCCCAGGTCGGCGACGGCGGTGGCGACGCGGGCGCCGGTGTCGCGGCCGCCGACGAAGGAGACGCAGCCGATCTCCGGCGAGCGGACCAGGGCCGGGGACAGCTCCCGACCGCTGCCGCTGACGAGGGTGGCCGGGACGCCCTCGCGGGCGGCCAGCGCGCAGGCCAGGGTCAGGCAGGACACGCCGCCGTCGGTGGGGGTCTTGGCGATCACGGCGTTGCCGGCCAGTGCCTGGATGAGCATCGCGTGGATAAGGACTGACATCGGGTAGTTCCAGCTGGCGATGTTGCTGACCGGGCCCGGCAGCGGGGTGCGGCCGGTGAGCATCCGGTCGATCTCGGACACGTACCAGCGGACACCGTCGATGGCGCGGTCGACATCGGCCTGCGCCAGCTTCCAGGGCTTGCCGATCTCCCAGACGAGGAGGAGGGCGAGCAGTTCGCGGTGTTCGGTGAGGGCGTCGAGGGTCGCGGAGATGCGCGCCTTGCGTTCGGCGAGCAGGATGTGGCGCCAGGCCCGGTGCTGGTCGAGGGAGGCGCGGACGGCGCGCAGCGCGGCGTCCGCGTCGAGGCGGGGCGGGCCGGCGATGGGGGTGCCGTCCACGGGACTGGCGGCGGGCAACGGGTGGCCGTCCGGCTGCCATTGCCCGTCCCAGAGGTTGCGGACATGGTCGTCGCCGAATGCCTCGGGGGCGGCGGCGAGGCTGCGCTCCCAGGCGTCCCGCCAGGAAGTGCCGGGTTTCAGGCTGCGGGGTGGGTCCGCGGACGGGGTCGTCTGCGGGTCGGGGGTCGTACTGCGGGTGGGTGCCATCGTTCGTCTCCGCTCTCGGTGCACGGCCGGAGGGGCAGGGTGGTGGCGCTCGGTCGGCTCCCCGGTGGAACCGTGTGTTACCGGACGGTAGTGGTCCGTGACGGCGCTGTGGGGTGGTCCGGCGTCAGATATGGCGAGTGTCACTCGGGCCGGTCGGCGCGACCACCCGGGAGGAGCGGTCGGCGGGCCGGGTCTCCCTGACGGGGCGCGCCGTCTCGGTGGGCGTACGGCCGGCGCGCGCACCCCGCCGCTTCCAGGGCTTCCTTCCTTCGCCTGCACCGTGACGGCGGCCCCGGAGGCGATCACGCCGGCGTGGCCCGGGACCTTCCGTCGGGGCGGTGGTGACCGAGGGACCCGATTGCGGTCGGGGACGGACGGCTGGGCCCGCTCGCCTCGGCATGAAGGCGAACGGCGACGCGCGGGAACGGGTCGGTAAGCCCCTCGGCGGCGGCTCGATGTCGACGACCGGCGGCGAAGACCGTCCGCCGCCGGCGACCGGCGCACAACCACCGGCAGCGGGCAGCGGGCAGGGTCGAGCTGAGCGACCAACATCGCCTGGCACACGGGGAGTTGGCGGCTGGGAGTCGGCTACTCGGACCGTCCGACCGGGGGCAGCAACCGGCGAGCGGACGGAACGAGGGTGGGCGGTGCCGTGACGGCACCGCCCACCCTCGTGGTGTCGCGGAAGGTCAGCCGGCGGACGGCCGGCCCGGCTCCTCAAGGGTCCGGTCGGCGATCGCGCGGTGGTGGCGGACGACCTCGTCGATGATGAAGTTCAGGAACTTCTCGGCGAACGCCGGGTCGAGCCGGGCGTCCGCGGCCAGCGTGCGCAGCCGCGCGATCTGTGCGGCCTCGCGGGCCGGGTCGGCGGGCGGCAGGCTGTGCCGGGCCTTGAGTTCGCCGACCTGCTGGGTGCACTTGAAGCGCTCGGCGAGCAGGTGCACCAGGGCGGCGTCGAGGTTGTCGATGCTGCTGCGCAGATAGCTCAACTGCTCGCGGGCCGCCTCGTCGGCGACGGTGGCCGTGTCGCCGGCCGCCGGTGCTGTCCCCTCGCTCATGTGCGTCTCGCCATTCGTCATCGGGTGGTGCGTGATCGCCTGCACATTACCCGGAGCCGGGGCTTCCCCTCGGCCTGGTCTCGCGGATCGGACCGGATCCGGCCGGAGGACCGCGGCACGGCGCGGGCAGCGCGGGCGACGACGGCGTGGCGCCGCGGGGATCGCAGGGGCGTCGGCGCCCCTGCGATCCCCGCTGCGGCCTGACGCCCCGACGGCTTCGCGGACACGCCCTAGCCGCGCAGGATCCGGAGGTGGCGGGCGGAGCGGGCCGCGGTGGACAGCGAGCCGGCCGGGTTGGCGGCCGGGTCGACGGCGTCGTCGCGTTCGACGATCCAGTGGTGGTCGCGGGAGTCGCACCCCTTGCGCCGGTTCACGGTGGCCAGGAAGCGCCGGTAGTCGATGTCGCCGTCGCCGACGTCGGCCATGCGGTAGCCGTCCTGTTCCGCGGTGTCGTGTTCGCCGTCCTTGACGTGGAAGAGCGGGTAGCGGTTCGGGGCCTTCAGCACGTAGTCCAGGGGCTCGAAGGGTGCCGGAGTGCCGTCGGGCCGCCGGGAGAAGCGGTACTGCGCGACGTAGGCCCAGTAGATGTCCATTTCGAGGAAGACCAGGTCGGGGTCGGTCTCGGCGAGCAACACGTCGTAGAGCCGTACGCGTGGGTCGTCGGTGGCGAAGGAGAATTCCTCGGCGTGGTTGTGGTGGTAGAAGCGCAGCCCGCGGGCCTTGGCGGCGGCCCCGTAGGCGTTGAACTCCTCGGCGGCGCGCTTCCAGGCGTCGACGGTGTCGCCGTAGCGGTTGGGGCTGGAGGGGGTCCCGACGTACGGCAGGCCGAGCGCCTCCGCGTCGTCGAGGACCTGGGTGAGGTTGGTGGCGAAGGTGTACGCCTTGGGGTCGGTGGAGGCGTAGCCAACATGGCTGCCGACGCCCCGCAGGCCGTTGTCCCGCAGCAGGCGCTTGAGCTGCGCGAGGTTGATGGGGCCCGCGCTGCCCTGTGTGTAGCCCGCGAACTCGACCTCGTCGTACTGATAGCGGGCGAGCTCCTCGAAGACCCGGGCGAAGCCCAGCGAGCCGGTCTGGTCGCGCAGGGTGTAGAGCTGGATGCCGAGACGGCCGGGCGGCAGCAGCCTGCGGCGGCCGAGCGCCGGAGCTGCCGCGGGGACGGCCGCGGTGGCGGTCCGGGCGCCGAGGAGGGCGGCGGCCGTGGTGCCGGCGGCGACGCCGAGGAATCTGCGCCGGGCGAGGGTGCGGGCGAGGTCTCGGGTGCGCTCGGGGTCGTGCGTCATGGTCGGCTCCTGATGAGTGGGTGGCGTGCGGTGGGCTGCCGGCGCGGCGGAGGTACGGGTGGCCGGCGACCTGGCTCGGCGGGGGGACCGGTCAGGTGAGTCGGGCGAGGCGGAGCAGCAGGGGCTTGATGTCGGTGGCCCCGGGGGCGGCCGGCAGGGTGTCCGGCTGCGAGCAGATGAGGACCGGGCCGTCGGCGGCGTCGGCGGGCAGCAGACCGTGGCTGCCGCGGACCGGCTCGGGGTCGAGCGGGACGACAGCCATGCGGTAGCGCATCCCGGTCTTCTTGCGGGCCAGCGCCGTCGCGGCGCGCAGGCGGACGTACGGGTCCCGCGGGTCCATGAAGAGTTCCGCCGGGTCGTAGCCCGGCTTGCGGTGGATCTCGACGAGCCGGGCGAAGTCGGGCGCGCGGGCGTCGTCGAGCCAGTAGTAGTACGTGAACCAGGCGTCCCGCTCGGCCAGGGCGACGAGTTCGCCGGCGCGCGGGTGGTCGATGCCGTACTCCTTCTTGCCCTCGTCGTCCAGGAGCCGGTCGAGGCCGGGGAGGTCGGCGAGCGCCGCGCGGGTTGCGGCGAGGTCCTCGGGGCGGCGGACGTAGACGTGCGCGATCTGGTGGTCGGCCACGGCGAAGGCGCGGGACGCGGTGGGGTCGAGGTACTCCATGCCGTCCTGGGTGTGCACCTCCAGCAGGCCGGCCGTGCGCAGCGCGCGGTTGATGTCGACCGGGCGGCGCACCCGCGTGATGCCGTATTCGGAGAGGGCGACGACGGTGGTGCCGGCGTTGCGCGCGTCGTCGAGGAGGGGCGCGAGGACGGTGTCCAGCGCGGTCGCCGCGGCGTGCGCGCGGGGGTCGTCGGGACCGTAGCGCTGGAGGTCGTAGTCCAGGTGCGGCAGGTAGGCGAGGGTGAGGTCGGGGCGGCGGGTGCGGTGGAGGTGCCGGGTGGCGTCGGTGATCCACTGCGAGGAGGCGAGCGAGGCGGTCGGGCCCCAGTAGGTGAAGAGGGGGAACGGGCCGAGCAGGTCGGTCAGTTCGTCGTGCAGGGCGGGCGGCCGGGTGTAGCAGTCGGGTTCCTTGCGGCCGTCGGCGTAGTAGATGGGGCGCGGGGTGACGGTCCAGTCGGTGTCGGCTCCCATGGCGTACCACCAGCAGACGTTGGCGACGGTGTAGCCGGGGTGCGCGCGGCGGGCGGCGTCCCAGACCTTGTCGCCGCCGACGAGGGCGTTGTGCTGCCGCCAGAGGTGGACCTCGCCGACGTCGCGGAAGTACCAGCCGTTGCCGACGATGCCGTGCTCGGCGGGGGTCGTGCCGGTGAGGAAGGTCGACTGGACGCTGCAGGTGACGGCGGGCAGGACGGTGTTCAAGGGACGCTGCGCGCCGGCCCCGGCGAGGGCGGACAGATGCGGCATGTGGCACAGGAGGCGCGGGGTGAGGCCGACGACGTCGAGGACGAGCAGCCGCTGCACGCCGCCGGTGTCGGGCGCGGTGGGGTCGGTCACGGCAGCTCCTTGAGGCCGAGGTCGGTCAACAGGTCGCGGGCCAGGGACAGTTCGGCGGCGATGCCGTCGATCAGCCGGGCGCGGCTGCGGGGGCGCAGCGCGGGTGGCAGCGCCTGCCAGGTGTATGTCTCGACCTCCAGGTGGTGCGTGCGCGGCACCGGTCCGCCGACCAGGAGGGCGAGGGTGTCCTGGAGGACGGCCATGGTGGAGGTGAGCGGCGGCTCGGGCGGGGCGTGCAGCGGCACGTGGAAGTGGGCGCGCCAGGGGGCGGTGGTGGGCAGGCCGCCACCGTCGGCGAGGGCTTCGTCGAGGTCGTCGGTGGCCCGCAGCGTGCCCTGCGGAGTACGGGTCCGTGTCTGGTGCAGGAACCGTGGCTCGGCGAACGCCCCGAGGGACGCGCGCACTTCGGGCCGGTCGGGGTGTTCGGCGTGCAGCGCGGCGGACAGCTGGGATTTGACGATGGGCACGCCCGCCCGGTGCAGCGCGTCGAGGGCGTGTGCCGGGTCCTCGAAGGAGGTGGCGAGGTGGCAGGTGTCGACGCAGATGCCGATACGGGGTTGCGGGGCGGGGGGCTGCCCCGCCGTGCGGGGCCGGCCGTCGGCGCGGTCCCGGTTGACTGCGGCGAGGGGATCGATGGCGTCCGCGGTGGTCTCGACGGTGCAGCCGGGCTCGGGCTCCAGGCCGACGCGGACGGAGCGGCCGGTGAGGTCGTGCAGGGCGTCCAGCCGCTCGGCGAGGAGGCGGAGCGCGTCGAGGGCGGCGTCCTGCCGTTCGATGGCGCCCCGGGCCTGGTCGAAGTCGGTGCGCCAGCCGAGCGGGAGGGTGGAGATGGTGCCTTCGGTGGCGTCGTCGGGGAGCAGGGCGGTCAGCAGCCGCGCCAGGTCGGTGGTGTGGTCAAGTCGTTCGGGCTCGGTCCAATCGGGCCGGTAGACACGGTATTTGACGTGCTGGTCGCCGAAGCCCTGGTAGGGGAAGCCGTTGAGGGTGACCACTTCGAGGCCGCGGCTGTCCAGCTCACGGCGGAGCCGGCGCAGCGCTGCGGGGTCGGCGGTCAGCGCGCGGGCGGCGTCCCGGGCGAGCCAGAGCCCGATGCCCAGGCGGTCGCGGCCCAGGCGCTTGCGGACCGGTTCGCAGTGGTCGCGGAGCTGGGTGAGGACGCCGTCGAGGGTCTCGGCGGGGTGGACGTTGGTGCAGTAGGCGAGGTGGACGGTGGAGCCGTCGGGGTGGCGGAAGCGCATACCGGTGCCCTCCTCATTCCCCGCCGCGCAGGATGGAGTTGCCTTCGTACAGTGCGCCGGGTGGTGCGGCGTGCAGGTCCAGGCGGCCGCTCTGTCCGTAGAAGGCGGCGGGGTTGCGCCACAGCACCTTGTCGACGTCGTCCTCGGTGAAGCCGGCCCCGAGCATGGCGTCACCGGCCTGCCGGGTGGTGAGCGGGTCGCTGCGGCCCCAGTCCGCCGCGGAGTTGACCATGATCCGTTCGGTGCCGTGCAGACGCAGGATCCGCACCATCCGGTCGGCGTCCATCTTGGTGTCGGGGTAGAGGGAGAAGCCCAGCCAGCAGCCGCTGTCGGCGGCCTCGCCCACGGTGGTCTCGTTGAGGTGGTCGAGCACCACCCGCTCGGGGGCGAGGTCGGATTCGCGCAGCACGTCGAGGGTCCGGCGCAGCCCGGCGGCCTTGTCCCGGTGCGGGGTGTGGACGAGCGCCGGCAGGTCGTGTTCGGCGGCGAGCTGGAGCTGGGCGGCGAGGGCGGTGTCCTCGGCCGGGGTCATGGAGTCGTAGCCGATCTCGCCGACGGCGACGACGGAGTCCTTCACCAGATAGCGGGGCAGGGCGTCGAGGACGGGCGTGCAGCGCGGGTCGTTGGCCTCTTTGGGGTTCAGGGCCAGGGTGCAGTGGTGGGCGATGCCGTACTGGGCGGCGCGGAAGGGCTCCCAGCCGAGGAGGGAGTCGAAGTAGTCGAAGAAGGCGGCGGCCGAGGTGCGGGGCTGCCCCAGCCAGAAGGACGGCTCGACGACGGCCCGGACGCCGGCTGCGTGCATGGACTCGTAGTCGTCGGTGGTGCGGGAGGTCATGTGGATGTGCGGGTCGAAGATGCGCATCGGGACTCCTCGCGTGGTGGGGGTCAGGCCGTTGCCGGTGGTTCGGCGGGGAGCCGGGGCGGCTCGGTGGACGGGGCGGGCCGGTCGGCGGTGCGGGCCGGGCCGGTGAGGGCAAGGACGTGGTGGAGGTCGTCGGGTACGGCGCGGCCCGCGGCGGTGCGTTCGCGGGCGTAGTCACCGAGCATCCGGGCCAGTTCGGTGTCGCCCCGGGCCCGCTGCGCGAGCCCGGCGACGGCTCGCACCGGGACGCCGGTGAACAGGCACTTCAGGATGGCGTGCCGCCAGGCGTGGGCGTCGAGGTGGCGCGCGGCGTACGGCCCGACGGCCGCCGCGACCAGCCGGGTGTCGTTGGTGCGCAGGGCGTCCTCGACGAGCGGCCGGGCTCCCGGGCCGAGTCCGAGGTGGGGCAGGGCGCCGAGGACGGCGCGGCGCTCGGCGGCCGTGCCGTGCGCGTACAGCCGGGTCACCGTCGGGACGTCGGCGTGGGCGGCGCACAGGATGAGGACGCGGGCGGCCTCGGCCGCTTCGGGGTCCGCGCCGTGCGGCGGCTCCCGCCGGGTGCAGTACCGCCCCGCCTCGGCGAACCGTGTCTCCCAGGCGGGGGTTGGTCCGGCGGGCGGCTCGGACACCGGGAGGGCGGGCGCGGGGCCGGTGGGGTGGTCGGTGTCAGCGGCCGGGTGGGCGGACGTGACGGCGTGGGCCGCTTCGGCCAGCGAGTCGGTGAGCCAGGCACGGGCGGCGGCGTGCAGACGGGTGTGCAGGGCGGTGTACAGCCGGGGAATCCAGTCGTCTGCGGTCGTCAGCATGAGGGGGCTCCCGCGGGGCCGGCGAGAAGGGCGGTGGCTTCGGGTGCGGTGCCGAGGCCGGCTGTGGCCGCCCGGAGGAAGCGCAGCGAGGACGCGGCGAGCTGGGGGCCGGCGTGGGAGTGGCGGGGCAGTTCGACCCCCACCAGGCCCTGGTAGCCGATGTCCTGGAGTGCCTGGAGGACCGGTGGGAAGTCGATCTCGCCCGCGCCGAACGGCAGATGCTCGTGCACGCCCCGCCGCATGTCCTCGATCTGGACGTGCCGCAGCCAGGGGGCCGCGGCCCGTACACATGCGGCGGGCGGCTCGGGCTCCAGGCACTGGCAGTGGCCGATGTCGAGGGTCAGGCCGAGGAGTGCGGCTGGCGGGTCGCCGAGGGCGGCGCGGAGCGTGTGGAACCCGGCGAGGTCACCGAGGAGATGGCCGGGTTCGGGTTCGACGGCGAGCGGCACCCCGGCCTCCGCTGCCGCGTCGAGGACGGGTCCCATGCCGTCGACGAGGCGGCGGCGGGCCGCGTCCTCGGGGGTCTCCTCCGGCCGGACGCCACTGAAGCAGTGGACCGCCGTGGTGCCCAGGTCCGCGGCGACGCGTACCGCGGTGCGCAGCAGCCCGATGCGTCGCGCGCGGGCGTCCGGGTCGGGATCGAGGAGCGTGGGGTGGTGTTTGCGGTACGGGTCCAGGACGTAGCGCGCGCCGGTCTCGATGGCCACGGAGAGCCCCAACGCTTCGAGTCTGCGGGCGATATGGGCGGTACGGGCCGGCAGGTCAGGGGCGAGGGGGTCGAGGTGCATGTGGTCGAGGGTCAGCGAGACGCCGTCGTATCCGAGGTCGGCGAGGAGGGCGAGGGCGTCGGTGAGGCGAAGGTCGGTGAGGCCGTTGGTTCCGTAGGCCAGCCGCAGGGCGGGCGTCGTCGTCATGTCGGGCTGACCTTCCTCGACAGCCGCCGGGCGGCGGGGATGAGCGCCAGCAGCGCGGCGCCGGTACCGGGTGCTCCGGCGCGTGCGGTGAGCGCCGCCTGGAGCGGGATCATGGCGCGGATGCCGCCGCCGACGGCGCGTTGGAGGAAGTACGGCGAGGGGTTGAGGGCTGCCTGGAGGAGCGGGCGGGCGGCCGTGGCGGCATAGCCGGCGACCAGTGCGGCGGTGACGGCGGTGGTCGCGGGTGTGTCGCGGACGGCGCGGGGCACGGCGGCCGACACGGCCAGGGAGAGGCGGCGCACGGCCCCGGCGGGGTGCGAAGTGGCGAGGACGGCTCCGGTGGGCGCGGGAACGGGCGTCGGCGGCGGCCCGGCGGGCCTGCTCCGGCGGGCACCGGCCCGCGCCACGGCAGCGACGGCGGCCAGGCCGGTGAGCGGCAGACCGGCGGAACTGCCTTGCGCCTCCCGGCGCGAGACGGTGGTGACGGCGAAGGTGTGGGCCCCGAGCAGCGCCGCGGAGGGCAGGGCCGCGACGGCTCGCTGCCGTGCCCCGGTCCCCTGCCGGACGGGCCCCGCCGTGGTCGACGCCCCCGCCGCCCGCCTCGGGCCCGTGGCGACGGCGCCCTGGAGGAGGTCCAGCGCACGGGCGCAGGCCATCGCCGCGGGTCCCGCGGGAGTGTTCTTGAGGTACAGGTCGTAGGCCCAGACCGTGGAGGCGAGGGCGGTGCCGGTGAGCAGGGCGGGGCGGCCCGCCGCCGCGGCGATGGCGAGGCCGGCGGCGGTCAGTCCGCAGGCCGCGGCGAACGCGGCGGCCGGACCGATCCGGCCGGACGGGAGCGGCCGGCCGGGGCGTTCGACGGCGTCGATGCCGCGGTCGGCCCAGTCGTTGAGCGCCATACCGGCCTCGTAGAGGCAGAGCGACGAGCAGGTGGCGAGGAGCGTGCGGTGGTCGGGCCGGTGGCCGCCGGCCGCGGCACCCGCCAGCAGGTCGCCGGGGACGGTGAAGAGGGCGGATACGCGCAGGAGTTCGGCCCAGGCGCGCCCCCTCGCGCGGAGCGGGACGGGTCTTCCGGGAACGGGAGCGGGGGCAGCGCCGGGCCGGCGGGCGGTGCGGGCCGGGCCCTCTTCCAGAGGCCCGGCCGCGCCCGTACGCCCGGTGACGGAATCCCCCACAGATCCCGCCACCGGGCCGCTCATGGCGGGCGGCGTCTGCACGCCGCCCCAGGACGCCGTACTGCCCGAGCCGACCGGTAGGCCACCCGGGCGGGCGCCCTGCCTGTCTGCGGCTTCCCCTCGCTCCGTCGATTCATGCCTCCGACGGTCGGCTCCTTGCGACGCGTTCGTCATACCCGCCTCCCGTGCCCCTCGCCCCGCGTCCGACCCATTCGCCGCTCGCCTATCTGCCACCTCACCAACCCCTTCTGTCCCACGCCCATATGTGGGTGCACCGGACTCCGCGTCGTCGCCGCCTCCCCCGCTCACGGGCGCCGCCCCGCGCGCAGCCGGTCGGCGAAGGCGACGAGATCCGCGTACTGGTCGGAGAGGGCGGACGGGCCGCCGTCCGGGTCCTTGAAGTAGAAGCCGAGAGCGGGTTGTGGCCCGGACAGGCCGACGGCGTGGGCGGCGGCCAGCAGCCGGGCCAGGTCCAGGACGAGGGGCGCGGCGAGCGCCGAGTCGCAGCCCTGCCAGATGGTCTGCAGGATCATCCGGTTGCCGAGGAACCCGTCGAAGGCGATGTGGTCCCAGGCGGTCTTCCAGTCGCCGAGCGCCGGAACGTTGTCGATGTGCACCTCACCCGCGGGGAGTTCACCGAGGGTGTCGGCGAGCACGCGGGCCTTCCCCGCGTTCTTCGCGGCCGCGGCGCCCGGCTCCTGGAGGGCCGCGCCGTCGCCGCCACCGAGAAGGTTGGTGCCGGACCAGGCGCGTACGGCAAGCACCCGCTGGCTGAACATCGGGGCGAGCACACTGCGCAGCAGGGTCTGGCCCGTCTTGCCGTCGCGGCCCGCGTACGGCAGCCCGCTGACGGCGGCCATCTCCTGGAGGAGGGGGTGGTGCAGGCCGGTGGAGGGGGTGAAGTTGAGGTACGGGCAGCCTGCGCGCAGCGCGGCGTGCGCGTAGAGCGAGCTGGTCGGCAGCCGGTCCGTGCGGGGGTCCTCGGGGACCGGCTCGGTGGCGGCGACGTTGATCACGACGGTGCGGTCGAGGTCGTGGTCGCGGCGGAACGCGCGCAGGTCGGCGGCGAAGGCCGCGACCAGTTCGGCGTCGTCGCGGGTGTCGCCGTTCTGTGGGCCGCCGGGGCGGATCGCGGCGTCCGCCGCGGCGAGTTCTGCGTGCACCGCGCGCGGCAGGCCGGGCGGCAGGACACCGCCCGCGGCCAGCTCCTCGGCGCGCTTGGGGAGCGGGCAGGAGGCGATGTCGTGGCCACCGAAGACGAGGGAGGCCAGCGGCGGCAGGGCCGGGACGGGCGGGTCGGTGAAGGGGGTGGTCTCGGTGACCATGCCGGTGGGCGGGTGCAGGCCCGCGGTGAGCGCGGCGCAGCCGGCGATCACGGTCGTCGCGACGGAGCCGCGGGCGCCGATGAGCCAGACGCCGGTGCGGCCGGGCGGCCCGCCCGCCTCCTCGTGCCGCGTGCCCCGCTCCGGCGCGGTCCCTTCCGCTCGGACGTGCCGGGCAGTGTCCCCGGCCGCTGCCACGGCGTCCGGGGCGGCCTGCTCCGCGGGCGTCCCGTCACACTGGCGTCGGGTCATCACTTGCCACCCTTCCCCCGCGTCCCGCCCGCCGGAGTGTCCGGCAGTTCCTTCACCCGGATGTTGCGGAAGGACACCTCGTCGTCGGCACCGTGGTTCTGGATGCCGATGTGTCCCTGGCGCAGGCTGCGGGCGGGGTCGGTGTTGGTGAAGTCGTTGATCTTGCGGCCGTTGAGCCAGATCTGCAGGCGTTCGCCCTGCACACGGATCTCGTAGGTGTTCCAGGAGCCAGGCGGGTTCAGCGCGGCGTCGCGGGCCTCGATGTCGGCGGCCTGGAAGGTGTAGACGGAGCCGGTGGTCCGGTCGGGGGCGTCGGTGGCGTCGATCTGGATCTCATAGCCGTTGTCGACGGCGGTCCAGGGGTCGTCGGAGGGCGGGAAGCCCAGGAAGATCCCGGAGTTGTCGTCCCCGGTCATCCTCCAGTCGAGCTTGAGGGAGTACGCGCCGAACTCCTTCGCCTCGTACCAGAGGAGGCCCATGCCGCCGGAGGACGTCAGGGTGCCGTCGCTGAGGGTGAAGGATCCGGGCCCGGCCTGTTTCCAGCCGTCCGTCGAGGTGCCGTCGAAGAGCGGGCGGTAGCCCTGTTCGGGGCGGCAGTCGGCCTGGGCGGCGCCGGTGGCGTAGCGGATGCCGCCGAGCAGGTGGGTGCGGAACGCCGGTTCCGCGTAGGACTCCTTGGTGTGACCCGCGCCGGTGTAGAAGGCACGTCCGCCTTGGTATTCCTGGCACCAGGAGAGCGGGTGGTCGCCATTCATGTTCCCGCCGCTGTACGACGATTCGTCGAGGGTGGCGAGGACATGGGCGCGCTCACGCGGGTTGGTGCGGTAGTTGTACCACTCGTCCGTGCGGTTCCAGGCGCCGTCGAGGTGGGCGGTGGCGGGGTGGGCGCGGTCCTCGACGCGGACGGTGGCGGGCTGGATGGCCGGGTGGGAGTCGAAGTAGGCGCCGGCCAGGCCGCCGTAGAAGGGCCAGTCGTATTCGGTGTCGGCGGCGGCGTGCACCCCGACGTACCCTCCCCCGTCGGCTATGTAGCGCTCGAAGGCGCCCTGCTGGCCGTTGTCGAGGACGTCGCCGGTGGTGGAGAGGAAGACGATGGCGTCGTAGCGCGCGAGATCGGTGTCGTTGAAGGTCGCGGCGTCCTCGGTGGCGTCGACGGCGAAGCCGTTCTGCTCGCCGAGCTCCTTGACGGCGGCGATCCCGTCGGAAATGGAGTCGTGGCGGAAACCGGCGGTCTTGGAGAAGACCAGGACGCGGCTTCCGTTGTCGCGGGGGGCGGGTGCGGCGGCGCCGGGCAGGGCCATGGCGGCGAGGAGGGTGGCGGCCGCGGCGGCCGTGACGCCCAGGCGTGCGGAGGGGTGCATCGGGTGTCCTTCCTCCGGGCGGGGCGTACGGCCCGGTCCGCCCGCCGGGTGCGGCGGGTGGTCCGGTCCGTACGCCCCGGTCGGCGAGTGTCAGCCGTGGGACGGCTGTCGGCGGTGGTGCGGGTCAGCCGTGCTGCGGGGCGGGGGCGGCGCCGTGGACCTCAGCCGGTGGTGAAGGTGAAGTCGTCCACGTCGTAGAGGGCCTCGCTGCCACTGCCCTTGAAGACGAGGTAGAGCGTCGTGGTGCCACTACCCGGCGCCTTGAGATCGGCGCTGACGTCGGCATAGGTCTCCCAGCCGCCGGTCACCGGGACCTCGGCGGAGCCGATGAGCTTGCCGTCGGCGGAGCCGGTACGGATCTCCAGGGTGCCGCCGGTGCCCGCCGAGGCGATCCGCGCGGTGATCTTCTTGGCGTTGCCGACGATGTACGGCGTGAAGGCGATCCAGTCACCGTTGTGGATCTCACCGACGGTCCTGCCGCCGTGCGCCGGGGTGTGCGAGACGATCTTGACGCCCTCGGAGGTGTCGAAGTGCTCGGCCTGCCGGTGCTTGGGCTGGACGACGTTCTGGTCGTGCGTGGTCAGCGCGGGCTGGCCGCCCGCGCCCTTGTCGGTGTACTCGGCGTCGAAGACCCCGAAGATGTTGGCGTTGGGGTCGTGCTCGCCGTCCGCCAGCGTCTGGAGGGTGCCTTCGCAGCCGTTGGCCGAGGTGACGGGGTGCCCGTGGCTGTCGTGACCGAGGACATGGGTCACCTTGACCTTGCTGCAGTCGATCGTGCCGTCCTCGGGGTCACTGACCTTCACCTTGAAGGGCACCTTGTCGCCGAAGGTGAACAGCTGCCCGTCACCGGGGAGCTCCAGGGTCACCTTCGGCGCGGTGTTGCCGACGGTCAGGTGCACACTGGCCGACCCGGTGCGGCCGGTGCTGTCCTTGGCGGTGACGGTCGCGGTGTAGGTCCCGTTCTTGGTGTACGTGTGCGACGGGTTCTGCTCGGTGGCGGTGTCGCCGTCCCCGAAGTCCCAGCTGTAGCCGATGGCTCCGCCGTCCGCGTCGGTGGCCGAGGCGGTGAACTTCGCGGCCAGCGGCGCCTGCCCCGAGGTCTTGTCGACCTTGGCCTGGGCGACCGGGGAGTGGCCGTCGGTGGCGTTCTCGATGCGGTAGAGCGCGGAGTTCTCGTCGCCGTTGAAGTAGCCCGTGCCGTAGTCCAGGACGTACAGCGCGCCGTCGGGGCCGAAGGCCATGTCCATGACCTGCGTGCCGGCCCAGGGGAAGGCGTTGATGGACGACACGGTGCCGTCGTCGGTCTGATCGATCCGCTTGATCCAGGCGCGGCCGAACTCCCCGGCGAAGAAGTTGTTGTCGTAGGACTCGGGGAACTTCACCTTGGAGTCGGACGCGGCGTCGTAGTGGTAGACCGGGCCGCCCATGGGCGATTCCGAGCCGGTGCCGAATTCGGGCACCGAGCCGCCGTCGTAGGGGATCCAGGCGGGCTGCGCGGCCGGCAGGTCGGTGAGGCCGGTGTTGAGCGCGGAGGTGTTCTTGGGGGCGGCGCAGTCGAAGGCCGCTCCCGAGGTCTGGGTGGCGAAGTCGTAGTCGATGTACGCGTCGTTCTTGCCGGTGCAGAACGGCCAGCCGAAGTTGCCGGGCTTGGTGATGCGGGCGAACTCGACCTGCCCTGCCGGGCCGCGCTTGGGGTCGGCGGCGCCGGCGTCCGGGCCGTAGTCGCCGACGTAGACGGTGCCGGTGGGCTTGTCGACGCTCATCCGGAACGGGTTGCGGAAGCCCATGGCGTAGATCTCGGGCCGTGTCTTCTCGGTCCCCTGCGGGAAGAGGTTGCCGTCCGGGACGGTATACGAGCCGTCGTCGGCCACCTTGATGCGCAGGATCTTGCCGCGCAGGTCATTGGTGTTGCCTGCGCTGCGCCGCGCGTCGTACGCGGGGTTGCGGCCGGCGCGTTCGTCGATGGGGGTGAAGCCGTCGGAGGCGAACGGGTTGGAGTCGTCGCCGGTCGAGAGATAGAGGTTGCCCTGCGCGTCGAAGTCGATGTCACCGCCGACGTGGCAGCAGATGCCGCGGCTGGCGGGGACGTCGAGGATCTTCTTCTCGCTGGCGGTGTCCAGGGTGCCGTCGGTCTTCAGCACGAAGCGGGAGAGGCGGTTGACGCCGTCGAACTTCGCGAAGTCGGCGGCCGTCCCTTCGTTGGGGGCATCGCCCGCGGGAGTGTCCAACTGGGGTGCGTAGTAAAGGTAGATGAAGCGGTTCTCGGTGAATCCGGGGTCGACGCCGACGCCCTGCAGGCCCTCTTCGTCATGGGAGTAGACGGGAATTTTGCCGGCCACGGCGGTGTCGCCGCCGGAGCCGGTCAGCCGCAGTGTGCCGTCGCGTGCGGTGTGCAGCACGGAGCGGTCGGGCAGGACGGCGAGCGTCATGGGCTCGCCCATCTCGGTCTCGCCCTTGGCGAGGGTGACCTGCTGGAAGTCCTCGGCGGCCGCCTTGGTTGCGGCCTGGTCGCCGGCCGGAGCGGCGCCGGCGGCCGTCACCCCGGTCAGGGAGAGCGATCCGGCTGCCAGCAGGCCGCCGGCGAAGAGGGCGAGGGCCGGACGGATTCTGCGAAGTCGGTGCCGTTTGCGGTACACGCGGTGCCTCCCGTGCGGGTTGTCGATGGGGGGAGTTCGCTGTGTTGCGCTGATCTCACTGCGCTGCGCTTGGAGTGCGGGTTCCGCGGCAGCGGGGCCGGCGTTGTCGCTGCGCCGGCGGTACATCTGTGCCGGTGTGACGTCGTGACGGTGCGTCAAGCGGTGCGCGGAGACGGACGGTGACATGGCGCCAAATATGCCGGTCCGTCACCTCGTGTCGACGACCTGACGTTGTATCACTGTCATGCCCACGACACGTGTGGACATCGTCTGGGACGGTAGCCCCATTCGCCGGATCCGGGAAGCCTTCACACAGCAACTACATCGTCTTTTTCTTCGGAAAGGACAAAGACTTGGGCGGTCGGACTAGTCGCCACCGCCGAACGCGGCGTCGAAGGAGGCGGTGGGCGGCTCGAAGTCGTACGCCCGCAGCCGGGCCAGCGCCTCGGGCGCGCCCTGCAACCGGTCCATCCCGGCGTCCTCCCACTCCACCGACACCGGCCCGTCGTAGCCGATCGAGCGCAGCATCCGGAAGACGTCCTCCCACGGCACGTCACCGTGCCCGGCGGAGACGAAGTCCCAGCCGCGGCGCGGGTCGCCCCAGGGCAGATGGGAGCCGAGCCGCCCGTTGCGGCCGTCCAGCCGGCGCCTGGCCTCCTTGCAGTCCACGTGGTAGATCCGGTCGCGGAAGTCGTAGAGAAAGCCCACCGGGTCCAGGTCCTGCCAGACGAAGTGGCTGGGGTCGAAGTTGAGGCCGAAGGCCGGGCGGTGGCCGACCGCCTCCAGGGCCCGGTGCGTGGTCCAGTAGTCGTAGGCGATCTCGCCCGGGTGCACCTCGTGGGCGAACCGCACGCCCTCGGCGTCGAAGACGTCCAGGATCGGATTCCAGCGGTCGGCGAAGTCCTGGTAGCCGCGCTCGATCATGCCGGGCGGCACCGGGGGGAACATCGCGACCAGATGCCAGATGGCCGAGCCGGTGAAGCCGATGACGGTACGCACGCCGAAGGCCGCGGCGGCCCGCGCGGTGTCGGCGATCTCGGCCGCCGCTCGCCGCCGTACCCCTTCGGGCTCACCGTCGCCCCAGATCCGGGCGGGCAGGATGGCCTGGTGGCGTTCGTCGATCAGCGCGTCGCAGACCGCCTGTCCCACCAGGTGGTTGGAGATCGCCCAGCAGGTGAGGCCGTACTTCTCCAGGAGCTGATGTCTGCCGGCGAGATATCCCGGCTCGGCGAGCGCCCGGTCGACCTCGAAGTGGTCGCCCCAGCAGGCGAGTTCCAGTCCTTCGTAGCCGAAGTCGCGGGCCAGGCGGCAGACCTCTTCCAGCGGCAGGTCTGCCCACTGCCCGGTGAAGAGCGTGAACGGTCTCGGCATTCGAGCCTCCTTGGAGCGGTCGGACACATGCGGGGAGCACGGGAGCGCAGCGGGTACAACGAGTGCGGGGAGTGCGGGAGGTCCAGGGGACTCAGACCGGCACCGGCACCACCGAGGTGAACGCGCAGTTCTTCGCCGCGCTGTCCTCCACCGCCGCCAGCACCCGCTGGACCTGCAGCCCGTCCGCGAAGGACGGCTCCGGCGGCTGACCGGTGGCGATGGCGTGCACGAGGTCACGCGCCTGGTGGACGAAGGTGTGCTCGTAGCCGAGGCCGTGGCCTGGCGGCCACCATGCCTTCAGGTAGGGGTGTTCGGGCTCGGTGACCAGGATGCGGCGGAACCCGGCGGCGTCGGCCGGTTCGGTCTGGTCGTGGAAGGACAGCTCGTTGAGCCGCTCCAGGTCGAACGCCAACGAGCCGTGCTCACCGTTGAGTTCGATGCGCAGGGAGTTCTTGCGGCCGGCCGCGACCCGGCTGGCCTCGAACGAGGCCAGCGCGCCGGAGGCGAAGCGGCCGGTGAACAGCGCCGCGTCGTCCACGGTGACCCGGCCGCGCCCGCCGCCGGGCAGCGGCCGCTCGGGGACGAACGTCTCGGTGAGGGCGGAGACACCGGTCAGCCACTCCCCCGCCAGATGCTGGGCGAGATCGACGATATGCGCGCCGAGGTCGCCGAGCGCGCCGGACCCGGCGTGCTCGCGCCGCAGCCGCCAGCCCATCGGCGCCGCCGGGTCCACCAGCCAGTCCTGGAGATAGGCCGCACGGACGTGACGCAACCTGCCGATACGGCCGGCCGTGACCATCCGGCGGGCCAGCGCCAGAGCGGGCGTACGGCGGTAGTTGAAGCCCACCATGGCGATCTGGCCGCGGCCGCGGGCAGCCTCGGCGGCGGCGGTCATCGCCTCCGCCTCGGCGACCGAGTTGGCGAGCGGCTTCTCGCACAGCACGTGTTTGCCCGCCTCCAGGGCGGCGACGGCGATCTCGGCGTGACTGTCTCCGGGTGTACAGATGTCGACCAGCTGCACGTCGTCGCGGGCGATCAACTGCCGCCAGTCGGTCTCGGTGGCGGCCCAGCCCAGCTTGTCGGCGGCGGCGCGTACGGCGGCCGGGTCCCGCCCGCAGACGGCGTTCATCGCCGGGCGCAGCGGCAGGTCGAAGACGCGTCCCGCGGTGCGCCACCCCTGGGAGTGGGCGGCGCCCATGAAGGCGTATCCGACCATGCCGACGCCGAGTGCGGGCGCCTGACGGGAGTCCTGCGCGTTGTCTTCCATGAATCACCTCGTCTGTCGACGGTGGGAGGTCGCTCTCCTGCGGCGCGTGGCCGGGCGGTCGACGCCGGTGCGCGGCGGGACCGGCCGGGCGGCGGCCGCTCACCGGCCGGTCAGTTGAAGCCGGTGGAGAGGTAGTCGTCGACGTTGTCCTTGGTGACGACGGCGGAGTAGAGGGTGAGGGAGGCCGGGATCTCCAGCTCGGCCATGCCGCCGATGCCCTTGCCCTGGGCGAGGGCGCGGGCCAGGTCGATGGCGGAGGCGGACATCGTCGGCGGGTAGAGCACGGTCGCCTTCAGCACGGAGTCACCGGCCTTGATGGTGTCCATGACCTTGCGGGACCCGGCGCCGCCGACCATCAGGAAGCCGTCGCGGCCGGCCTGCTTGATGGCGCGCTCCGCGCCGACTCCCTGGTCGTCGTCGTGGTTCCACAGCGCGTCGAAGTCGGGGTGCGCCTGCAGGAGGCCCGCCATCTTCGACTGGCCGGACTCGACGGTGAAGTCCGCCGCCTGCCGGCCGACCTTCTCGATGTTGGGGTAGTTCTTCAGGGCGTCGTCGAAGCCCTTGGTGCGCTGCCGGGTCAGCTCCAGATTGTCGATCCCGGCCAGCTCGACGACCTTGGCGCGCTTCTTGCCCTTGAGCTGTTCGCCGATGTAGCGGCCGGCGTTGAGGCCCATGCCGTAGTTGTCGCCGCCGATCCAGCAGCGGTAGGCCTGCGGCGAGGCGAAGACCCGGTCGAGGTTGACGACGGGGATGCCCGCCCGCATGGCCTTGAGGCCGACCTGGGTGAGGGCCTTGCCGTCGGCCGGCAGGATCACCAGGACGTCGACCTTCTTGTTGATGAGGGTCTCGATCTGCCCGATCTGCTGGGCGGTGTCGTTGGACCCCTCGGTGATCTCCAGGGTGACGTCCTTGTAGCGCGCCGCCCGGGATTTGGCGTTCTCGTTGATGGCGTTGAGCCAGCCGTGGTCGGCCTGCGGCCCGGCGAAGCCGAGGGTGACGTGCCGGCCCGGCTTGTCGTCGATGCCTCCCGCCTGCTGCTGTTCGCTGCTCCCCGCCGCCTTGGCGTTGTTCTCGTTGCTGGTGCAGGCGGTGAGGAAGGCACCCGCGGACACCGCGGCGGCGCCGAAGAGCATTCCTCTGCGGCTGGTGCGTTGCCCGGTGCCCGGTGTGTGCTCGGTGTGCTCCGTCATGAGGTGCGGCCCTTCCTCTGGATCAGTACGGCGGCGACGATGATCGCGCCCTTGGCGATCTGCTGGACTGCGGTCTCCAGGTTGTTCAGCGCGAACAGGTTGGTGATGGTGGTGAAGACGAGGACGCCGAGCACGGAGCCGGTGATGGTGCCGCGGCCGCCGCTGAGCAGGGTCCCGCCGATGATCGCGGCGGCGATGGCGTCGAGTTCGTAGAGGTTTCCGTTGGTGTTCTGGCCGGAGCCGGTGAGCACGATGAGCAGGAAGGCGGCGATGCCGCAGCACAGGCCGGACAGCAGGTACAGCATCAGCCGTTGGCGCCGGACGTCGATCCCGGCGAGCCGGGCGGCCTCGGGGTTGCCGCCGACGGCGACGGTGCGGCGGCCGAAGGTGGTGCGGTTCAGCACCAGCCAGCCGATGACGGTGACGGCCGCGAAGACCAGCACGATCGGTGGCACACCGAGCACGTAGGCGTCCCGCTGGCCGAGTTCGAGCACCGGCTCGACGGAAACGATCTGGGTGCGGCCCTCGCTGATCTGCAGGGCGAGGCCGCGGGCCGAGGCGAGCATGGCGAGGGTGGCGATGAACGGCACCATGCTGCCGAAGCTGACCAGCAGGCCGTTGACGAGTCCGCAGGCCAGGCCGACGGCCAGGGCGCAGAAGAGGATGCCGGCCGCCCCGTACTCCTGGGTGGCCAGGGTCGTCGCCCAGACGGTGGCCAGGGCGACCATGGCGCCGACGGACAGGTCGATGCCGCCGCCGATGATGACGAAGGTGACGCCGACGGTGACCACACCGATGACCGAGGCCTGGGTGAGCACGAGTTGGAGGTTCTGCACGCTCAGGAACTGGTCGGGTTTCGTGAGCGCGCCGACCACGACGAGTGCGCCGAGCACCCCGAGCAGCGACAGGTTGCGCAGGTCGAGGCGGGCACCGAGGTGGCGGCCCGGCCGGGCCGAAGCGTGCCGCGTCGGCCGCTCCTTGTGCGGGTCGGACGCGCCGGGTGCCGTATCGCCCTGCGGCACGCCCGGCCCTGCCGCGTCGCCGCGGGAGCTCTTGGCGAGGGGGACTTGCCCTTCGGAGGTGTTCACGGTCGATCTCCTCGCAGTGTCGGCGACGGCGCGGCCGGCCGTACGGGTCGCGGATCGCGGGACGGGGCGGCCGCCCGCTGCGGCGCGGGGGCCGAAGGGCACGGGTACGGGGCGTGCGCGGCGCACCGCGCGGGGGCGGCGCTCCGGGTGTCCGGCGCGTGCGGGGCGAGCGGCGCGCGTCGAGGGGACCATCCCCTGCCACGGCCCGCCCTCATGACCGGCCCCCGGTCCGTGCCCCGGGCCGCTTCGGGCCGCCACCGGACATGACCAGGTCCAGCACCCGGTGCTCGTCCAGCGAGGCGGCGGCGGCCTCGTGGACCACCCGCCCCTCGCGCAGAACCAGCACCCGGTCGGCGAGGCCGAGCACTTCCGGCACCTCGCTGGAGACCAGCAGCACCGCGACGCCCTCGTCGGCCAGCCGCCGGATCACCGCGTACAGCTCGGCCCGTGCGCCGACGTCCACGCCCCGCGTCGGCTCGTCCAGCAGCAGCACCCGGCAGCCGCGCAGCAGCCAGCGGGCCAGCACCGCCTTCTGCTGGTTGCCGCCGGAGAGTGTGCGGACGGGGCGGTCCGGATCGTCGGGCCGCAGGCTGAGGTTGCGGGTGGCGGCCCGCGTCGCGGCCTTCTCCGCCGTGCGGTTCAGCCAGCCCGCGCGGGCGAACCGCGCCAGGGAGGAGACCGAGACATTGCGGTTGACCGATTCCAGGAGCAGCAGCGCCTGGGACTTGCGCTCCTCGGGGGCGAGGCCGAGGCCGGCGCGTACCGCGGCCGGCACGCTGCCGGGCCGCAGCGGCCGCCCGTCGACGAGGACGCGCCCTGCGGTGGGCCGGCGGGCCCCGAATACGGTCTCCAGGATTTCCGAACGGCCCGATCCGACGAGCCCGGCGAGGCCGAGGATCTCGCCGGGGTGCAGGACGAGGTCCAGGGGCGCGAACTCGCCCTCGCGGGCCAGCCCTTGGACGGTCAGCACCGGCGCGTGCACGGGCGCGACGGGTGGTGGTCGCCGCGGGAAGGCGTGCTCGACGGTCCGGCCGGTCATCAGGGCGACGATGTCGCGGGTGGGCGTCGCGCGGGCGTCGAGTCCGCGGGCGGCGGCCCGGCCGTCCTTGAGAACGGTGACGCGGTCTCCGATCCGCCGGATCTCCTCCAGGCGATGCGAGATGTAGACGACGGCGACCCCCGCGGCGGTCAGGTCGGCGACGATGCGGAAGAGGTTGTCGACCTCGTCCGGGTCCAGTGCGGCGGAGGGTTCGTCCATCACGATCAGCCGGACGTCGTGGGACAACGCACGCGCCATCGACGCGATCTGCTGCCCGGCGGCGGAGAGACTGCCGACGAGCGCGCCGGGGGCGATCTCCGGGTGACCGAGGCGGGCGAGGAGCGCGGCCGTACGCGCCCTGGCCTCGCCGGAGCGGACGAATCCGCCGGTGGCGACCTCATGGCCGAGGAAGACGTTCTCCGCGACGGACAGATGCTCCACCAGGTCGAGTTCCTGGTAGATGGTGGCGATGCCCAGGCGCATGGCGGCGATCGGCGACTTGAGCGTGACCGGCTCGCCCTGCCAGCGGATCTCCCCGCCGTCCGGCTGGTGCGCACCGGCCAGCACCTTGATCAGGGTGGACTTCCCGGCGCCGTTCTGGCCGAGGAGGCAGTGCACTTCCCCGGCGGCGACATCGAGATCCACGCCGTCCAGGGCCCGGACGCCCGGAAAGGACTTGGTGATGCCTCCCATGGTGAGCAGGGGTGCGGGCCGGCCGGGCGGGCCGGCGGGTCGTTCGGGGCGGTGCTCTGGTGCCATGGCGGGCCTCCTCGGCGGGACGCCGGTGAGCGGGCAGGGCAAACGGGCAGGGCGAAGCGCTGCGCGGCGGGACGGTGATGCGGCGGTGCGCGGGCGGGCTCGGTACGGGTGCGGCGCGGACGGTGCCGTGCGGTGCGTACAGCGGGCGGTGCGTACGGAACAGCGGGATGTGCGCGGGCGGTACTGGCTCGTGCGGTGCGTGGTGCTGTGCTGTCGCGGCGTCGAACTGTCGGGCGTCGAACTGTCGCGATGCTGCGACTTCGCTGCGCTGAACTCTCGTGGTGCGTGCGGTCTGCGTCCTGGCGGTGCCCAGGTCAGGTGCGGGTGCGCTCGGGGTGCCACGGTTGGACCGCGCCTGCGGTACGCCCGGGGCATGGGCGTGCGGTGCGGGTCAGGCGGGTGAGAACAGGTGATCGCTGATCAGACGGGCGGCGCCGGTCACCCCGGCGGCCTGCCCCAACTCCCCGAGGACGATCGGCAGGTTGCCGGTCGCCAGCGGCAGCGACTGGCGGTAGACCTGGGTGCGGATGGCGGCGAGCAGGGTGTGGCCGAGGCCGGTGACCCCGCCGCCGATGACCACGAGCCCGGGGTTGAAGAAGCTGACCAGGCCGGCGATGACCTGGCCGGTGCGGGTGCCACCGGACCGGATCAGCTCCAGTGCGGAGCCATCGCCGGAGGCCGCCGCGGCGGCCACGTCGGAAGCGGTGAGCGGGCCGCCCGCCTCCAGCCGTGCGGCGAGTTCCGCGGACGTGCCGTCGCGGGCGGCGTCCGTCGCGTCCCGGGCGAGCGCGGCGCCGCCGAAGTACGCCTCCAGGCAGCCTCGGTTGCCGCAGGCGCACGGTCGGCCGTCCGGCTCGACCTGGATGTGACCGATGTCGCCGGCGCTGCCCGTCGTACCGCGGTAGACCTCCCCGCCGACGACGATCCCGCAGCCGATCCCGGTGCCGATCTTGACGAAGAGGAAGTCCTGCGAGGTGCGGGCGACACCCGCGTGCTGTTCTCCCATCGCCATCAGGTTCACGTCGTTGTCGACCATGACCGGGCAGCCCAGTTCCTGGCTGAGTGCCTCGCGGACGGGAAAGCCGTCCCAGCCGGGCATGATCGGTGGGGCGACCGGCACCCCTTCGGGGAAGCGGACCGGACCGGGGACGCCGATCCCGGCGCCGTCGAACCCCTCCGCGACCCCACTGGCCTGCAACTTGGCCGCCAGCGCCAGGACTTGCTCGAAGACCGCGACCGGCCCCTCCCGTACGTCCATGGGCTGGGTCAGATGTCCGAGCACCTCCAGCTCGGCGTTGGTGACGGCCACGTCGACCGAGGTGGCACCGATGTCCACGCCGAGAAAGCGCAGCGTGGGGGCGAGCCGGATGTTGTGGGAGCGGCGGCCGCCGCGCGAGGCGGCGAGTCCGTCGGCGACCACGAGTCCGGTCTCCAGCAGCCGGTCGACCTCCACCGCCAGCTTGGATCGGGAAAGATCGACCTGATCGCCCAGTTGCGCACGGGAGTTGGGACCGTCGTCACGCAACAGGCGGAGCAGCCGCGCCTGGTGCGCGTTCGCGGGCCTGGCCGTCATGCGCCTCACGCCACCCCTCCAGCCGTACTCGGCATCGACGGACCGGTGTCGCCGACGCTTCCGTGCGGCGTCAACTCCGGGCTTTCGAGGGGAACGTAGCAGCGCTTGTCCTCACGGGGAAGAACTACGGACAGAATCCATACCGACTTTCTCCTGTCCGAGGACAAAGCATGAGACGGCACGGTCGGAACGGGCAGTTCGCCAGGGGCGGGTCAGGCGTCCTCGCGCTCGTAGTAGGAGCAGCGGGTGTGCTCGGTGCGCGCATGACCGGGGGGCGCGCGCCTCATGGCCGGTCGGAGATGGCCGCGATCAGCTCCTCGATCCACCGCTGCTTGCCGCGCTGCCCGGCCACCGGCGCGTGGTTCCAGCGCACCCGCCGGCCGGCTCACCCTTGGCGCACGGCCGCTGACACGCTCGCGCAGCGGGCCGGGGCAGGCCGGGTCGGGCCGTTCGAGCTTCGGCACGGCTCCCGGCGGTAGCCCTGTGGACAGTACCGAGGCCCCTGCGGAGGCGTATGAGGATGTGGCGCAGACAGCGACGGTCCGCGCGAGCCCGGAGACCAGGGGCACCCGTACCTCGGGCACCCGCCCGCACCACGGATCCACTCGCCGCCTGCCTCAACTCCTGCGACACTGGGCGTGTTCGCTCCGGCGCCGACCGACCGGCGGCAGCAGCGGGGGGAAGAGCAACCGGCGGACGCGGACCCGACGCCGGAACAGGGGCGGATCGTATGCGCATGCACAGCTTGGCGCTCGCGGGGGCCGATGTCGCCGTGGTGGGCGGCAGTATCGCCGGCTGCGCCGCGGCGCTCGCCGCACACCGGGCGGGTGCGGGCCGGATCACCGTTCACGAACGCGCCGCCGGCCGCCTCGCGGAGCGCGGCGTCGGCCTCGCCGTGCACAACGACAGATACGCCGAGCTGTCGGCCGCCGGATATCTGAACGCGTCCATGCCCTGGGTGCAGTTGACCACCCGCCGCTGGTACGTCCGCGACGGCGCCGCGCCGCTCGGCCGTCAGATCGCCGTCCAGCCCTTCCCGTTCCGTTCGTACGCGTGGGGCCCGCTCTGGCACGCACTCCGCGACAGACTGCCGTCAACCGTCGGCTTTCGCGCGGGGGTGACGGTCCGCAGCGTCACCGGGTCCGCGGACGGCGCCACGCTGCACCACGACGGCGGTGCGGATGCCGGCGCAGGCGGTGGCACCAAGGGCATCGCGCGCTTCGATCTGGTGATCGGCGCCGACGGCTACCGCTCGGTGGTCCGCGACGCCGCCTTCCCCGACGTCCGGCCCGGTTACGCCGGCTATCTCGCCTGGCGCGGCACCGTGTCCGCCGACCGGCTGACCACGCTCGACCTCCCGGGCCTGCCGAAAGACCCCTGGGCGCAGGAGGACTGCGTCTACGGCGCGTTCCCCGGCGGCCACGTCGTCATCTACCGCATTCCGGACGGCCAGGGCGGCCACCGGGCCAACTGGGTCCTCTACACCGCGCCGCCCGCCGGCCTCGAACTGCGGCTGGACAGCCCCAGCAGCCTGCCACCCGGCACCCTCACCGAACCCCTGCACGCCCGCTTCCGGCAGGTCGCGGACGAGCTGCTGCCGCCCTACTGGGGCGGACTGATCCGGCTGACCCCGGCGCAGGAGCGCTTCATTCAGCCGATCTACGACGTCACGGCGCCGCGCTACAGCCACGGGCGACTGGTCCTGCTCGGCGATGCGGCGACCGTCGCCCGCCCGCACACCGGCGCCGGCGCGGTCAAGGCCCTCCAGGACGCGGTCGCGCTGGAATCCGCGCTGCGGGCGCTGCCGAAGCGGCCCGAGGCGCTGGCGTCGTACGGCGCGGAGCGGGGCGCGGCCGGTCGGGAGATGGTCGAACTGGGCCGCCGCCTCGGCCGCGCCTTCGTCCAGGACACCCCTGACTGGCGGGCGTCGACCCAGGCAGAGCTGGAGACGGCCTGGGCCACGGCGGACGGCAAGGGCGCCTTCGGCGGCCGGGTGCTGCGCGACTGACCTGACGCCGTCCGGCCCTCCGCCCGCACCCCGACCGCGCCGCCCGGGACGAGTCCGCACGGACCGGGACGAGGGCGGTGTGCGCGTACCGCGGTGGGGGCTGCAACCTCACACCGCGGGTGCAGGAGAATGAGATCGTCAAGGTCATCTCTCCGCACGACAACCCGGTGACCCGCGGCAATCTCTGCATCAAGGGCCGCTTCGGCCACCCACACATACAGACGCTTACAGAACCGGGGCTGAGCGCGACCGGTAAGGACGGGACTGATCAGACATGGGACGGGTCACCGAGCGACGCCGCGTCATCCGTATCCGCGACGGGGCGGTCAGCACCCGCCCGGACACCCTCGTCGTCGAGGAGCCGCTGGAGATCCGCCTCGGCGGCAAGCCGCTGGCGATCACCATGCGCACACCGGGGGACGACTTCGCCCTCGCCGCGGGCTTCCTCGTCAGCGAGGGCGTCCTGGCGAGCGCCGACGAGCTGGCGAACATCGTCTACTGCGCCGGTGCCACCGAGGGCACCGGCGAGGCCGGAAGCGGGAGGGGCGCCAACACCTACAACATCGTCGACGTCCGGCTCGCGGAGGGCGTCCCCGTCCCGGACATCTCGCTGGAGCGCAACGTCTACACGACGTCATCCTGCGGGCTGTGCGGCAAGGCCAGTCTGGACGCGGTCCGCACCACCGCGCGCTTCACCCTGGACCGCTCCCCCGACACCCCCGTCCGCATCGAACCGGCGACACTGGCCGCCCTCCCCGACCGGCTCCGGGCCGCCCAGCGGGTCTTCGACCGGACCGGCGGGCTGCACGCCGCCGCCCTGTTCACCATGGACGGTGAACTGCTGGACATCCGCGAGGACGTGGGGCGGCACAACGCGGTCGACAAGATCGTCGGACGTGCGCTGCAACAGGGGCTGCTGCCGCTGTCGTCATGCGTCTTGATGGTCTCCGGCCGGGCGTCGTTCGAGCTTGCCCAGAAGGCCGTGATGGCGGGCATCCCGGCCCTCGCCGCCGTCTCCGCCCCCTCCTCGCTGGCCGTGGACCTGGCCGCGGAGACCGGCCTGACACTCGTCGGGTTCCTGCGCGGCACCTCCATGAACGTGTACGCGGGCGAGCACCGGCTGGTGCTGCCGGCAGAACCCGGCACGGGCTGAGCCGCCCGCCCGTCACACGGGCCGGCGGACCGGCGGACGGGGTCCCCGCGTGGCCGGGGCCGGTCCCGGGCGGTCAGTCCGGTGAGCGGCCGAACACCCCCGGAACGCTCACCGTTCCGTGTGATGTCACAGACGTGGCAGGCGCCGCACACGGCCCATGCGCAGCGTGCGCCGCACCGTGCACCGCCGGCTCGCGCAGCGCATACGGCACAGAGGCTGCGAGCCGGGTGAGTGAATTCCGGCCCCGGCGCGGAGAACCGGCGCACGCTCCTTGTCGCGCCCTCCGTGCAGCAGTACGTTCCGTCGCACCGCACCTAGGACGTGGGATGTCCTGATGACCCGACGCCAATGCCTCGAAGGGCAGGCCGGACATGACGTCAGTTCTCCGCGCACACCCCAGCCCCCGCAGCAGACCCGGGCGAAACCGCGCCGCGGTCGCCCTTGCCGCCGCGACCCTGGCCCTCCTCCCGACCACCCCCGCACAGGCCGCGCCTGACGTGGCGTCGGAAGGGGCCGCAGCGTCCGCCGCGCCCTCCCCGGCGGGCGGATTCGATCAGCAGGTCCTCTTCAAGGCCGCTCAGGATCCGGGTTACGCCTGCTTCCGTATACCCGCGATCGTGAAGTCCGTACGCGGCACCCTCCTCGCGTTCGCCGAGGGCCGGACGCACGACTGCGGCGACTCGGGCGATATCGACCTCGTCCTCAAGCGCTCCACCGACGGCGGCCGCACCTGGGGGCCGCTCCAGATCATCAACCACGGCGACGGCGACACCCACGGCAATCCTGCCCCCATCGTGGACCGCCGCACCGGACGCATCGTCCTCGCCGAGACCTACAACAAGGGCCGCGACGACGGCCGCAGCTGCGACGTCCCCTGTGACCGGACCCCGCACCTGCAGTACAGCGACGACGACGGCGCGACCTGGTCCGCGCCCCGGGACCTGACCCCCACCATCCGGCCCCCGCAGTGGAACTCCTGGTACGCGACGGGGCCCGTGCACGGCATCCAGCTCGCCCGGGGCCGGCACGCCGGCCGCCTGGTCTTCGGCATCAACGCCGAGAGCTACGCGGGCGGCCGCGTCACCGCCAACCACGCGGCCCTGGTGCACAGCGACGACGGAGGCCGCAGCTGGCGGGTCGGCGCCCTGGACAGCTGGCCGATCGCCGCGGACGGCACCTTCCGCCAGAAGCCGTCCGAGATGACGCTCCTGGAACGCTCCGACGGCTCGATCTACGTCAACGGCCGCGAGCAGGACGGTACGGACCTGGGGCACCGCGACCACGCCGTCAGCCGCGACGGCGGCGCTTCCTTCACCGCGCCGTTCCGCGCGATCCCCGACCTCTACACCCCCATGGTGCAGGGCTCGGCGCTGCGTCTGCCCGCCTCCCCGGCCGCCGACGGACGCAGCCGCACCCTGCTCGCCGCACCCGCCGATCCCGACCGGCGCCGGACGATGACCATCCGCTCCTCCTACGACGAGGGCCGCACCTGGGAAGGCGTCGACCGGGGCGCCCGGGTGTCCACCGACTGGGCCGGCTACTCCGACCTGGTCGCCGTCTCCCCGGAGGTCACCGGCCTGCTCTACGAAGGCGGCGCGGTCGACGCCCGCGACGAGATCCGCTTCGCCCGCTTCACCGAGGACTGGCTGGGCCCGCGCCGCGCCCCGGACCCGACGACGCGGGACGACGCCCGGCGCGCCCGGCCGGCCCTCGTGCTGGGCGGCGCCCGTACCATCGACGGTGTCTTCGGCCGTGCACTGGCCTTCGACGGCACGGACGACGCCGTCCGCCTCCCCTACCGTGACTCACTCCCTCTCGGCACCCACGACTTCACCACCACCCTGTGGTTCCGTTACGACGCCGCGACCGGCGAACAGCCACTGCTGTGGATGGGCGGGGTGGGCAGCCGGTCACCACAGGTCGCCCTGAGCGCCGATCCCGCGGGCGGCCGGATCACCGCGCGGGTCACCGCCGTTGACGGCGCCAAGCCGGCCGCCACCGCCGAGGTCGCGACCAACGAGGCGTACAACGACGGCCGCTGGCACCATCTGGCGCTGCGCCGCACCGGGGGCCGGCTTCTCCTCACGGTGGACGCCCGGCCGCCCGTCGCCGCCCCCGACGTCCCGGGGACGGTCAGCCGAGGCTCGGTCTTCGGCGTGCACCTGGGCCAGCGGGCCGACAGTCGCGCCCGGTTCACCGGCGCCCTGGACGAGGTGGGCGTCTATCGACGAGCACTGACCGACGCCGAACTGTCCGGCGTACGCGCGGGCAACGGCCCCCTTTCGGCTCCCCCGGTGCTCCGGCTGGCGCTGGACAGAGTGCGCGGAGGGGAGCGGAACTGACCTGAGCGGGACATCCGGCGAGGACAGCAGCACCGGCGCCGTAGGAGCACCCGTCACGGCACGTCATCGGGCTCTGCACGCTGTCCTCGCACCGGCCGTCATCGCCGGGCACCGCCCACGACGGCACCGGCCTCCGTGTCCGCCTCCTCGCCGGCAGCCGCGCGAGCGTCGTGGCCCTCCGCCGCCCCGGTCTCGCCGACGGCCTCCGCGGCGGACCGCGCGTACCGCTTCGCCAGGACCGCGCAGACCATCAACTGCATCTGGTGGAACAACATCAGCGGCAGCACCGCAAGTCCGGCGTGCGCGCCGAAGAGCACGCTGGCCATCGGCAGGCCGGCCGCCAGGCTCTTCTTGGAACCGGCGAAGGTGATGGCGACCCGGTCCTCGCGGGCGAAGCCGAGCTTCTTCGCGCCGTACGAGGTGCCGGTCAGCATCACCCCGAGCAGCACGGCCTCCACGCCCAGCAGGCACAGCAGGCGCAGTGGCGAGACCTGGTGCCAGATGCCCTGGACCATGCCGGCGCTGAACGCGGTGTAGACGACGAGCAGGATCGAGCCGCGGTCGACATGGCCGAGGACCTTCTTGTGCCGGGTGAGAAAGCCGCCGATCCAGCGCCGCAGCAGTTGGCCGGCCACGAACGGCAGCAGGAGCTGGCCGCCGATCGAGAGCAGCGCGCCGGCCGAGAACCCGGCGCCTCCGCTGCGCAGGACGAGCGCTGCCAGCAGCGGGGTCGCCACGATGCCGACGATGCTGGAGAACGAGCCGGCGCAGATCGCCGCCGCGACGTTGCCGCGCGCCAGCGAGGTGAACGCGATCGAGGACTGGATGGTGGAGGGCACCAGGCACAGGAACAGCAGCCCGGTGTAGAGGGCGGGCGGCAGGACGTACGGGACGAGCCCCCTGGCCGCCAGGCCGAGCAGCGGGAAGATCACGAACGTGCAGGCCAGGACGGTCAGGTGCAGCCGCCAGTGGCGCAGCCCCGCCATCGCCTCGCGGGTGGAGAGCCGGGCGCCGTAGAGGAAGAACAGCAGCGCGACGGCGCCCGTCGAGGTGCCCTCCGCGGCGGTCGCGGCCGGTCCGCTCGCGGGCAGTGCGGCCGCCAGGGCGACGGTCCCCGCCAGCGCAAGGATGTAGCCGTCCACGGGCAACCAGGAGGGCAGACGGAGCGAAGGGCGGTGCATGGTCTCTCTTCGGGTCGTTCGGCGGCTCTTGGGCGATGGCATGGACGGTGCCGGGCCCAGCGTGCCGTGCACACCGGCAATCGGGAACCCCTCTTACCGTGGTGACTGTTATTCCCTATCGTGATGGACCCGGGGATGCCCCTCGGGAACGCACTCGCGGACCCGGGTCGCCGTGCCCGCACGCCTTGAGGTGAGCCCCGTGTTCGAACCCTCGCAGCTGCGCACTTTCCTCACCGTGGCGCAGACCCTGAGCTTCACGCAGGCCGCACACCGGCTGGGACTGCGCCAGTCGACGGTGAGCCAGCACGTACGGAAGCTGGAGGAGGCGGCCGGGCGGCGGCTGTTCGCCCGGGACACCCACGCAGTGGAGCTGACCGAGGACGGCGAGGCGATGCTCGGCTTCGCGCGCACGATCCTGGAGGCGAACGAGCGGGCGGCCGGTTTCTTCGCCGGCACCCGGCTGCGCGGCAGGCTGCGGTTCGGCGCCTCGGAGGACTTCGTCCTGACCCGGATGCCGGAGGTGCTCGAAGGGTTCCGGCGCGAGCATCCCGAAGTCGATCTTGAGCTGACGGTCGAGCTGTCGGGGACGCTGCACGAGCTGCTGGCGGCCGGCCGACTGGATCTGGTTCTCGCCAAACGCCGCCCCCAGGAGTCGCGCGGCCGGCTGGTCTGGCACGACCGGCTGGTCTGGGTGGGCACCGAACGGCTGCGCCTCGATCCGCAGCAGCCGGTTCCTCTGGTCGTTTATCCGCCACCTGCGCTGACCCGCGCCCGCGCGCTGGAAGCCCTGGAGCGCCAGGGCCGGGAGTGGCGGATCGCCTGCACCAGCGGAAGCCTGAACGGGCTGATCGCCGCGACCCGCGCGGGGCTGGGCGTGATGGCCCACACGCTCGGCATGATCCCGCCCGGCCTGCTGCGGATCCCGCCGCGAGCGGGGCTGCCGGACCTCGGCGGGGTGGACTTCGTCCTGCTCCACGGGCGCCGCGACGCCGCGGCACGGGGCCCGGCGGAGGCGCTGGCCGACGCGATCCTGGCCGGCGGCGACCGGCTGCACCTCCCCTAGGGCACGACCCGGGCGGACGCGGCCACGGCCCCCTCGTCGCAGGTCACCCGTCCGTGGCGGGCGCGTGCAGAGATTTCGTGCAGATACCGTCCCGATGCCGTGATCGTTCGGGGCCCACCGGGCCGGATCATGTCCACGCTTCTCCGAAGTAGCCCGATTTAGCCGGTTGGCCACTTCCCGCTCCCGCTCGTTCGCCACGTGGTACGGGACTCCCGCCGGCGGCCACCGTGGGGTACCGTCGCGGCCTTGTGAGGAGCACCACGAGGAGCTGGGTCATTGCGCGAGTTCACCGTCCCGCCTTTGGCGACCGCGCCCCGGGTCGGCGGGCTTGCGGACGCCGTCTTCGATCACGCCGACTCCGAACCCGAACGTGTCGCACTCGCCCGTAAGGACGACGACGGCAACTGGCAGAACGTCAGCTCGGCACAGTTCCGGGACGAGGTTCTCGCCCTTGCCAAGGGCCTGCTCGCGCAGGGCGTCCGGTTCGGCGACCGCGTCGGCATCATGTCGCGCACCCGCTACGAGTGGACCCTGTTCGACTTCGCCCTGTGGTCCGTGGGCGCCCAGTCCGTACCGCTGTATCCGACGTCGTCGGCCGAGCAGGTCTGCTGGATGCTGTACGACGCCGACGTCTCTGCCTGCCTGGTCGAGCACGAGGACCACGCGATGACCATCGGCTCGGTCATCGACCGGCTTCCCCATCTGCGCAAACTGTGGCAGCTGGACGCCGACCCGGTGGCGGAGTTGACCGCCGCGGGGGCGCACATCGACGACGACGTGGTGCACCGGCACCGGCTGGCCGTCACCCCGGACGCGGTCGCGACGATCATCTACACGTCCGGCACCACCGGCCGTCCCAAGGGCTGCGTCATCACGCACGCCAACTTCATGGCCGAGGCCGACAACATGGTCATGCGCTACGAGACGGTCTTCACCTCGAAGCCGGGCGACGAGGCGGCGACGCTGCTCTTCCTCCCGCTGGCGCATGTCTTCGGGCGGATGGTCCAGGTCTCCGCCATCCGTGGGCGGGTGAAACTGGCCCACCAGCCGGAACTGGCCGCCCGCGCTCTCCTGCCGGACCTGCAGAGCTTCCAGCCCACCTTCATCCTCGCGGTGCCGTACATCTTCGAGAAGGTCTTCGCGGCGTCCCGGCGCAAGGCGGAGGCGGAGGGCAAGGAAGGTCCGTTCGACAAGGCCGTCGAGGTCGCGGTGCGGTACGCCGAGGCGCAGGAGAACAAGGCGTTCGGTACCGGCCCCGGCCCCGGCGCCGCTCTGCGGATGCAGCATCAGCTCTTCGACAAGCTCGTCTACAGCAAGGTCCGTACGGCGATGGGCGGCCGGGTGCGGCATGCGATGTCCGGCGGCTCGGCGATGGAGCGCCGCCTCGGGCTGTTCTTCGCCGGCGCCGGAGTGCGGATTTTCGAGGGCTACGGCCTGACGGAGAGCACCGCGGCCGCCACCGCCAACCCGCCCGAGCGGACCCGCTTCGGCACCGTCGGCACGCCCGTCCCCGGCACCACGGTGCACATCGCGGAGGACACGGAGATCTGGCTGTACGGCGGCCAGGTCTTCCAGGGCTACCACAACGACCCCAAGGCGACCGACGCGGTGCTGCACGACGGCTGGTTCGCCACCGGTGACCTGGGCGCCCTCGACGAGGACGGCTATCTGACGATCACCGGCCGGAAGAAGGAGATCCTGGTGACCTCCGGCGGCAAATCCGTCTCGCCGGTGGGCCTGGAGGAGCGGGTACGGGCGCATCCGCTGGTCGCGCAGTGCATCGTCGTCGGCAACGACCGGCCGTTCGTCGCCGCGCTGGTGACCCTGGACCCCGAGGCGGTCGCCCACTGGCTGGCCATGCGCGGCAAGCCGGAGCTGCCGCCGACCGACCTGGTGCGCGATCCGGATCTGGAGACCGAGATCCGGCGCGCCGTGGTCGCCGCCAACACGCTGGTCTCCCAGGCGGAGTCGATCCGCACCTTCCGGATACTGGCTCACCAGTTCAGCGAGGAACACGGACTGCTGACGCCGTCCCTGAAGCTCAAGCGCAAGGCGATCGAGACGGCGTACTCGGCCGAGGTGGACGCGCTGTACCGGTCCTGAGGGCGGGGCGCGGCGGGGCTCGCCCTCGCCGGCCGCCGCGGACCGGGACATTCGCACACGGATACGAACGCCCGGATTTCCGTATCCCATCGAGATGCGCGGGAATGCGCCACGGTTGATGATCGTTGACGAGGGGGAACAGGAAAGTCGACGTAAGGATCGAATCCCCCGTGAGCAAGGTCCCCTCCATCACGCTCAACAACGGCATCGCGATGCCGCAGCTCGGTTTCGGCGTCTGGCAGATCCCCGACGACGAGGCGTTCACCGCCGTCGGCCATGCCCTGGAGGCCGGTTACCGCAGCATCGACACCGCGGCGATCTACGGCAACGAAGAGGGCACGGGGAAGGCTCTCGCCGCTTCCGGCGTCGCCCGTGACGAACTCTTCGTCACGACGAAGCTGTGGAACGCGGAACAGGGCTATGACTCCACCCTGCGCGCCTTCGACACCTCCCTGGGCAAGCTGGGCCTGGAGTACGTGGATCTGTATCTGATCCACTGGCCACTGCCCTCCAAGGACGCGTACGTCGACACGTACAAGGCGTTCGAGAAGATCCTCGCGGACGGCCGTGCGAAGTCCATCGGTGTCTCCAACTTCCAGCCCGCCCACCTGGAGCGGCTGCTGGGCGAGACGTCCGTCGTCCCGGCCGTGAACCAGATCGAGCTGCACCCGCAGTTCCAGCAGGCCGAGTCCCGCGCCTTCCACGCGCGGCACGACATCGCGACCGAAGCCTGGTCGCCGCTGGGTCAGGGCAAGGGTCTGCTGGAGGACCCGAAGATCGCCGAGCTCGCCGCGAAGCACGGCAAGACCCCCGCCCAGGTCGTCCTGCGCTGGCACCTCCAGCTGGGCAACGTCGTCATCCCCAAGTCCGTGACCCCGTCCCGGATCAAGGAGAACCTCGACGTCTTCGACTTCGAGCTGGACGACGCGGACGTCGCCGTCGTCGCCGGCCTCGACGCCGGCAACCGGCTGGGCCCGGACCCGGCCACCTTCGACGTGGCCTGACCCCCACGACCACAGCGCCGCCCGGCCGTGCCGGGCGGCGCTGTGGCGTGTCCGGACCCCGCCGGGGCCGTGCCGTTACTGTGCCCGCGCCGTGTGCACGGTCTGGGCGGCCAGGAGGAAGACGTCGGGGCGACGGGTGACGCCCGCCGGGTCCTCCGGGTCGGTCAGCCGGGCGAGGTTCATGAGGTCGTCCGCTTCCAGCCGGTCGGCGAACGCCTCGCTGCTGCGGGTGAGATTGGCCGAAATGAACTGCCGTGCGTCGTCGGAGAGCGGCGCCGGCAGGTCCAGCAGGAAGCTGCGGGTTCGCGGCGCACGCAGTCCCGCGTCCGCGAGGAAGGCCGGCCAGTCCTCGACGTCCGCTGCGGCGTCGGGCAGCTCCGCCCGCATCTGCGCGAACCACTCCTCGCCGACGGCGTCGAGGCGTGCCTGAAGCCCCGGGCGGCCGATGCCGATGTCGCGCGGCAGGAAACGCGGGGCCAGACCGCCCTCGGCGACGGCCAGCAGACCGCCGGGCCGCAGATGCCCGGCGAGGGCGGCCACCGCGGCCCGCTGGTCACCGACGTGGTGCAGGGCCTTGCTGGACCAGATGAGATCCGCCCCGCCGAGTGCGTCGAGCCCGTCCGGGACCTCGGCGAGATGGGTACGCACCCGGTCGGCCAGCCCGAGGCGGTCGGCGCGGGCCCGGGCACGTTCCAGGAGCCCCTCGGCGGCGTCCACCGCGACGATCTCGGCGTCGGGGAAGGCCCGCGCCAGGAGACAGGCCACGACCCCCGGCCCGCTGCCCACGTCGAGGACCCGCCGCACGGCGTCGGGGCCGGTGCCACCGGCGGCGGTGAGCAGCTCACGCAGCCAGGCCGCCGCCTGCTCGTAGAGCGGTGTGTGCAGCTCGGCGCCGCGTTCGAGGAAGGGACCGAGGGTCTCCCAGTCCACCAGCACGTCTTCGGAGGTGTGCACATGTGCCGACGGGCGGTGGGTGTGCGCGAGGGGTGCGGCGACCTGCCCGTGTCCGGGGTGGGGGTGATTGCTCATGGGACCGAGCCTCCGATGCGGGTCGTTCTCCGGCAAGCTTTCTTGCCGTTTCGGCAACATCCCCCCGGATCCCGCCGGGCTGCCGGCTCACCGTAGGGTCTGGCTGTGGGTACTCCGGGATGGATGCCGCCGACCGATACGGAACGGCGGCTGTGCGAAGCGACGGCGCGTGGTGACTGGGACGGACAGGTCGCGGCGATCGCCGGTGAGGATCTCTATCTGGCGGTACCGCAGCAGGGTCAGGACCCGCTGCCCGTCTACGACGACCCCGCGACAGGCGGTAAGTGCATTCCCGTCCTGACGCGCGGCATGCTGCCGGCCTGGCAGCCACAGCAGTTTTTCGACCGGGTGTCGGTCGAGGACCTGGCGCAGGACTGGCCCAACGACAAGTGGCAGCTGGCGGTCAACCCGGGCACGCCGTGTGCCGCCTATCTGGCCGCGTCGGCAGCCCACCGCGCCGCCTGGATGCGCATCCGCGGGCAGGTCGGCGTGCGGCCCGGCGGGCTGCTCGCCACCCACTTCGCCGGCCCCCTGCACGGTCCGACCGCGCAGGGGCTGGCCTGCGGCGCGCCCCTCGCGGTGCACCACAGCGTGCCGTGGAACGAGCTCGGTACGGCATTCCTCGACCATGCCACGGACGCGGAGACCCTGCGCGCGCAGTGGTCGGTGACCGATCCGGCAAGTTGGCAGCAGCGGCTGGACCAGCTGCTCGGCGGCGAGTTCGTCCCCCGGGAGACCGAGGCCGCGCTGCGTGCCCGTGCCGGCGGACGGCGTCCGGCCGGCGAGGCCGCCGACGCCGGAAGCCAGGGTGAGGAGGCGGCAGCCACGTCCGGCGAGGCCGCCTCGCCGGAGGTCCCCGAGCTGGTGAGCCGGTACGAGGAGCGGTTCCGCACCGACGGGTTGCTGCCGGCCGACGGCACGGTGGTCTCGCTCGTCGCGCTGGATCACGCGCACGCGGTGAATCTCGTCCGCTGGGGGCTGAGCGCGCGGCTGTGCGACCCGCCGCGGGCCGAGCAGGCCGTGCAGCGGGCCGGCGCGCAGGCCAGGGAGGTGTATGCCTCGTGGGAGGAGTTCGCCGCGGGCTACGCGCTGGGGCGGATGCTGGCGTTCGACAACGGCTGGTTCGGGCCGCAGTACGCCGAGACCGTGCACATCCACCGCGTCCTCACCCAGGACCCCGGCTCCCCGTGGCGCTGCCTGCCCTTCGCCTGACGCCCGTGGCCCCGCGGCCTTCGGCCGGCCCACCCGCGTCGCGGAGGGGCCGCGGGCCCTCGGCGGCGGCCCCTCCTTCACCAATCTTTGTGCCTCTGGAGAGAAAACCCGGCAACCGGCCCATCCACCCACCTGCCGGCTCCGAATCATGGCAGGGACCTCGGCGGCGTCACCCCGCACGCGGAGGGACCGACGGCACATGGCATCCAGGAGGACGGCCCGGTGAGAGAACCCGTATGGATCGGTGGCCCGGCACAGCGCGGGCCCGACCTGGAGGAGCTGCTGGGGCAGGTGGCCCGCGGCGACCAGGGGGCCTTCGGGCCCGTGTACGACGCGCTGGCCGGGCCGGTGCTCGGCCTGGTGCGGTCGGTCCTGCGGGATCCGGCGCAGTCGGAGGAGGTGGCGCAGGAGGTCCTGGTGGAGGTGTGGCGCACCGCCGCGCGCTTCCGCCCCGAGCGGGGCTCGGCGACCAACTGGGTCCTGACGCTGGCTCACCGCAGGGCGGTCGACCGGGTGCGTTCGGCGCAGGCGGCGGCCAACCGCGAGCACCGGGCGGCGCTGCTGGACCACTCCCCCGCGTTCGACGAGGTGACCGAGCAGGTGGAGAACCGGCTGGAGCGTGAGCAGGTGCGCCGCTGTCTGCGCACGCTCACCGAACTCCAGCGCCAGTCCGTCACGCTGGCGTACTACCAGGGCCTGACCTACCGCGAGGTGGCGGAACTGCTGACCGTGCCGCTCGGCACGATCAAGACGCGGCTGCGGGACGGCTTGATCCGGCTCCGTGACTGCCTGGGGGTGAGCGTATGACCAGCGCCGATCTCCACACGCTGACGGGCGCGTACGCCGTCAACGCGCTGCCCGAGGCCGAGGCCCGGGAGTTCGAGCGGCATCTGTCGGACTGCGAGGGCTGCGCACAGGAGGTGCGGGAACTCGCCGCGACCGCGGAGCGACTGGGGCGCGCGATGGCGGTGGTGCCGCCGCCCGAGATGAAGGAGCGGGTGCTGCGCAGGGTCTCCACGGTGCGCCAGGAGCCGCCGAGGGTGGCCCGTGGGGGCCGTCGGGCCGCCGGCCCGACGCGCCGTGCGCGCCGCCTGCCGCGGTGGGCCCTCGCGGCGTGCCTGGCCGCGGCGGCGGCGTTCGGCGGTGTCGCCGTGTGGCAGCACGGCCAGGCGGTGGACGCCCGCGACCAGGCCCAACGCACCGAACAGCGCGCCGAGTCGGTGGCCCGGGTGCTGACGGCCCCGGACGCACGGGTGACGAACGGGAAGGTCGGCGATGCCGGCACCGGCACGGTGGTGGTCTCCCGGAGCCGCAACCGGGCCGCGTTCCTGGTGTCCGGGCTGCCGCGCCCTGCGGAGGGCACGGTCTACCAGCTGTGGTTCAACGACGGGGGCACGATGCGGCCCGCCGGCCTGCTCGACCCCGGCCGTGCGGACGCGGCGGTGCTGATGGACGGTGGCATCGACCGAGCCTCGGGGATGGGCGTCACCGTCGAGCCCGCCGGCGGGTCGCCGCAACCCACGACGAAGCCGATCGCCCTGATGAGTTTCACCGGGGTGTAGGGCGGGGCGAGGAGAGGGCTCGGGAGGTTCCGCTCCCTCTCCGCCCCCGGCGGGGGCGGCATCTCGCCTTCGTCGCCTCCGAGCGCGTCCCATGCGGGGGGGCTTCCTCGTCCAGGATCCGGCCCACCAGCGCACCACCGAAGACCACGCCCCCCACACCGACCAACCAGGACTGCGATACCGAACACGGTCGTCGAATGCAGGGCCTGGCCGGGGCCGGTGAACAACTGCTCCACCTGTCCGCGCGGGGGACCGTCACGGCAGGCGTCGCAGTCCTCCCCCGCCGCCCTTCCGTGGCGGCAGCGGGAAGAAGCCGCTGGTGCGGGCCCGGTACGCGGCGAAGCCCGGACGGTCGGCCATATGGGCCTCCAGCAGGCGCTTTCCGCTGCCGACGGTCAGCAGGGCGGTCATCACCAGCGGTGCGACGGCGGCGACCGCCGCGGCCTGCCACTGTTCGCAGGCGAGCAGATAGAGCCCCCACCAGACACAGAAGTCACCGAAGTAGTTGGGGTGCCGGGTCCAGGCCCACAGGCCGCGGTCCATGATCCTGCCCTTGTTCGCCGGGTCGGCCTTGAAGCGCGCGAGCTGGTGGTCGCCGACCGCTTCGCAGCCGAAGCCGAGCAGCCAGAGCGCCACGCCGGCCAGGGTGAGTGGGCCCGGTTCGCCGGTGACGTAACAGGCGGCCTGGACGGGCAGCGAGACCAGCCAAACCAGGGCCCCTTGCAGGAGGTAGATCTTGCGCAGCGCGTACCAGGCGGGGTTTCCGGGTGCACGGGCCAGCATCCGAGCGTAGCGCGGGTCCTCGCCGTGTCCGCGGCCGCGCCGGGCGATGTGCCCGGCGAGCCGCAGTCCCCAGAGCAGCGTCAGAACGACCACGAGCGCGCGCCGTCCGGCGTCCGGCCCGTCGGCTGCGCCGGACAGCCCGTAGGAGACCGACGCCACGACGCAGAAGCCGATCCCCCAGGCCACATCCACGATCCGGTGCACGCCCCGTGACCGGGCCGCCGCGAAGGTCACCAGCATGACGGCGAGCGCCGCCCCTGCGGCCACGGCGAGGTTGACCGCGAAGGCGCCCCACAGGAAGCCGTTCACGAGGTGCCGTTCGGTGCGGCGGCCGCCGCTGCCTCGTTCCGCTGGAGGAGCAGCTGGTGGACGTCGAGATAGCGGGCCCGGAAGCCCGCCTCGGAGTACGCGAGATAGAAGGTCCACATCCGGCGGAAGGTCGCGTCGAACCCCAACCGGTCGACCTCGTGGGCGTGTTGGGTGAAGCGGTCGCGCCACAGTCGCAGGGTCTCCGCGTAGTGCGCGCCGAAGCCGGCGCGGTCGGTGACGCGGAGCGTGGTGTGCTCCCGGACGCAGTCCTCGATCGCGGTGACGGAGGGGAGGAAGCCGCCGGGGAAGATGTACTTCTGGATCCAGGTGTAGGTGTGGCGGGTAGCCAGCATCCGGTCGTGCGGCATGGTGATCGCCTGGAGCGCGATCCGGCCGCCGGGGGCGAGCAGCCGTTCCAGGGTGGCGAAGTACGCCGGCCAGTAGTCGGCTCCGACGGCTTCGATCATCTCGACGCTGACGACGGCGTCGTAGCGGCCCTCGATCTGCCGGTAGTCGCGCAGCTGGACGGTGATCCGGTCCTGTAGGCCGGCCCGCAGGACGCGCTGCTCGGCAAGAGCGCGCTGTTCCTCGGAGAGGGTGACCGTCACGACCTGGGCGCCGCGGCGGGCGGCCCGCAGCGCGAGTTCGCCCCAGCCGGTGCCGATCTCCAGCAGCCGGGTGCCGGCGCCGACCGCGGCCAGGTCCAGCAACCGGTCGATCTTCCGATATTGCCCGGCCGTGAAGTCCCTCTGATGGGCGGGCAGTTGGGGAAAGAGCGCCGAGGAGTAGCTGAGCGTTTCGTCGAGGAAGAGAGCGAAGAGGTCGTTGGACAGGTCGTAGTGGTGCGCGATGTTGGTCCGCGAGTTGCCGGGGGTGTTACGCCCTTCGTCGGGCTGCCGGCGCGCCCAGGCGCCCCGCAGCCGTTGGAGGGGTGCGGGGACGAGGGTGGCGGCGTGCTCGGCGAGCACCGTCAGCACGCCCACCAGGTCCTCGGCCTCCCACTCGCGCGCCATGTACGACTCACCGAATCCGATCAGCCCGTCCGCGCCGATGCGGCGGTGGAAGTCCTCGGGCGCCCGCAGTTCGAGCAGCGGGCCACCTGCGCCGAGTATCCGGCCGGACGGCAGCCGGACACTCAGCGGCAGCCGCGCCAGGGCGTGCCGCAGGATCCCCTCGGCCGCTGCGGCGCGCGGTGCGGAGCATCGGGGAACCGCCGCCACATCCGGCCATCGGGCGGCGTCCACCACCTCGGGAGCGGGGGACACGGCGGCGGGGCGGGAAACGGAGGTGCTCACTCCATACCTTCCTGGGGTCGGTGTCGGGGACGCGGCTGCACGGGCAGACCGCGCAGGAACAGTCGGATGCCCTGGGTGCGGATACGGGCCGAGACGACGGCGGTGGACCACGGGTGGCGGGCGGCCGCGGCGCACAGGGTGCGCAGGGCGGCCGGGCGTCGTACGCCCCGCACGGTCGCGGTGAACGGCCGGCCCCGCGCCCGCTCCAACCGGACGGTCAGGTTCAGCCGGTCGGTCGGCTCGGGCAGCCGCATCCGGTAGTCGCCGTCGACGGGGAAGAACGGCGAGACGTAGAACTCCTTGGTGGCACGGGCGGTGCCGTCGGGGTCGGGGTGCATCAGGTAGCAGTGCCGCTCGCCGTAGGTGTTGTGCACTTCGGCGACCACGCAGCGCAGGGTGCCGTCCCGGTCGTGGCACCAGTAGAGGGTGAGTGGGTTGAAGACGTGCCCCAGCACGCGGGCGTGCGCGAGCATGCGGACCCGGCCGCCGTCCAGCTCGATGTCCCGGGCGGCCAGCCAGCGCTCCAGTCCGGCCCGCAGGGTGGGGGCGGTCCCGGCGAAGTGGTCCCGTGGGTCGAAGTGCGCCAACCACCGCAGCGGAAGAGGGAGTCGAGGCGTGTGGTCGAGGTCGATCAGCCAGAGGTAGGTGCGATGGCGGAAGGCGTGGCGCAGGGGAGCCGTGCGCACATGGGTCACCTCGCAGGCGTACAGCGACGCGCCCCGAAGGCCCCGGCGGCTCCGGGCGCGCACGGGAGTCCTGGTCGTCCCGGGGCTCACCACCGCACGCCCAGCCTGGCCGCCGCCGACACCCCGGAGCGGGCGCCGTCCTCGTGGAAGCCCCAGCCGTGATACGCGCCGGCGAAGGCGGTGACGGTGTCGTCGAGGGCCGGAAGGCGCGCCTGGGCGGCCACCGATTGCGGGGTGAACACGGGGTGTTCGTAGACCATGCGGGCCAGCACCTTCGCCGGGTCCACCCGCTCGGCGGCGTTGAGGGTGACGACGTACTCCTCGGCCGCCTCCAGCCGCTGCAATCGGTTCATGTGGTAACTGACCAGCACCTGACCGGCGTCGGCGGAACACGACGGCATCAGGTAGTTCCAGGAGGCCGCGGCGCCCCGACGGCGCGGCAGGGGCGCGGTGTCGGTGTGCAGGAGCGTGGGGTTGCGGGAGTAGGTGAAGGCGCCGAGGGCCTCGCGCTCGGCGTCGGTGGCGTCGGCCAGCAGCCGCAGCGCCTGATCGGGGTGAACGGCGATCACGACCGCCTCGTGACGGTCGACGCTGCCGTTCTCCGCGGTGACCTCGACACCGGCCGCGCCGCCCCCGTCGGCGGCCACCCGGCGCACGGCCCGTACGGGTGTGCCCGTCCGGACGGCGTGCAGCTGCTTGGCGACCCGGTCGACGTACGTGCGCGAGCCGCCGGTGACGGTGCGCCAGGTGGGCGAGCCGCCGACGGCCAGCATGCCGTGGTGGTCGAGGAAGCGGAACAGGTACCGGGCGGGGTAGCGCAGGGCGGTGGACGGGCCGCAGGACCAGACCGCGGAGACCAGCGGCGTCATGAAGTGGGCGGTGAAGTACGGGGAGAACCGGCCGCGCCGCAGGAACGCGCCGAGGGTGGGTTCGGGGTCCTCGTGCGGCTCGGAGGCAGCGTCACGGCCGCCCGTGCCGGAAGGGGCGTCGGCGGCCCCCGTGGCCAGCAGGGCGCGGGCCGCACGGCGGAAGGCCACGATCTCGGTCAGCATCCGCAGATAGCGCGGGCGCAGCGCGTTGTCCGGCCGGGCGAACAGCCCGGCGAGGCCGCGGGCGCCCGCGTATTCCAGCCCGCAGCCCTCGCACCGCACGGACATGCTCATCTCCGACTCCTGCGTCGGCACGTCCAACTCGTCGAAGAGGCGCAGCAGATGGGGGTAGGTGCGACGGTTGTGCACGATGAAGCCGCTGTCGACGGGCACCACCCGGCCGTCGGGGGTGGGGACGTCATGGGTGTGGGCGTGTCCGCCGAGCCGGCCGTCCGCCTCGTAGAGCGTGACGTCGCGTGCGGTACTCAGGACGTACGCGGCGGTCAGTCCCGCCACTCCACTGCCGATCACCGCGACGCTGCGCTGCCGCATCCCTGGCTCTCCTCACGCCGGTGAGCGGCGCCGGGTGCGCCGCCCTTCCCCGGCTATTCGGAGCCGACGGCCGAACGGATTGGCCGGCTCCGGAAGATCGCCCTCCGACCACTGCCCCCGCCGGACAGAAAGGGCGAACCGGCCAAGTGGGGGACGCGACCGCGCACACCGCGAGCGGCTTGCCGGCGGTCCGCCACCCGGCGCTGCGGCGGGAGCCCTGGAGGACGGCGTGCGGGGAAGTGGCCGATGTCGTTTACCGGGGCGGTGCGTGGGCAGGTACTCCGGTCGGCCTGCGGCGTCGCGAGCGCACGGCTTCGGCTGTCCGACCGTGCTCCTGACTCCCCCGCCGCGCCGGTCCTGGCGCGGCCACGGCATACCATCCGGCATCATGCGGCCGGGCGCACCGTGCCCGGTCCCGGAATCGCGGTCGGCGATGCGCCGGGACGTGGGACGGTGGACGCGCGAACCGGCAGTTGGCGAGAAAGACGACGAGGGAGGCGGGCGGCGATGTGGCGTAGGAGCAGGGGGCAGACGGAGGCCGGCATGCGAGGGGTGGAGCACCACCGCTCCGTGGCGTGGCCGGTGGGCCTCGGACTGCTGGGCTGTGCCGTGCTGCTCGGACCCGCCGTGGCCCGTCTGCTGTCGCGTGAGCTGCCCATCTGGATCAGCGCGTTGACCGGACACCTCGCGCTGCGGGCCACGGACGGTTGGGCGATCGGCGGCGGCGCGGCCCTCGCGCTGGCCGGGGCGGCCATGGTGGTCACCGCTCTCCTGCCCGGCACACGCCAGGAGCGGACGAGGGGCCCGCTGATGCCGGGGGTCCGCGCGTCGCTGGACCGGCGTGGCGTCGGCAGTCTGCTGCGGGACACGGCCCTACGGGTACCAGGGGTCGCCGGCGTACGCGTGCGCGTCCACCGGCGGCGTGCCGTCGTGCGGGCGGTACTGGCCTTCGGTGACCCCTCCGAGGCCCGCGAGACTCTGCTCGCCGCCCTCGCGGCCCACCGGGACCGGCTCGGCCTCACCCGCCCACCGCGGTTGGTCGTACGCATCGCGCCCCTCGTGTGCCACACGCCGTGAGTCACGGGCACGGGAGGGGTGTGCGGGCGGAGCGGCGCCGCAAGGGATGATGGCGGTCCCGGCCCGACGGCCGGCAGCGATGGCCTGACGGCACACGCCGTACCGCGCCGACACCACAGGGCGCAGGGCACGCCACCCGAGGGTGCGCGGAAAAAGGGCCGGGTGCGGTAACCGGCTCGTAGGAGAGGACGTAGAGGACATGGGTGGGAGCGGTGTGCGCCGCGGGCCGGACCGGACACGGCCGGCTCCGGCGGGACCGGCGAGGACGGGCTGCCTGCCCTCGCCCGGCTTGCCGGCGCGCCCGTCGGCCAGGACGCGGCGCGGCTCCGCGCCGAACCGGCCGAGCGAGGAGCCGCGACCGCGCGCCCTCACTCCGGGAGACCACCGTGCCCGCTGACGCCACCGGGCCCGGCGGACCCGAGCAGCCCGACGAGCCCCCCGCGGCACCCTCCACCCTGCCCACCTGGGCCCAGTGCCGCACCGCGCTGCGCCGTACGCCGGTGTCCGTCTGGAACGACGATGTGACGGACTGGGCGGCGAGCCTGACCTACTACTCGGTCCTGGCGCTGCTGCCCGCGCTGATCGTCACGGTGTCCCTGATCGGGCTGGCCGATCCCCCGGCCACCGAGCAACTCATCAACCACCTCACCTCCCTCGCCCCGGCCGACTCCGGCCCGACCGTGCGCCGCGCGCTGGTGACCATGGCGCATCAGCGCGCCGCCGCGTGGGTGGTGGTCGGTGGCGCGATGATCAGCGCCCTGTGGTCGTCGTGCAGCTATCTCGCGGTGTTCCGCCGGGCCCTGCACGCCATGCACCGGACGAAGGACGACCGTCCGCCGTGGCGCAAGGCGCCGCGCATCCTGGCGACGGCGCTGCTGCTCCTGGCGCTGCTGATCATCAGTGCGGTGGCGCTGCTGGTGAGCGGGCCGATCGCGAGCGCCCTCGGCCAGGCGCTCGGACTCGGCGCGGCGGGCGAGGCCACCTGGAACATTCTCAAGTGGCCCCTGTTGCTGCTGCTCGCCATCGTGCTGGTGATGGTGCTCTTCCGGTCCGGGCCACCCCGTTCCCGCGGGGTGCGGCGGGCGGCGCCCGGCGGACTGGTCTCCGTGCTGATGTGGCTGGTGTCCTCGGCGGGCTTCGCGATCTACGCCTCGTACGTGGGCACCTTCAACCGGCTCTACGGTTCGCTCGCGGGCCCGGTGGTCTTCCTGATCTGGCTGTGGTTCTCCCACCTGTCGCTGCTGTCCGGCGCCCAGTTCAACGCCGAACTCGCCCGCGCGCGGCGGCCGGTGGAACGCCCCGAGCACCGCTGACACCGGCTCGCGGTCAGTGCGCGCCGTGGCCCGGGGCGACCTCCTCGACGCGGCGTGCGAGGTCGAAGTCGAGGTCGGTGACCCGCCCGCCCACGCTGTGCGTGTTCACCGCGACGCGGAGCTGCTTGTAGCCGAGCGTGAGGACGGCGTGATGGCCCAGCGCCTCCTGGATCGCCGCGACATGGAGCACCGCCGCGGCCGCCGCGAAGTTGTCGTCGAAGGAGTAGCTGCGGCGCAGCAGGTCGTCCTCCACGGACCAGCCCGGCAGCTGCGCCAGCCGCTCCTGGATCTCCTCGTCGCCGAGCGCTTGTCCTTGAGCAGTCATGGCGTTCGCCTCTCCACGGTGGGCGGGTGACTGCCGCAGCTGCTGCGGCAGCTTCAGCCTGGCACGCCGGCAGGCCCACCGCAGGCGGGACACGAGGGGCGACACCCGCACCGACGTCCCCTGCACCGACGCCCCGGCGCAGGGACCGGGCCACACCCGCCCGCCGGCGCCGGCCCGGTCCGCTACGGTCCCTCCCATGACGACTGCCGCGGCCCTCTCGACGAAGTCCTCGGGCGTGGGGGCCCTGTTGCGCGCTTGGCGCGATCGCCGCCGGATCAGCCAGCTGGAGCTGGCACTGCGCGCCGGCTCCTCCGCGCGGCACATCAGCTTCATCGAGACGGGCCGCTCCCGCCCCAGCGCCGAACTGGTGCTGCGGCTCGCCGAACACCTGGATGTCCCGGTACGCGAGCGCAACGCCCTGCTGGTCGCGGCCGGTTACGCGCCGATGTTCCCCGAGACCCCCATGGACGACCCGTCGATGGAGGCCCTGCGCACGGGCATGGAGCGGATGCTGACCGCTTACGAGCCGTTCCCCGCGCTGGTGATGGACGGCACGTACGACGTGCAGGCCGCGAATCGAGGGATCGCCGTGCTCCTGGAGGGCGTCGACGCGTCCTTGCTGAGTCCACCGCTGAACGCCATGCGGATCACCCTCCACCCGCGAGGGCTGGCACCGCGTATCCGCAATTTCCTGGAGTGGCGCGCCCACCTCTTCACCCAGATGGAGCGGCAGCTGGCCCTGCTGCGCTCCGCACCGCTGCGGGCGCTCCACGACGAGGTGCGCGGCTATCCACTGCCCGACGGCGGCCGGGAGACGGCGGCTCTCGGTGAGCACCCGCCGTTCGCGCTCCCCCTGAGGATCGAGCACGGGGGCGCGGTGCTCTCCTTCATCTCCACCCTCGCGACCTTCAACACCCCCATGGATGTCACGGTCTCCGAACTCGCGGTGGAAACCTTCCTCCCGGCCGATCCGCAGACCGCCGCCGCAATCCGTACCTGGTCGCTGTAGGGAGCGGTGGGCGGCTCTCCCGCTTTCTGGCGGCCCGTCCTGCTCAGACTGCCGGTACCCGGTCGAGGAACCCGAGAACGGCGCTGATGCGACCGTCCTCCGCCAGTCGCACCACATCGAAACCCGCGACGGGCGCCGTGCCGTCCGCGGCATTGACCAGTTCCCATCCGAAGCGCGCGATGTCGTGATGCCCCTCGACGTCCCCCAGCGGCCGGAACACCCACCCCGGGAACTGCGCGTGCGCCCCCGTGATCACCGCCGCGATCCCCTCGTGGCCGGTCACGTCGGCCAGCGGATCGGTATACCGCCCCTCCTCGGTGAACGCCCCGGCGACCGCCTTGCCGAGAGCCTCCTGACCGGCCGCGTTCCACGCCTCGAAATACCGCGCGACGGCGTCCGCGTAGACCTGGCTCCCGGGGGACGGTTCGGCGGACGGCCGGGTGGCCTGCTGCTCGTTCTGCGTCATGACACGCTCCTTGGATGTCCGGATGGCACGGCTGACGGATACCGATCCACGAGCCGGAGTGCGCCGGCCCGTGAACCGATGCCCTCACCCTGCCGGGGCGGGGAGCGGTGGTCGATTACGTGCGAGGTAATGAAGCAGCTGATCTGCGTGGCCACCAGGAGCGTGGTGAGCGGTGCAGGAGGCCGACGATTCCCGATCCCCAGGGCCCCCTCCCCGTGTCAGGAAGTCGGCAGCTCCTCCGCGGGCAGCCTCCCCGCGCGCACCGCGTCGACCAGGGCCTGGTGGTCGTGCTCGTTCTGGTCGGCGTATGCCTCCGCGAAGGTCGCGAGTGCCCGGTCGAAGGGGTCGCCCTTGCCCAGGTACGCGGCGATCGCGATCCGGTCGCCGGACCGCGCGTGCGCACGAGCCAGCGTGACCCCGCACAGTTCGCCGAACGCCCGCATGTCCTTCGGCCGCATCCTCTCCGGCATGGCGATGCCCTTCCAGTCACGCAGCTGGCGGACGTAGAAGTCTCGTTGCCTGCCGTCGATCCCGTCCACCCGTTCCCAGCCGAGGAAGATGTCGCTCGTGGCCTGCATCAACCGCTGCCCCGAGACCACCCGCTCGCCCTGGTTGCGGTACTGGCTCGCGCCGACGTGTTCGGCGAGCACGGAGGTGTCGGCCTCCTTGGCCTGGAGGAAGAGCGGGTCCTGGTCGTCCCGGCCGAGGAGCAGGAAGATCCAGCACCGGGTGCCGACACTTCCGACGCCGACCACCTTCCGGGCGACGTCCGCCAGCCGGTAGTCCTCCAGGAGCGTGCGCCGGTCGGACGGCAGCGTACGGCCGTACCGTTCGATCAGGCTGCGGAACCGGCTTTCGAGCGCGCTGCGCTCGACGTCCGGCAGCAGGTGGCTGATCGGGACGAGCAGAGGGGGGTCCGCGGCGATCCTGGTCCTGCCGTCGACCCTTTCCGCGACCTTGGCGAAGGTTTGCAGGCTGTCGCGGGTGCGGGCCTTGGCCATGGCGCGTGCCAGGTTCCTCCGGCCGCGCTTGTGGAGCTTGCCCGAGGCCAGGGCCGCCAGCTGGTCCGCGTCGATCTTGGCGTACCAGACGTCGAGGTTGCCCTCCGCCGCGAAGCGGATCATCGCCTCGCGGTACGCACGGACCGTGGAGCTCACGATGCGGGCGCGCTCGGCGTCGTCGAAGTCGTTCGCCCTGCCGGCGATGACAAGACTCGCTGCCAGCCGCTTGACGTCCCACTCCCAGGGGCCCGGCAGCGTTTCGTCGAAGTCGTTGATGTCGAACATCAACTGCCGCTCCGGGGAGGCGAGCAGACGGAAGTTCAGCAGGTGCGCGTCCCCGCACAGCTGGGCCGTGATTCCCGAGCGCGGGGTGTCGGCCAGGTCGGCGGCCATGATGGCGGCGGCGCCCCGGTAGAAGCGGAACGGGGACTCCGTCATCCGGCCGTAGCGGATCGGGACGAGTTCAGGCACCCGTGCGGCGGACTGCGCTTCCAGGATCGATAGCGGGTCCGGCCTGTGGGGGGCGGGCTCGTACTCGGCGTGGCTCGATCGCGGCGTGTGGCGACGGGCCTCCTTGCCGAGCGCAGCACGTTCCTGGGGCGTGGCGAGGGCTGCCGCGCGCATCGCCGTGGTCGCGTTCCGGGGCATCGAAGGCCCTCCTGCCTGGCCCTGCGGCCGTCGCATCCGGAGGGCACGCCGGCCGACAAGGCTGCCGTGGCGGCATCGGCCGTCAGGCGGCGAGGGTGTCCAGGGCGGGTTCAGATGCGGTGGACATGTCGCCTGCATGCCCTCCTGGTGTGTGTCCGAGCCCGAATGGGAAAGCGCGGCGCACGGAACGGATGTCCGATGTGATGTCCGATTGTCCGCGAGCGTCGGGGTTCCTCTCAACCGTAGAACCCATCCGCGCCTCGCGCATGGCACGTGGGTGCGCAACGGCCCCCGGCCGGGACACCGGCGCGGCGCGCGCTCTCCGCCCGAGCGCCCCGGAGGCGGCAGCTCCTACTGAGCGTCCGTCCCCGCAGCCGCCGCGGCGGTCGGCGTCGCGGGCTGCTCCGCCCGGCCGGTCTCGTCGGCGGTCTCGTCGGCGGTCTTCTGCGCCTCGGTCGTCGCCTGCGACGCCTCCTGCCGGCCGGTGCGTCGGGCCGCCATCCACGCGTAGACCAGGATTCCGGCGAAGAGGAACAGCACGCCCTGGTAGATGGCGGCGTAGCCGGCGCCCGCGACGAGCCAGAAGGTGAAGGCGAACGCGGCCAGCGCGAGGGTCAGGTCGCGGGCGAAGCGGGCCGGGCGGACCCGGTCGCGGCGGCCGGTCAGCAGGAAGTAGATCTGGGCGCCCGCGGCGAGCAGGTACGGGACGGTCGCCGAGAAGGTGGTGATCAGCACCAGTATTTCGAAGACGCCACCGGTGCCGATCAGGTAGTTGATCACCGTCAGGGCGGTGGCCAGCAGGGCGGCCGTCAGGACACCGAAGGTCGGCACGCCGCGCCGCTTGGTCAGGAAGGGGGCCGGGAACAGGCCGTCCTTGGCCGCGGCGTACGGCGACTGGGCGCTCATCAGTGTCCAGCCGTTGAGTGCGCCGATGATCGAGATCACCGCCGCGCCGGCGACGACGGTGCCGCCCCACTGCCCGCCGAACATCGCGTTCACGGCGTCCGAGAACGGCGCCTTGGACTCCACCAGCTTGTCGTGGGAGACGGTGCCGAACACCGCGATTGTGCCCAGCAGGTAGACGACGGCGGCGCCGACGGTGCCCAGGACGGTGGCGCGGCCGACGTTCCGCTCCGGGTCGCGGACCTCGCCCGCGCTCATCGCGGCGGACTCCACCCCGACGTAGCTGTAGAGCAGTATCGCGGCCGCCGCGGACATCCCGCCGACCGCGCTGCCGCCGCCCTCGTGGAACGAGCCGAGGTTGTCCGGGTCGAAGAAGAACAGGCCGACCACGGCGATGAAGAGCAGCGGCACGAACTTCAGGACGGTGGACACCATCTGGACGACGCCGATGTAGCGGGTGCCCGCGAAGTTGGCGAGCGCCGGCAGCCACAGGGCGCACAGCGCCACCGCGAGGTCGACGCCGCCGGACTCGTGCCCGGGGACGAGGACATGGACGTAGCCGACCACGGCGACCGCGAGCGCCGCGTTGCTGACCCAGGTCATGGTCCAGTACGACCAGGCGGAGAGGAAGCCGGCGAAGTCGCCGAACGCCTCGCGCGCGTAGACGTAGGGCCCTCCGGTGTCCGGGTGGCGCTCGGCGAGCCGTCCGAAGACCAGCGCGAGAGCGAGGGCGCCGATCGTCAGCACGCCGAAGGCGACCAGGCTGACGGTGCCGAAGGGGGCCACCGAGGCGGGCAGCAGGAAGATGCCGCCGCCGATGATGTTGCCCATCACCAGGGCGGTGGCGGTTCCGAGACCGAAACGGCGGGTGTGCCGGTCGTGCATGGCGTGGTGGGCCTCTCGTCGTGCGCGGTGCACCCGGGATTGCCGGGCGGTTGATTATCGTCGGCGAACGGCGGGCGCCGGCCAAAATCAGCGGGTTTTGTCCTGCGGAGTGTGGCCCTTGGGTGAAAAACCTTCGGGTGGGGCCACCGCGCGCCGCAGTTCGTCCTCACCCGCCGTGACCGGTGGCTGCGGCCCGTCGGCCCCTTGCGTGACGGGTGGCCGCGGGCCGTCCGCGGCTGCCGCCGTGCCCGGCTGTGGCGCGCCCGTACCCGCCGTGACCGGCAGCTGCGGCCCGTCGGCCTCCACCAGCCAACGCCGCAGCACCCGGTGCACGTGCTCCGCGCCGATCAGCGACTCGCTGTCGGCGGTCGGTGCGGTCAGCTCCCGCGGCCACAGCAGGAAGGGGTGGCTCTGGGGGCCGCCCAGTCCGCCGTGCGAGCCGATCTGCTCCTCGAAGGCGTGCACCGAGCCGGTCACCGGGTCGTAGGCGGAGTTGATCATGAGGTCGGCGGTGTGCGGGAAACGGTCGGTGCGGCGCACCGCGTCGGCCGCGCCCTCCCCGAACGGCGCCAGCGGATCGGCGCCGACGATGTGCCCGGTGTCGAGGTGGTGCTCGGTGTGGGCGGGGCCGAGCACCACGGCTCCGTGCTCCGCGGAACGCACGAGCACGAAGCCGATCCCGGGGTGGTTGGCGAGGGTGGCGAGCAGCGCGGGGTGGCGGCGGTCCAGCTCCTCCCGGGTGATCCGGCCGGGCACGGCCGGGAAGGACACCAGCCCCAAGTTCCCGGAGGCCAGCACGATCGGGCGGGAGGAGCTGTGCCCCTCGGTCTCCTCCGGACGGTGCAGGGCGGCGCGCGCCGCCTCCCTGGCCTCGGCGCCGCTGGGGGTCCGCCCCACGCGCCGTGACACCGGCAGCCCGCACCCGGCGCGTACGAGATCGCCCAGGCTCAGCCCGTAGCACTCCAGGAAGGTCGCGCCGTGACTCTGGCCGTGGTCGGAGAGCAGCACGACGCGGTACGGGCGCGGGGCGTACCGGGCGGCCGCGCCGATCAGCGCGATCGACCGGTCGAGGCCGCGCAGGACCTGGTGGGTGTCGCGGTGGCCGGGCCCGGAGTGGTGCGCGACCTCGTCGTAGGCCACGAGGTCGGCGTAGACGGCGCTGCGGCCGGCGAGCATGTCACCGACGACGGCGGCCACCACCACATCGCGTTCGACGACGGTCGCGAAGGCCCGGATGACGGGGTAGAGGCCGCCGCGTTTGACCCTGGGCAGCTCGTGGCGGAAGCGGGTGCGCAGCGACTGGACGATCTCGCGGACCACCTCGGCGACGAAGGAGACGGCGGTGCGGGTGGCGTTGGCCGGGTCGGAGAAGTACGCGAAGTAGCCGGCCCGGGAGCGATTGTGCCTGCCCCGGCGGGCCGCCACCGACATCACCAGGGCGACCTGGTCGGCGCCGCCGCTGAAGAGATTGCCGCGGCTGGCTCCGTCATAGGCGAGCAGGCCGCCGTACCCGGTGCGCTCGACGGCGCGCCGCTGGAGTTCGGCGGCGCCGCTGGGCCGGTTGCAGACCAGGAGTTCGCCGGTCTCCTTCTCGTACCAGCGGAAGGCGGGCAGGTCGTCGTTGCTGCCGTGCAGGATGGCGAGCTGGCTGGCGCCGGTCTGGCTGGACCAGTCGGTGCGCCACGGGGTGAGGCGGTGACTGCTGCCGGCCCAGCGGGCGACGGTCTCCATCAGCGGCCGGTCGCCGCTGACGGCCTCGCGGAGCAGGTCGTGGCCCAGGCCGTCGAGCTGGAGGAAGACCGTGCCGGGGGTCCGCGGGGGGTGGGCCGTGCCGGCCCGGCGGCCGCGGCGCCCGGCGAGCCGCACCAGCCGTCGGCGGTACGCCTCGTCGTTGCGTACCGCGAGGAAGGCGGACGTCGCCGAGGAGGTCGCGGACATCACGGCCGCGACGATCACGGCGGTCTCCGGCGCGGCCTGCCCGCGCCCCTCGGGGATCAGGCCCAGGGCGAGCAGCAGCAGGGAGCCGTTGAGGAAGAAGACCAGCAGACCGAGCACGAGGGCGGGCACCAGCAGCAGGGCACGTACGAGCAGGGGCCAGACCAGCGCGCTGAGCAGGCCGAACGCGCCGGCACCGAGAGCGGCGGTGACGGCGGTGCGGGTGACGCTGTCGCCACTCGGGGACTGCAACCGGAAGTCGGGCAGCAGCGCGGCGAGGGCGAGCAGGGTGAGGCTGGACACCGCCCAGACGGTGAGCACGCGCAGCAGCGCGCCGCTCAGGCTTCGCCACCTCGCCGTCCGCACGCCTTACCGCCTCACACGCTCGGCCCGCGCCGGCTGCGCGGGCGTGCGGCCAGCGTGTCACAGACCGTCGGACGCTAGAGGGGCGCGCCGGGGGACGCGGGGACGGGGTCGCGGGATCATCCGGGCCGCATCCGATGCCCCGCACCTGACAGCGTGGCACGGGCCGGCTGACCGACCACCGCCCTGGTTCCGCGGACGGGTTCGGTTCCCGGCGACCCGTTTCAGGGTGGATGGTGGAGGATCGGAAGTGGGCGACGAGACGGGAGGCCATCGATGGCGGTGGAGGTCACCTGGTGGGGGCACGCCACTGTGACGGTCGAGGACTCCGGGGTGCGGGTGCTGACCGACCCGCTGTTCGTGCGCCGGCTGGCGCATCTGCGGCGCCGGCGTGGCGCCCTGCCCCCACCGGAGGCCGCAAGGGCCGATCTCGTCGTGGTCTCTCATCTGCATGCCGACCATCTGCATCCGGCGTCGCTCGCCCGCCTCTCCCCCGGTACCCGGCTGCTGGTGCCGCGCGGGGCGATGGCGGCCGTGGCGGGTCTGCGGCGGGTGGCCGCCGAGCGGCGACTGCGGGTCACCGAGGTGCTGCCCGGTGAGGAGGTCGCGGTCGGCCCGGTGACGGTGCGGGCGGTGCACGCGGCGCACGACGGGCGGCGGCTGCCCTACGGACCGCAGCGGGTGCCCGCGCTCGGCTATGTCGTGCAGGGCGCGGCCCGGACCTACTTCGCCGGGGACACCGGGCTGTTCGACGAGATGGCCGACGAGGTCGGGGCGTGCGAGGTGGCGCTGCTGCCGGTGGGAGGCTGGGGCCCGTTCCTCGGGCACGGCCATCTGAACGCGCGGCGCGCGGCCGAGGCGGCGGCCCGGCTGGCGCCGTGCAGCGCCGTACCGGTGCACTACGGCACGTACTGGCCGATCGGGATGGACGCGGTACGGCCGCACGAATTCCACTCGCCCGGCCAGGAGTTCGAGCGGCAGAGCGCGCTCGTCGCGCCGGAGGTGCGGGTGCACCGGCTCGGACAGGGCGAGTGCGTACGGCCGGTGGTCGCCCGATGACGCTCCTCGGCGACCTGGCGCGGAGTGTGCCGCCGGAGTCGACACAGCAGGCGGTGACCTATCCCTCGCTGTTTCTGCTGGTGGTGCTCGGGTCGTTGGTGCCGGTGGTGCCGACCGGTGCGCTGGTCAGTTCGGCGGCGGTGGTGGCCTTCCATCACACCTCGCCGTTCTCGCTGCTGATCGTCTTCGGTGTGGCGGCGAGCGCCGCGCTGCTCGGCGACATCGGGCTGTACTGGCTCGGACAGCGTGGCGTCCACTCCTCCAACGGCTCCCGCTGGCTGGAGCGGCTACGCGCCCGGGCCGCGCCGGAGCGGCTCGCCCAGGCGCGGCACAAGCTGGACGAGCACGGCGTGCTGGTGCTGGTGCTGTCGCGGCTGGTCCCGGCGGGGCGGATTCCGATCATGCTCGCGTGTCTGCTGTCCGCGATGCCCCTGCGGCGGTTCGTCCGGGGCGACATCCCGGCCTGTCTGGCCTGGGCCGCGACGTACCAGCTCATCGGCCTGGTGGGCGGCTCACTGTTCAGCGAGCCGTGGGAGGGCGTGGCCGCGGCTGTCGGCCTCACGCTCGCGCTCGGCGCGGCACCGGTGCTCTGGCGACGCGTCAGGCCGTCCGACGGAGCGAGCAGGCGCAGTGGGCACAACGGTGACGACACGTCAGGCTGACGGGGTGTGCGGCCTGTTTCCCTAATCCTGCGGAGAAGCGGAGATGCGGAGAGGCGGAGGACCGGCCTGCCGACGTCGGGGGCCTCGACGAGCCAGCCCCCGAGCACCCAGGGCACCTTGGCACCCAGCCCCGACGCCCTCAGACCTCGGCGAGAACCCGCGACCCGCCGACCGGCAGGTCCCAGAGGTCTTCCCTGGCGCGGCCGGTGGCGGCCCAGGCGGCCCGGACGCGGTGCAACGGCTCCAGGGGCGGCTCGGCGGAGAGCAGGAACGTCGACCAGTGCATCGGCACCAGGCTCCGGGCACCGAGGTCCTGGCAGGCCCGGACGGCTTCCTCCGGGTCGGTGTGCACCGGGCGCAGCATCCAGCGCGGGTCGTAGGCGCCGATGGGCAGCAGGGCCAGATCGATGCCACGGTAGCGGCGGCCGATCTCCTCGAACCAGTGACCGTAGCCGGTGTCCCCGGCGAAGTGGATCCGCCTCCCGTCGGGCGCGGTGAGCACCCAACCGCCCCAGAGGGAGCGGCAGGTGTCGGTGAGTGTCCGCTTGCTCCAGTGGTGGGCCGGGACGAAGTCGACGCGTACGGCGCCGCCGGGGGCGGGCAGTTCGACGCCCTCCCACCAGTCGAGGTCGGTGACCTGGGTGAAGCCGCGGCGCCTGGCCCAAGGGGCCATTCCGGCGGGGAGCAGGAGCGTGGTCTCGCGCGGCAGGCGTTTCAGCGTCGGGGCGTCGAGATGGTCGTAGTGGTTGTGGCTGATGACGACCGCGTCGACGCGGGGCAGGTCCTCCCAGCGGACGCCGACCGGGGTGACCCTGGCCGGAGTGCCGAGGATCTTGCGGGACCAGACCGGGTCGGTCAGTACGGTCAGGCCGCCGATCCGGATGACCCAACTGGCGTGCCCGGCCCAGGTGAGGGCGACGGTCGTGGGGCCCGCAGTCGGCAACGAACCGGGCGCGAAAGGGAGTTCGGCGATTTGACGGAGCGCTTCGGGCACCGGCCGCAGCTTGCCCTCCCGGGCGATCCTGGCGAGCGCGCGGACGCCTGGCAGCGGTGCCGTCAGCCGGTCGGTGAAGTCGCGCGGCCAGCTGCGAGGTTCGCCCAGCGGACGGGGCTCGGACAGCGGTGGCTGGGTGGTGGGCGGGAGGACAGGAGCGTCGGGCCCCGCGGGTGGGTACGCCGGACGGTCGGCCACCGGACCTGCCGCGCCCTCGGCGGGGAGGGCGGGCTCGACGACATGCACCTGCCCACCCCGGGGCCGCGCGCCCTCGACGCCGACGGCCGTCGCGATGGCCTCACCGTCCGCGCCGTCCGCGCCGTCCACGCCCGTCCCGCCGTCGGCCTGGACCGCCGTTTCGGCCGACGGCATCGCGGCCGTCACCCGCGTTGCCTCAGGAGGTCCTGTCAGGGCGCTCCGTTCGACGGCCGGGCGTCGCTCGCCCGGTGCGGACCCGGCGCCGGAGCGCTCGGTCTGTTCGGTCATCGACGGGCTCCATTCGGTGGGCACCACCAGGGCGGATGCGGAACAGTTGGGGCAGTTGCTTGCTGAGGCAGAGCGCGGCGGACGCCGGCGCTCAGCCCTACGGGGCCGCGAGCCCGGCCAGCGCGCGGGACAGGGCGATCAACGTCTCGTCGACATGCGGTAGTTGGAGAGGATCGACCGCGTCCAGCGCACGTTGCCGCAACTCCATGTCCGCACCGAGAAGCGCCTCTGCGCCCAGCCGCACCCGCAGGGCGCCCGGGTCGTCTCCGAACCGGTGGCCGCCACGACCCGCCCAGGGTGCCAACTCCCGCTCCAGCGCGACGGAATCGGTGATGCCGCGAGCGGCCAGGGGGCGGCGCAGCGGGTCGAGGTCGGCGTACACATGGCTGCCGGCGTGCGGAGGGCGGCACACGGCACCGGCGTCGGCGAAGGCTCGATGGAGTGCCGAGGTCAGCGTGCCGTACACCCGGGCGGCGGTGGCTGTCCTCCTGCGTACGGCGTCGGGTTCGCCGAGCGCGTGGGTGACGGCGCAGGCGATCGGGCCGGGCAGCGGGCCGCCGAGGCCGGCCAGCGCTTGGTGCGCCGCGGCCCGCAGTGCGGCGCCGCTGTCGGTGGCCGGGAACCGGGCGAGCGCCACGGGCCAGGACGCGGGCACCAGGGTGGCCCGCAGATCGGACACCACCACGACCTCGTCGGGCAGCATCTCGGCGGGGCTGAGCACCACCGTGTCGTGCGGATCGTGCAGCAGGTCGCGGCGCGACTCGTCGCTGATGACCCACAGCCCCTCCTCGGCCGCCGCCTCACAGACCTCGTGCAGCTGCTCGGGCGGCGGGCAGGTGCCGGTCGGATCGTCGGCGACGGAGAGCACCAGGACGCGGGGGGCCTCGCCGTGCATCCGGGCCCGCCGGACGGTCTCCAGCAGCGCGAACGGGTCGGGCACGCCGCCGGATTCGGCGGGCACGGGTACGAGGTGCACCGGCCGGCCCAGCAGCCGGGCGGGCGGCGCGTACCACTGCGAGCAGGGGCGCGGCAGCACCACGGCGCCGCCTGCCGCGGCGTACAGCGCGAGGAGCAGGGTCGGTGTCCCCGGGGCGGCGAGCACCCGGTCGGGGTCGGTGACCAGGCCGCGGCGTTCCCAGTAGCCGCAGCCGGCGGCGCGCAGCGGCAGGGAGCCGCCGGGGGGCTCGGGTTCGGTGCGGCCGGCGGCAGCGGAGAGGTGCGCGGCGAGGTCCGGAAGGACCGGCAGGCCCACCGGCGGGTCCGGGTCCGGCTCCCGCTGCGGATCATGGACGGTCCGCTGCATCCGTACCTCCACACTCCACGACGGCAGGTCGATCGTGGGCCCTCACATGAGGGACGGGCCCCGTCCACCTTTGCAGATCGGGGCCGTGGCGGTGGGGGGCGACACGTCAGCCGGGGGTGGTGCCGGGCACCGCGGCGGGGGGTCGGGGCCGTATGGGGCAACCGTTCGCTCGCGCGTACGACAGGGGTGGGCGCCGTTTCCCCGGCGCCGGGGAGCCTCGGAGGCCCACCGGGGTCAGTCGTCCGCGGCCGGGGCCGCGCGGTGCGGCGCCTCGTAGCGGTGGACCTCGACGGTCTCGCCCGCGCCCCAGTCCTGCCGCTCGGTGGCCCGGCGGACCCAGCCCTGCCGCTCGTAGAGGGCGATGGCCGAGGTGTCGGTGGCCTTCACCTCCAGGACGGGCCGCAGCCCGCGCGCCGCCGCCTCCCGTTCGACGCCGCGCAGCAGGCTCCCACCGAGGCCCCGCCCCCGGGCGGCCGGGGCGACGTACAGCCGGCTGATCTCCCGTCCGCAGAGCGCCGCGTGGCCGACGATCGCGCCGTCCGCCTCGGCGACCCAGGCGGCGGTCAGGTCTCCCGGAGTCAGCCAGCTCGCCGGCTCGGCGGGCCAGTGGTGCGGGTAGCCGCTGTGGGTGTGCACCTCCGCCAGGACGGCCACCAGGGCATCGAGGTCGCCGTCGGCACGTCTCCTGATCACCGGGGCATGCAAGCACACCCGGCGGTGCCCGTCACCCGGTTTCGACGCAGGCCGGGCGCGGCCGCGGTGTGAGACAGCCGACGCCGCGAGCGGCGCCATGGTGGCCTGCGGCGCCACGGCTGGGGTACAAGGTGGCGCATGCGAACGCTTCTGACCAACCTCGACCGGCGGACCTTCGAACGGGTCGCCTCTCGCGAGTGGCCCGGCGCCCAGCGGGTGCTGCCCAGGCTGACCCGCAGCGCCAACCACGGACTCCTGTGGTTCGGCATCGCGGCCGGCGCGGCCGCGCTCGGCGGCCGGCCCGCCCGCCGGGCCGCCTTGCGCGGGGTGGCCTCACTGGCGGTGGCGTCGGCGACGGTGAACACCTTCGGCAAGCGCTCCGTACGGCGCGACCGCCCGCTGCTGGACACGGTGCCCGTCATACGGCAGCTCGGCCGCCAGCCCTTCACCTCCTCCTTCCCGTCCGGGCACGCGGCGTCGGCGGTGGCCTTCGCCACCGGTGTCGCCTTCGAGAACAGGTGGTGGGGCCTGGCACTGGCACCGGTCGCCGCGTCGGTGGCGTTCTCGCGCATCTACACGGGCGTCCACTATCCGGGCGATGTGCTGGCCGGCGCTGCGCTGGGGGCCGGTGCGGCGTTGGCGGTGCGCGGTGTCGCCCCCACCCGTGCGCAGCTGGCGCCGCCCGCCCGGCCACGGGCGGACGCGCCGGCACTGCCCGGTGGGCGCGGTCTGGTCGTGGTGGCGAACTCGGGCTCGGGGCAGCGTGGTGGGCCGCGCCCCGACCGCGCCCAGGAGGTGCACGGGGTGCTCCCGCAGGCCGAGGTGCGCGAGTGCGGCGGGCCGGACGCGCAGCCGCTGGACAAGCTCCTGGAGGACGCCGCGGAGCGGGCCAGGCAGCTGAACGGCGCCCTGGGCGTGCTCGGTGGCGACGGCACCATCAACGCCGCGGCGGCGGTCGCGCTGCGGCACGGCCTGCCGCTGGCGGTACTGCCGGGCGGCACCCACAACCATTTCGCCTACGACCTGGGGATCGAGACCTACGGGGATGCGGCGCGCGCCGTGGAGAGCGGCGAGGCGGTCGCGGTGGACGTGGCGCGGTTCCGCGCCGGCCCGCATCGTGAGGCGCAGGTCTTTCTCAACACCTTCTCGGTCGGCGCCTATCCGGAACTGGTGCGGATCCGGGAGAAGTGGGCGGGCCGCATCGGCGCCTGGCCGGCCGGCGTGCTCGCCGCCTGGGAGGTGCTGCGCACCGCGGAGCCGCTGACGGTGCACGTGAACGGCAAGCGGCGGGCCGTGTGGATGCTGTTCGTCGGCAACTGCCAGTACCGGGGACTGGGCCTCGCTCCGGTGCGCCGGCACGACCTGGCGGACGGGGTGCTCGACGTCCGGGTGGTGCACGGTGGCCGGCTGGCCCGCACCCGCCTGCTGACGGCGGCGCTGATGGGCACCCCGCGGCACTCGCCGGTCCTCAGCGAGGCCAGGCTGCGCGGGCTGCGGATCGAGGGCCTGCCGCCGGGCACGGACCTCGCCTTCGACGGTGAGGTGGCTGCGGCACCACGCCAGTTGACCCTGGAAAAGCAGAACGAGGCGTTGACGGTCTACCGCCTCCTGCCCGAATGGTGAGATATAGCTCTCATGATGCGAGATCCCCGCGTACGGTGTGACCACCACACCGAAAGGCGTGCCCGGTAGGCCCCCGCGCACGCCGAGTGGCGGTCGGTGGGCGTGTCGTTGCGCCACCGGCCGCCCTCCCGGGAACGCGAAGGAGCCGGCCATGCCGCAGGAGTCCGCCGTCTACACACACGGCCACCACGAGTCCGTACTGCGCTCACACACCTGGCGCACCGCAGCCAACTCGGCCGGATACCTGCTGGATTCGCTCCTGCCGCACATGCAGATCCTGGACATCGGCTGCGGCCCCGGCACCATCACCGCCGACCTGGCCGCACGGGTACCGGACGGACAGGTCACCGGCCTGGAGCACGCGCCGGCCGTGCTGGAGCAGGCGCGTGCCACCGCCGCCGCGCGCGGGCTCGACAATGTCCGCTTCGCGGTCGGGGACGTCCACGCACTGGACTACCCGGACAACTCCTTCTGCGTGACGCATGCCCACCAGGTTCTGCAGCACGTGGGCGACCCGGTGCAGGCGCTGCGCGAGATGCGCCGCGTCACCAGGCCCGGCGGAATCGTGGCTGTCCGCGATGCGGACTACTCGGCCATGACCTGGTATCCGGAGGTCGACGGGCTGGCCGACTGGCAGCAGCTGTACCTGCGGGTGGCCCGCGCCAACGGCGGCGAACCGGACGCCGGACGCCGGCTGCACGCTTGGGCCCGCCAAGCCGGCTTCGACCCGGCCGCGGTCACCGCGACCACCGGCACCTGGTGCTACCGCACCCCCGAGGAACGGTCCTGGTGGGGCGAGCTGTGGGCGGACCGCACGGTCGCCTCGGCATACGCGCGGATGGCGGTGGACGGCGGGCACGCCACGGCGGGCGAGCTGGACCGTATCGCCCGCGCCTGGCGCGAGTGGGCCGCCGAGGAGGACGGCTGGTTCGCGGTTCTGCACGGCGAAATCCTGTGCCGCGTCTGACAGCGCTGCGGCCACCGCCGTAGCCACTTCCGGACGGAAGGGGGTGCGCTGTCCAACTGACGGCGCAACCCTCTCCCCCGTCCGGCATATAATCCTATTTATCCCGGTATAGGTCAGTCGTGACTCAACAGCGACTGGCCGCCGTGGCGGCACTCACCCTGCTCGCGGCGGGCTGCGGAACCCAGCAGCCCGCTGGTCCCGCACGCTCCTCGGACCCGGCCCCGCCGCATGTCGCCCGGGCCGCGCGGGGGCCCGGATTCACCCTCCTGGCCACCGGGGACGTCCTCCCGCACACGGAGATAATCAAGCAGTCCCATACGGACGCCGGCGGCCGCGGCCATGACTTCCGCCCCATGCTTGCCGGGGTCAGACCCGTGGTCAGCCGCGCCGACCTGGCGATATGCCACATGGAGACGGTGTACGGCAAGGACGGCGGGCCGTTCTCCGGCTACCCCGCCTTCAAGTCTCCGCCGCAGGTCGCCGCCGCCCTCAAGCACACCGGCTACGACTCCTGCTCCACCGCCTCCAACCACACCCTCGACGACGGCGCGGACGGAGTGCGGCGCACGCTCGGTGCGATGGACGCCGCGGGGCTGCGTCACGCCGGCGCGGCCCGCTCCGCCGCCGAAGCCGGCCGAATATCCCTGATGCAGGCCGGCCCCGCCAAGGTCGCGCAGCTTTCCTACACCTACGCCACCAATGGCATACCGCTGCCCCAAGGACAGCCGTGGGCGGTCAATCTGATCGACCGGAAGAAGATCATCGCCGACGCCCGGTCCGCCCGCGAAGCCGGTGCGGATGTCGTCGTGGTCAGCGTCCACTGGGGCACGGAGTGGCAGCAGGAGCCCGACGAGCAGCAGCGCACCCTGGCGCACGCCCTGACCGCCTCGCGCACCGCGGGACGGCCCGACATCGACCTGATCCTGGGCACCCACGCGCATGTCCCGCAGGCCTACGAGAAGGTCAACGGCACCTGGGTCGTCTACGGCATGGGCGACCAGCTGGCGGGCTACATGTACAACCCGCCGGACGTGGTCGACGGGCGCGGCAACCAGAGTTCGATGGCCCGCTTCACCTTCGCCCGCCCGGCCCGGCCCGGTGACCGCTGGCCCGTCGACAAGGCCGAGTTCATACCCCAGCTCACCGATCTGAAGGACCGCTTCCGGGTGGTGAACCTCGCCGACGCCCTGGCCCGGGAGCCCGGCCGCACCGACTACACCGCGGCCCGCGACAGCATCCGGAACATCGTGCTGTCCCGGGGCGCGGCGAAGGACGGTCTGATCATGTCCAAGTGATCGCGCACCCCGAGGCACGCCAACTAGGCTTGCCCGCATGGACATTCTGGGGACCTCATTGCGGGTGTGCGTCAGCGATCTCGAGGCCGCGGTCGGCGTCTACGAACGACTGACCGGCGCCGAGGCGGTCCGCTTCCAGCGCGGCGGCGTCGCGGTCGCGGCCGTCGGGTGCTTCTTCCTGATGAGCGGCCCCGAGGCGGAGTTGTCGGTACTGCGGAAGATCACGGCGACGCTCGCCGTCAAGGACGTGGACGAGGCCGTCGCCGATCTGTCGGCGGTCGGTGCGGACATCATCGCGGGCCCGCTGTCCACGCCTATCGGCCGCAACCTGGTGGCCCGCCACCCGGACGGCTCGGTCTTCGAGTACGTCGACCGGCGGCAGGACGCCTGAACAACTCCCCCGGCGGCGCACCCACCGTGCCGAGGCCGGGCGCAGTGGATCGCCGGGCGACTCGGCCGCTCTCCTCAAGCGGCCGAGTCGCCTGCGTCGCCTGCCTCTCGGCAACCGTGGCCCCACGGGCCCCTGGTCAGGAAACGTCCAGGACGATCTTGCCGCGGGTGCGGCCCGCCATACTGCGGCGGAATGCCTCCGCCGCCTCGGACAGGGGGAACGTCGCGTCGACCGGCACGGTGAGCTTGCCGGCCTCCGCGAGGTCGCCGAGGGCGGTCAGATCCGCGCTGTCGGGGCGCACCCACACCATGTGACCGCCTTTCGCGGTGACCTCGGCGTCCGCGACGGACACCACCCGGGTCCGGTCCTTGAGGACCTCCTGCGAGACGTCCACGGCGCCGCCGCCGACGAAGTCGACCGCCACGTCCACCCCTTCGGGGGCCAGCTCCCGCACCCGGTCGGCGAGACCGTCGCCGTAACTCACCGGCTCGGCGCCGAGGGACCGCAGGAACTCGTGGTTGCGCTCGCTCGCCGTGCCGATGACGCGGGCCCCCTGGGCCACCGCGATCTGCACGGCGAGCGATCCGACGCCGCCCGCGGCGGCGTGCACCAGGACCGTCTCGCCCTGCCGGGTGCCGACCCGCTTGAGCGCCTGATAGGCGGTGAGCCCGGCGAGCGGCAGTCCCGCCGCCTGCTGCCAGTTGAGCGAGGCCGGCTTGCGCGCGAGGGTGCGGACCGGCGCGGAGACCAGTTCCGCGAAGGTGCCGTGCTGGACCTCGTCCTTGCGGACGTAGCCCATCACCTCGTCGCCGACCGCGTACTCGGTAGCGTCCACACCGACCGCCTCGACCACGCCCGCGACGTCCCAGCCGGGGATGAGGGGGAAGTGCATGTGCATCAACGCGTCCAGATAGCCCGCGACGATCTTCCAGTCCACGGGATTGACGCCGGCCGCCTTCACCCGGACCAGGACCGCGTCGGGAGCCACCTTCGGGTCCGGCTGGTCGGTGTATTCGAGGACCTCGGGTCCGCCATAGCTGTTGGTGATGATCGCCTTCATGATCGTGACAACGAGTGACGGGCCGGGATCATTCCCTCACGGCCGGGACGGTCACCGAATGGCGTACGCGTCAGCACGGCGGCAGGGCGGGCGCGTTGGAGTTCATCCCCCGTCGGCAGCGGTGGACGCGCCCAGCGCGCGCAGCAGGAACGGGAGCAGCTCCCGTGCCATCGCCTCCCCGGACGAGGGGGTGCGGGATGCCGGAGGCTGAGTGTCGGGAGTGAGGAAGAGCCGGCTGACCATCGAGCCGACGACGAGGTCGGCGAGGACGTGCGCGTCGTCAAGCGGCGGGATGTCGCCGCGGGCGACCGCACGCCGGACCACGGTGGCCGCACGATCGCGGACGGGCTGGACGATGGCGGTGTCCAGGACCCGGGCCAGCGCCTCGTTGTGCGCGGCCTCCCCGATCAGCACGTGCAGCAGCCGGCCGCCCGGCCCTTCCAGGGTGTGGGCCTTGTCCCGCAGCAGCGCGGCGAGGTCGCCTTCGAGACCGCCGGTGTCCGGCTGCGGGCCGAGGTCGGCCGCCCAGCGGACGGCGGTGCCCACGACCAGGTCTTCCTTGGAGCGCCAGCGGCGATAGAGCGTCGCGGTGGACACCCCGGCCCGTTTGGCCACCGCCGCGGTGGTCAGCCCGCCGTACCCGCTTTCCTGAAGGACCTGCACGGTGGCCTCCAGCAGGGCCCGGTCGCGTCCGGCGTCGCGAGGCCGGCCGCGGGCGGGCTGCCGCTCGGCGGTCGCGGTCTCGTTGCTCTCGGTGCGTTCGGCCACACCGGGAGTCTAGCCGCCACTCAATACGAAACGAAACACTTTCGTTTCATGTAGCCTCGGGAGCATGGCTTCTCACACCCCCACCACGCCTCTGGACGCCGCCGCCGTCGTGGACCGGCTCCGCGCGACCTTCGCCACCCACCGCACCAGGTCGACGGCCTGGCGGCGCGGACAGCTGGAGGCACTGCGCACCCTGCTCACCGAGCACACCGACGACCTCGTCGCGGCGCTCCACGCCGACCTGGGCAAGGGCCCCAAGGAGGCATACCGCACCGAGGTCGGCTTCACGATCAACGAGATCGACCACACCCTCGCCCATCTCGACGACTGGCTGGCCTCCCGGCCCGCGGACCTCCCCGAGCGGCTGCTCCCGGCAACCGGCCATGTCGTCCGCGAACCCCTCGGCGTCGTCCTGGTGATCGCCCCCTGGAACTACCCGCTGCAACTGGCGCTCGCCCCGCTGGTCGGGGCGCTGGCCGCGGGCAACTGCGCCGTCGTCAAGCCCAGCGAACTCGCCCCCGCCACCTCCGCCGCGCTGGCACGGCTGCTGCCGCGCCATCTGGACGACGAGGCGGTGGCCGTCGTCGAGGGCGCCGTCCCGGAGACCACCGCACTGCTGGAGCAGCGCTTCGACCACCTCTTCTACACCGGCAACGGCACCGTCGGCCGGATCGTGATGGCGGCCGCCGCCAAGCACCTGACGCCGGTCACACTCGAACTCGGCGGCAAGAGCCCGGCCGTCGTCGACCTGGGCACCGATCTGGCCGCGGCGGCAGCGCGGATCGTGACGGGCAAGTTCCTCAACGCCGGACAGACCTGCGTCGCGCCCGACTACGTCCTGGCCGTCGGCGACACCGCGGAGGGCCTGGAGCAGCAGCTCGCCGAGGCCGTGCGCGAACGCTTCGGGGCCGACCCGGCCGCCGCCCCGGAGTACGGACGGATCGTCAACGAGCGGCACTTCGACCGGCTGACCGCGCTCATCGGCAGCGGCCGCACGGTCATCGGCGGTACCCACGACCGCGCCACGCGCTACCTGGCGCCCACCGTGCTCGCCGATGTCGCCCCCGACGCCCCGGTGATGCGGGAGGAGATCTTCGGCCCGATCCTGCCGATCGTGCGGGTGCCCGACCTGGACGCGGCGATCGCGTTCATCAACGAGCGCGACAAGCCGCTCGCGCTGTACGCGTTCACCGCGTCCGACGACACCAAGCACCGGCTGCTGACCGAGACCTCCTCCGGCGCCCTCACCTTCGGGCTGCCGGTCGCCCATCTCACCGCGCCGGACCTGCCGTTCGGCGGGGTCGGCGAGAGCGGGATGGGCCGCTACCACGGCGAGTACTCCCTCGACACCTTCAGCCACAGCAAGGCCGTGCTGGACAAGCCGCTGGCCTGACGGAGCGCCGGCCGGGACGCGCGGTCCCAGCCGGCTCCACTCCGCCGGCCGCACCCGTCACACGGGCCGCATCCGGTACTCGTACCGCTCCGGCAGCGGGTGCTCGGCACGGGCCGTGGCGCGTACCTCGTCGGTGACGGGGCCCTCGCCCGCCACCAGGCGTTCCGCGACGGCGTACCAGGTGTCGCTCAACGTCTCGTCGCCCTCCCGCAGATCGGCGATCTCGAAGCCCGCGTCGAAGATCTCGCGGGCCTCGGCGGTCCGACCCCGGTCGAGCAGCACCTGGGCGGTCAGCAGCCGGAACCGTCCGTCGGCCGACGCGCCCTCGGGCAGCCGCCCGAGCAGTTCCGCCGCCTCCTCGCTCCGCCTCGCCGCGAGCAGGACCGGGACCGCCTCCCGGACGAGGGCCGGCAGCGCCGCCCGCCAGACACGGGCGGACGGGCCGGGCGGGGCGGAGTGCGCGGCCCGGTCGGCGCAGGCGAACGCCTCCGCGAAGCGGTCGGCGGCCCGCGTCGCGTCGCCCGCCTCCCACTCGGCCACCGCCAGGCAGTACAACGGCAGACAGCCGGCGCCGTGCGACAGCGCACGCTCCCAACTGCGGACGGCCTGCGCACGGTCACCGGCGTGCCACTGGGCGAGGCCGAGGTGGTAGTCGGTCGCCGGGCCGGGCCGGGCGGACTCCAGCAGATCGCGCCAGGCAGGGGCGACCTGCGTGGCACCGGGCACCGGAGCGTCGGCGGGCAGATCGCCGGTGGTGAGGAGGGTCAGCCACGGCTGCTGTTCCTCGCCCAGGGTGGCCGCGTCGAACGGCGTGCCGGGCAGTTCGTGACCGGCCCGCGCGGCTTCGAGCGCGCCCCAGCCGGAGCCGGTGGCGAGCGGCTCCTTCGGTTCGGTGTCGGCGTAGGGCCGCCAGGCGGCGTAGGCGGCGTCGACGTCCGCCCGTGGAAGGGCCGCCTCCAGCCGGGCGGCGACCTCATCGCGGGCCGCGCTCCAGTCGTCGCCGTGCACCACCGCCGGGTCTGCGGCCAGCGGCCCGTACGCCTCCAGCCAGCTGAACTCGCCTCCGCCGTCGAGCTCCACATGCTCCAGCTGGGTACGGGCCAGACCCGCCTGGATCTCGGCGTAGCCGCCGGTTCCCGGCTCGGTGAGCCAGCGCTGCCAGCGCCGCCCGGCCCGCTGGGCACCCCAGACGAAGAGCTTGCGGCCGCGCAGTGTGTCGGTGGAGGTCTGCACCAGGCCGCGGCCGCCCTCGTCGAGGGAGGTGATCCAGCGGCGGGCGCCGTCGGGGACCTCGTAGAAGTAGTCGGCGGGGACGTCGCTGCGCAGCGGGTAGCTGCGGTCGGCGCCGTCGGACTCGGGGGCCGGGACCCGGCGCAGGGTGTGCTCGTAGCCGAAGTGCCATGCCTCGTCGGCAGGGGCGACGACGCGGGTGCCCTCGGCTTCGGGGACGGCGATGTTGGACCACCAGTAGACCGGCGCGGTGTGGTGGTGCGGATTGCGGATGCGGACGCCGACGTACAGGAAATCCGAGCCCTCGGGCAGCCAGAGGTCCACCTGGAAGGGCAGGTCACGCAGTCGTTCCCACTCCCACAGCCGGAGCATTTCGCCGCCGTCGGGTGCGGGGACCCGGGCGGCGTGCAGCGGGGCACAGGCGAGGGTGGTGTGGCCCGTGGCGCCGATGTTCCACTCGATGCCGCCGGAGAACCAGGCGCCGTTGAGGGCGAAGTTGGCGGGCTGAAGGACGGGGTTGCGGTAGAGCAGTTCGCGGTCGGTGGGCTTGTGGTGCAGGGAGTACACCCGGCCGCCGAGGCCCGGCAGGACGGTGGCGCGCAGCCGGTCGTTCTCGATGACGACCGCCTCGACCTCGGTGCGCTCGCGGTGGCGTCCGTAGCCGTCGCGCCTCGGCGTGGGCAGGATCGTGCGCAGCGGCTGGTAGTGGATCTGGCGCGCCATGTCGGCGGGCAGGCCGGCGTCCTCGGGAATCCGGATGCGGTGCAGGTCGTCGGAGGCACGCAGGGCGGGCAAGGGGTTGTCGGGGCCGATGGGCGCTGCGGGAAGGGTCAAGGTGGTGCGTCGCACACTCGTGGCCACGGCTGCCTCGCATGGTTGGACCGGGCCACCTCTGCTGCGGTGGCCGCCTGTTGACCATGGAACATCGTCGCGGCCGGTCTGCACAGGGCGTGTTGCGGACAGGTGAGGTCAGGGTTGCGCAAAGACGCTCTCCAGGAGGTCGGCGAGCAGCGCTGCACCGGCTCCTTCGGGATCGCGGTCCGGGTCGTAGATGGTGACATCGACGCCGACGCATCGCGGTGAGGCGGCCAAGGGTCCGAGCAGGCCGCGCAGTTCTTCGGTGAGCAGGCCGTCGGGGTCGGGGCTGTCGACGGCGGGCATGACGGAGGGGTCGAGGACATCGGCGTCGAGGTGGAGCCAGAAGCCGTCGAGCGGGGGGTGCTGGAGGCGGCCGAGGGCCTCGCGCGCCACCGTCCCGGGTCCGCGCCGGCGTATCTCGCCGACCGGGGCGTGGCGGATGCCGAGGCCGGTCAGCTCCGGCTGGTCCTCGTCGGCGTCGCGGATGCCGAGGACACTGATGTCGGTGTCCCGGACGTAGGGCCGCAGTCCGTCGATGTCCGTCAGGTCCGGCTGTCCGCGCCCGGTGATCTGCGCGACGCCCTCGCCGGCGGCGGCGCCCACCGGGCCGGTCACCGCCGTGTTGCCGGGGTGTCGGAAATCGCCGTGGCCGTCGAGGTACGCCACGCCGTACCGCCCCAGCCGGCGCAGCGCGAGGACGGCGCCGAGCAGGATGCTGCAGTCGCCGCCGAGCAGCACCGGGAACGCGCCGCCGCGGACATGCGTCTCGACGCGCTCGGCGAGTGTGCGGGTGTAGCCGGCTATGGCGTCGGCGTGGAAGTCGCCGTCGCCCTCCTGCCACTGCCCCCGGTCGTAGCGCGGGGGCACCACCACCCCGCCGTCCTGTGCGCCGAGCCGCCGTAGCAGCCCCTGGTCGCGCAGCGCGCCGGCGAGCTTGTAGCAGCCAGGGACCGTGCCGGGCGCGGGCGGGCGCAGTCCGAGGTTGGAGGGGGCGTCGATGAGTACGGTGCGGCGCATTCCGGGATCGTAACGGGCCTGGGGCGTACGGCCGTTGGGTTTCCGCCAGGCGCCCGGAACGGTGCCGGCGGGCCACCGGGGCGGTCGGGCAGCGACCGGGGCGGGACACCGATCGCTCGGGACGCCGGACGGCCGGCACACCCGGACGGCCGGAGCGCCGGTCGCTCGGCACGTCAGCCGTTCAGGACGCGGGCTCGTCCGGGTGCCGCTCGTGGAAGCGCAGCCGGTTGCCGAACGGGTCGGTCAGGGTGAGCGACGTGCCCGTCTCGTCCACCTCCAGGCCGGGCCGCAGGTTGGGGTAGTCCTTGCCCGCCAGCTCGGCGTGCAGGTCCCGTACTCCGCTCAGCTCCAGGAAGACGGTGGACCCGGGCGTCGCGTCGCCGTGGTGCTCGGACAGATGCAGGACCAGGCCGTCGCGCGAGACCTGGGTGTAGAGCGGCATACCGGGCTCGTAGCGGTGCTCCCAGTCGACGGTGCAGCCGAGATAGCCGAGATAGAAGGCGTGCGCTGTGGCCAGATCGAAGATGCGGAAGACGGGCACGGTGCGGCGGAAGTCGATTCCCATGGCCCCACTCTGCCCGGTCGGCACCGCGAGGATCACGCCTTCCCGGCCCCCTCCGCCCCTTCCTCGGGCACCATCTCGCTGGTGATCGCCCAGCGCTCGTGGTCGCGCCACGCGCCGTCGATGAAGAGGAAGTCCGGTGAGAGTCCCTCCAGCCGGAACCCGGCGCGCTCGACCAGGGCGATCGACCGGGTGTTGGCGGGCTGGATGTTGGCCTCCAGCCGGTGCAGACCCATCTCCTCGAAGGCGTGGCGCAGGACCAGCCGGAGCCCCTCGGTCATGAGCCCGCGCCCGCCCGCGTGCGCGAAGGCTCCGTAGCCGATCGCACCGCATCGAAAGGCGCCGTGCACGATGTTGTTGATCGTCAGGAACCCCACGATCCGGCCGTCGGCGTGCGCACGGAACAAGAAGCCCTCGCGCACCGGTTCCTCCAGCCTGCGCAGGTAGCTGTCGTACGCGGCGGGGGTCTCCGGCGGGAACAGCCACGGGTGGTGCAGGGGCCTGCTCTCCCGGGCCAGCGCGGTGAACTCCTGCTGGTCGGCGGCGGTGAAGGGCCGAAGGTCCACGCGGGGTCCGCGCGCAAGCGGGCGAGGGTTGATCGTCATCGGCAGATCCTACGGAGGCGGGGCGGCGCCTGGCCAGGCAGGCGCCGTACGGCGCCGCCCGCAGGGCGCGCTGATCCGGCGTCACCGCACCGGGTCGCGCGGCCCTTCGCTCCTCGCCCGCCGCCACTCCCGCTCCCCCGCTGCGGGTGCGGCGAGCGCGAGGCGGCGGTGGGTCCTGCGCAGCATCGTCCGGGCCATGAAGGGGTGGACGCGCCGTACGGCGGCGAAGTAGAGCCGCCCGTTGAGCCCGTGGAGACGCACGACCGTGCCGAGGGTGACACGGCCGTCCGCGACCAGGATCGAGGCGCGGAAATCCAGATGCCGGGCATCCCGGCCGAGCAGGATCTCGCCGCCCGCGCGCCCGGCGACGGGGAAGGAGGCGCCGCGCAGGACACCCTCCCAGGCTGCGGGCTCCTCCGGCATGCCCGGCAGCAGATCCATCTGCCAGGCGTCCCGGAAGTCGGTGCGCGCGAAAGCCTGCTGGGCCGGCCGCGCCCCGGTGGGCAGCGCGACGGCACGGGGGCGGGGCCACGACAGGCGGTTGAGCAGCCGGACCCGGCGCGACCGGCGGGCAGGCGCCTGCACCCGTCCGACGACGGCCCGTTCGATGTTGTCGAAGACTTCCTCGGCGGCATCGCCGACCGGACGGACACCCCGCCGAACCCGGCTCAACCCGCAGAAGTTGGCCGAACTGCCCGTAGACGTCCGCCGGGACGCAGGCATGAGGTGGGACCGGGTGCGTCGCACGGGGCGCGCTTGTCCGTCACATGCCGCGCAGGGGACCCGGGCCCCTCGTACGGGAGGCGTCCATGACCGAAGCCATCTCCTTCCCCCAGGACCGCACCTGTCCCTACCACCCCCCGGCCGGCTACGACTCGCTGCGCGCACAGGGCCCCTTGGCCCGCGTCGCCCTCTTTGACGGCCGCTCGGTATGGGCGGTGACCGGCCACGCCGAGGCACGCGAGCTGCTCACCGACCAGCGGCTGTCCTCCGACCGGCTGGACCCGGCCTTCCCTATCCCGAGCGAGCGCTTCTCGGCGGTCCGGCGGACCAGGGCGCCGCTCCTGGGCGTGGACGACCCCGTGCACAACACCCAGCGCCGGATGCTGATCCCCAGCTTCGGCGTCAAGCGGATCGCCGCGATGCGCCCGGAGATCCAGCGGATCGTCGACGACCTCCTCGACCGGATGCTGGCGCAGGGCCCGCCCGCCGAGCTGGTCTCCGCCTTCGCGCTGCCGGTCCCCTCCATGGTGATCTGTTCACTCCTCGGCGTGCCGTACGCCGATCACGAGTTCTTCGAGGAGCAGTCCCACCGGATCCTGCGCGGCCGTACCGGCGAGGAGGCGGAGACCGCCCGCCAGACCCTGGAGTCCTACTTCGCCGATCTGATCACCCGGAAGGAGAAGCATCCGGGCGACGGGCTGTTGGACGAACTGATCGAGGACCGGCTGCGAGCCGGCGCGCTGGAGCACGACGAACTGACCCGAATGGCCATGATCCTGCTGGTCGCCGGCCATGAGACCACCGCCAACATGATCTCGCTGAGCACTCTCACGCTGCTGGAACACCCGGAACAGCTGGCGCAGTTGCGCTCCCGGGAAGACCTGATGCCCAGCGCGGTGGAGGAGCTGCTGCGCTTCCTGTCGATTCTCGACGGCATCCTGCGGGTGGCGAAGGACGACATCGAGTGGGGCGGGCGGACCATCCGGGCCGGCGAGGGCGTGATCTTCCCGGCCTCCCTGATCAACCGCGACGGCACCGTGTACCCGGCGCCGGACACCCTGGACCTCGGCCGTGCCGCCCGTCACCATGTGGCCTTCGGATTCGGTATCCACCAGTGCCTGGGCCAGAATCTCGCGCGGGCGGAGATGGAGATCGCCCTGCGTTCCCTCTTCACGAGGATCCCGGGACTGCGGCTGGCCGTTCCGGCCGGCGACCTCCCCATCAACCCCGGGGACACTCTGCAAGGCATGATCGAACTGCCCCTGGCCTGGTGAGCGGGATGACGACAGCATCGGGAAAGGAGTCCGGCGTGCGGGTCACCGTCGACCAGGACATCTGTATCGGCGCCGGCCAGTGCGCCCTGACCGCGCCGCGGGTCTTCACCCAGGACGACGACGGTTTCGGAACGGTGCTGCCCGGCCGGGAGGACGGCGCGGGCGACCCGCTGCTGCGGGAGGCCGCCCGCGCCTGCCCGGTGCGGGCCATCGAGGTCGCGGGCGGCTGAGCGGCAGCGCTAGCCCACATGCCCCCGCATGACCGGCAGTTCGAGCACTCCGGTGTCGCCGGGGGCACTGGTGACCGTCACGGGCTTGATGCCGCGGTTGCCCGTGTAGGCGGAGTCGCTCGCGGCGACGACGAAACGCAGCCGGTGCCCCGGCTGGAAGCGGTGCACGATGCCCGGGAGTTCCACGGTGAAGCGCCGGGTCACATCCGGCACCCGGGCCGGGGCCACCAACCGGTGCACCAGCGTCTTGCGGCCGTCCGGCGCGATGTCGTAGAGCTTGGCGAACAGCACCAGCTTGCCGGCCGCGTCCGAGGAGTTCTGCGTCCGCTCGGCCGCCGGCGAGACGACCTTGAGCGTCACCTCGGGTGCGCCCACGAGATCCGCCGGCCCGCCCGTCACCGGCTCGGACGTCCATGCCAGGTGAGTGCCCGCACCGTCGAACGGCGCGGTGTCCGGCATACCGAGCAGCCCGGCCAGCGAACTCTCCGAGTGGCTGCTGGCCACCGGGAGGTTGCGGTAGTGCCGGCTGCCGCGCGCCACCTTCGTCTGATTGTCGACGAGCTTGCCGTCACCGGAGAGGTACAGCCGCTGACTGCCGCTCGTGGGATAGCCGGAGGCGGTCGCGTAGCTGGAGCCCTCGGGCGCCCAGTCCTGGTAGTAGGCGAAGGCGGGCCCGGTGTCGGTGTCCGTCCTGCGGTGCAGATAGCGGTCGAACCACGCGAGGATCCGCCGTCCGACGTAGCTGGTCTCCAGATTCCCCTGCTTGAGATCGAGTTCGCCCGCGACCGGCTTCTTCATCCCCCCGCTGTGCCCCCATGCCTGCCAGATCATCTTGGTCTCGGTGCCCTGGGCGGCCAGGGTGCGGTAGGTGTCGGCGGCCTCGTTGAGGTTGAACAGGCTGTCGGCCTGGCCCTGGACGAGCAGCGTCGGCGCGGTGACCGACTTCAGATACGAGACCGGGGAGACGCTGCGGGCGTAGCGGAGCATCGTCGCGGTATCCTGGGCCGGGTAGCTTCCGGAGTCCAGCAGCCGCTTGGTCTGGCAGGCCGACGCGACGAAGTGCAGACAGCCCGCGCCGCCGGTCCGTGAGCGGTCCAGGCCGGGGTGCGCCAGCCCCTGGGCCTCACCGATCAGGAAGAAGCCGTTCGTCCACTGGTACTTGTACGCGCCGGGCACCTGGCCGGTTGCGCCGCTGCCGCGGTCGGCGTTGTTCGGGGCCAGGGAGTACGACAGGTCGTTCCAGGTGATGAGCGGCACCAGCGCGTCCACCCGGTGGTCGGCGGCGGCGGTGGCCATCTGGATGGCACCGCCGTAGGACCCGCCGATCATGCCGACCCGCGGGTCCTTCGCGCCGTCCTTCGTGACGTAGTCGACCCGGGTGCCGTCATCCGCCGCCCGGACCCCCGCCAGGACGTCGACGAGCTGGGAGGCCGCCTTCCCGTCGATCCGGGGGTCGTCCAGGGAGATCGGGCAGCCGGTCTTGCCGAAGCCCAGACCCGAGTAGGCCATGGCGACATAGCCACGGGCGGCGAAGGACTTGGCGGTGACGTCGGTCGAACCGTCCGCCTTGCTTCCGCCGAAGCCGTTGGTGGTCAGCACGGCGGGTGCCGGGTGTGCGGCGCTGACGCCGGCCGGGCGGTAGAGGTCCGCATCCACGGTGCAGCTGCGGTCGCCCGCGCGGACGGTCACCTTCAGGGCGGTGACGGTATACGGCGCGGCGGCGCTCGCGGGGGCGGCGGTCAGGGCCAGCGGCGCGGTGAGGGCTGCCCCGGCCAGCAGGGCGAGTGACCTGCGCAGTGCGGGGCGGGAGACGGCTCGGGACACGCTGGGCACGCAGACCTCCACAAGGACACGTCGTACCAACCAGTCGGTAACGGCGCGCTCATGCTGTGACACGAGTAACCCGCATGTCAACGCTTCTGACGCGCGTCGCTGTTCGGACGTCAGTTCAGCAGGCGCCCTCGGCGCTTGCCTTCACTCTCACACCATTCGGCGTGTTTTTCACAGGACATGACGGTGCGTCACCCGAGTGGGCGCGTACGGTCCGCGCACGCGGTCAGCTCAACGCCGGGATCTCCAGGGCCAGCGTCCCGGCCGTCGCGTCCAGCTCCGCCGGGACGCCGAGCGGCAGGGTCAGCGCGGAGTCGCCGTGCCCGAAGCCGAACTCCTCCGCCACCGGCACCCCGAGCCCCCCGAGCCGGTCCCTGAGCACCTCCCGCACGTGTGCGTACGGCCCGCAGCGGGCCCAGGAGCCGAGGACGATCCCTGCGACGCCGTCGAACCAGCCGGCCCGCGACAACTGGGTCAGCGCCCGGTCGATGCGGTACGGCGGCTCCCCCACGTCCTCCAGGAGCAGCAGACCGCCCGAGACATCGCGCCGGGCCTGCGGGGTACCGACCTCGCCGGCGAGCATCGTCAGACAGCCGCCGACGGTGACCCCGCGGGCCCGGCCCGGCACCAGCGGCCGGGACGTCCCGGAGTCGAGAGTGCGAACCGTCTCCGGCGCGAAGAGGGTGCGGCGCAGATGCTCGCGGGTGGCGTCGTCCTTGAGGAAGACCTCACCGGCGACGGCCGGTCCGTGCAGCGAGGACACTCCGGCCCGCACCGCGAACGCCTCGTGCAGCACCGTGACATCGCTGAAGCCGATCAGCGGCTTGGGGGCCGCGGCGCGCAGGGCGTCCCAGTCCAGCAGGTCGACCATCCGCTGGGCGCCGTAGCCGCCGCGCGCGGCGAACACCGCGGCGACGGACGGATCGCACCACGCCTCCTGGAGCTCGCGGGCGCGGTCCTCGTCCGAGGCGGCGAGATAGCTCAGCGTGTCGTGGGAGCCCCGGGTGCCGGGCGAGGTGACCGGGTCGAGGTCCCAGCCGCGCAGGATGTCCAGACCGCAGTCCAGCCGCTCCGGGGCGATCGGGCCGCTGGGGGCGACGACCGCCACCCGGTCGCCGGGCCGCAGCCGCGGCGGCCGGATCAGCCGCGCCGCCGTCATGTGTGCAGCTCCAGCTCCGGGACGTCGTCGCGGATGAAGCAGAACGTACGGGCGTACAGGGAGAGTTCGGCCTCGACGGCGCGGACCATGGTGTCCTCGCGGCGGAAGCCGTGTCCTTCGCCGGCGAAGGACAGATAGGCGTGCGGAATGCCGCGCCCGGCGACCTCGGCGAGGAACCGCTCGCACTGCACGGGCGGGCAGATGACGTCGTCCAGGCCCTGGAGCAGCAGGAACGGTGCCGCGATACGGTCCGCGCGGTGCAGCGGCGAGCGTGCGCGGTAGCGGTCGGGGACCTCCGCGAGCGGGCCGACCAGGGACTCCAGGTACCGCGACTCGAAGTCATGGGTCTCGTCGGTCGCCCAGCCCGCCAGGTCCAGGATCGGGTACTTGATGGTGCCGCAGGCGTAGAGGTCCATGGACGTCAGCGACGCGGCGGTGGTCCAGCCGCCGGCGCTGCCGCCGCGGATCGCCAGCCGGGCGCCGTCTGCGGTGCCCTCGTCGGCCAGCGCCCGGGCGACCGCCGCGCAGTCCTCGACGTCCACGACGCCCCACTGGCCGCGCAGCCGCTCGCGGTACTCGCGGCCGTATCCCGTCGAGCCGCCGTAGTTGACCTCGGCGACACCTATGCCGCGGGAGGTGAAGTAGGCGATCTCCAGGTCCAGGACCAGGGGGGCGCGGACGGTCGGGCCGCCGTGCACCCACACCACGTACGGCGGCAGTTCGTCGTCGGGGCCGGTGTGATCGGGGCTGTGCGGCGGATAGATGTGGGCGTGGATGTCCCGGCCATCGGGGCCGGTGAAGGTGCGGACCCGCGGGCGGGGGTAGTAGGCGGGGTCCACGACGTCCGTGTGGCGGGCGGCGATGGCCCGGGAGCGGCCGGTGCAGGTGTCGAGTTCGACGACCTCGTAGGCGCTGTGCGGTCCGGCGGCGATCCCGAAGGCGCGGCTGCCGTGGACGGTGAGGGTGGGCGCCCATTCCGTCCACGGGCCCACCGAGTCGACCAGTTCGCCGGTGACCGGGTCGAGGACGCCCAGGCTGGTGCGGCCGAGGCCGTGCAGGACCGCGATGGTGCCGTTCTCCAGCGGCAGGAACCAGCGCTCGCCGACGTTCCACAGCGGGCCGCCGAACTCCTCCTGGCGTGCGGGGCACAGAGCGCGGCGGGCGGCCGTGCCGGGCGTCGCCGCGAGGTCGATGCGCTCCAGCTGCCACCAGCCGCTGAGGTCGGAGACGAAGAGCAGCGAGCCGTCGGCGGCCCACTCGATCTGCGCGATGGCCTCGCCCCGCTCGCCCCCGCCCGGCGCCGTGGGGCCGAGATCGCCGACTAGCCGCCGGATGTTGTCGAATTCGCCCTTCGCGCTGATGTCGGCGAGCATCACGAGGGTGCCGTCCCAGGGCATCTGCGGGTGGTCCCAGGCGATCCAGGCGACGCGCCGGCCGTCCGGGGAGAGCCGCGGGCCGGTGACGAAGCGGTGCCGGTCGTCGCTCAACTCCCGGACGGCGCGGCGGTCCTCGGACGCGGAGCCGTCCAGCGGCACGGCGGCGAGCACCCGGCGGACGTCGGTGGGGCGGTCGCCGGTGAACTCCTCCAGGACGCACCACACCTCCCCCAGCTCCGGGCGCAGCACCGGGTCGACCCACCGCAGGCCGCCGCCGACGGCGGACAGCGGGGTGAGCGGGCGCGGGGCGTCGCCGCTGTCCGGTGTGCAGGCGTACAGCCGCTGGTCGGTGAACTCGCTGAAGACGACCAGCGGTCCGCGCCCGGTGTCCGTGGCCGTCCAGGGCTGGCCGCCGTATTCCAGCACCCGGCTGCGGACGTCCCACGGGGCGGGCAGTACCGCCTCCTCGGCGCCGTCGTGCCGCCTGCGGACCAGCGCCCGGCGGCCGCGCTCGGCGGGCCGCGGCTCGGTCCACCAGACCTCGTCACCGACCCCGCCGATGAACGCCGGACGGCCGTCGTGCGCGGCGACCGTCCGGGCGTCTATCGGGGATGGCCAGGCTCCGTAGGGGGCGGTGGTCACCATGCGGGAAGTCCTCCTCTGCCGGGCCGCCCGGCGGGGCGTACCGTCATGCCTGTCGCAGGAAATGGTCCAGCACCCGGACACCGAAGTGCAGCGCCTCGACGGGTACCCGCTCGTCGACGCCGTGGAAGAGTGCCTGGTAGTCGAAGCCCTCGGGCAGTTTCAGCGGTGAGAAGCCGTAGCCGGCGATGCCCAGCCGGGAGAACTGCTTGGCGTCCGTGCCTCCGGACATGCAGTAGGGGACGACGTGCCCCTGCGGGTCGAAATGCTCGACGGCGTCGCGCATCGCGGCGAAGGTCGGGGAGTCGACCGGTGCCTGCAGGGCGACCTCGCCGTGGTGGAAGTCCCAGCTGACCTCGGGGCCGGTGAGTTCGTCCATCGTCGTCCGGAACTCCGCCTCGCCACCGGGGACCACCCGGCCGTCCACGTAGGCGACGGCGCTGCCGGGGATCACGTTGACCTTGTAACCGGCTTCGAGCATCGTCGGGTTGGAGCTGTTGCGGATGGTCGGCCGGACCAGGTCGGCGGACGGGCCGAGCTTGCTCAGCAGCGTGTCGACGTCGAAGTCGGGGGCCTCGACGTCGACGTCGATGACGTGCAGCACGGCGAGTTCGCGGAGCGCGGCCCGCACCGTCGGGGTGAGACGCACCGGCCATTCGTGCGCGCCGATGCGGGCCACCGCGGCGGCCAGCCGGCTGACGGCGTTGGCGTCGTTGACCTTCGAGCCGTGGCCCGCGCGGCCCTGGGCGGACAGCTTCAGCCAGGCCGTGCCGCGCTCCCCCGCCGCGATGGGATACAGCTGCATCCCGCCGCCCGCGTGGAATGTGTAGGCCCCGGACTCGCTGATGCCTTCGGTGCAGCCCTCGAAGAGGTCGCGGTGGTGGTCGGCGAGGAAGCCCGAGCCGTCGTCGGCGCTGGCCTCCTCGTCGGCGGTGAAGGCCAGCACGATGTCGCGCCGGGGCCGCACGCCGGTGCGCGCCCAGCGGCGGACGGCGGCGAGCACCATCGCGTCCATGTTCTTCATGTCGATGGCGCCGCGGCCCCAGACCACGCCGTCGCGGACCTCGCCGGAGAAGGGATGCACGGTCCAGTCGGCCGGCTCGGCGGGCACCACGTCCAGGTGGCCGTGCACCAGCAGGGCGTCGGCCGCGGGGTCGGTGCCCGGGATGCGGGCGACGACGTTCGTACGGCCCTTGGTGCGCTCCAGGAGGGTCGGTTCGATGCCGGCCGCGGCCAGCCGCTCGGCGACGTACTCGGCGGCGGGGCGCTCCTGGCATGTGCCGTCGCCGGTGTTGGTGGTGTCGATGCGGATCAGGTCGGAGGTGAACCGCACGACCTCGTCGAGGGCCTGCTGGTCGACCGGCCCGGTGAGGTCAGCCATATTGTTCCTCCACGGCGGACGAGACGACGGTCGTGACCGCCTTGAAGCACCGGATGGCTTCGTACATGTTCTGACTGGTATACGCGACGCGGCGCTCTCCGGCGCGCTCGACGCCGGGTACGCAGGTCGCCGCGCCCACCAAATGCTCCGCGTCGAACTCCATCTCGACGTGGAAGGGGCCGCCCCGGACCGGTTCGTGGCGCACCGCGAGGGGCGCCGCCTCCCGGGCCGCGGCCCGGATGTCGGCCGCCGTACGGGCCGGGGGCCGGCATACCGCGGCGTAGCGCGAGACGTAGTCCTTGACGGCTACCGCGGGCGCCTGCGGGGCGTACCCCTGTGCGTCCTGGCAGGTGCGGTCGTCGCCCGTGACCAGGACCACGGGCACGCCGTATTCGGCGACGACGAGGGAGTTCAGCAGGCCCTCGCTCGCGCGGGCGCCGTCCACCCAGACGCCGGTGAGGGAATTGGCGAGGTAGGTGTGCGCGAGGACGCCTTCGGTGCCTGCGCCGGTGTGGTAGCCGACGAAGGCGATGCCGTCCACGTCGCCGTGCTGGACGCCCTCGACCATGCTCAGCGACTTGTGGCGTCCGGTGAGCATCTGGGCGCGCTCGTCGAGCTGCTCGAGCAGCAGATTGCGCATCGTCCAGTGCGCTTCGTTGACCAGCACCTCATCGGCTCCGCCGGCGAAGAATCCGGCGATCGCCGCATTGACATCGGAGGTGAACATGTGGCGGCACCGCTCCCACTGCGGCGTGCCGGGCAGCACATCGGCGGGCCAGGTCACGCCGGTGGCGCCCTCCATGTCGGCCGAGATGAGGATCTTCATGCCGCGTCACGTTACGCGTTCCGCCCCGTGCCCGACAGGGCTGTGGATAAGTACAGAGGTCTACTCCACTGACGGCCTACATCGGTCCCCCGACCGGCCCTGCCGCGGCCGCGCGCCGCCCGCATGCCCGCGGCCGCGGGCATGCGGGCGGCGGTCGGCGGCGGAGGACAAGCGGAACCGTCAGGGGCGGGAGAAGGTGGACGCAACGGCACGATGCGAGGTGGAGGCCCCCATGACCAGCGAGGACCCGGCACGTGGGCCGCACTGCCTGGTGACCGGCGCGACGGGGTACATCGGGGGCCGGCTGGTGCCCGAGCTGCTGGACGCCGGCTACCGGGTGCGGTGCCTGGCCAGATCGCCGGGCAAGCTGCGGGACCACCCCTGGGCCGGGCGGGCCGAGGTGGTGCAGGGCGACGTGACGGACGCGGCGTCCGTCGGCGCGGCCATGCGGGGCATCGACATCGCCTACTACCTGGTGCACGCCCTCGGCACCGGCGCGGGCTTCGAGCGGACCGATCGCGAGTCCGCCCGCATCTTCGGTCAGCAGGCGCGCGCCGCCGGCGTCCGGCGCGTCGTCTACCTGGGCGGGCTCACCCCGGCGGGCGTCGACGAACGGGAGCTCTCCCCGCATCTGCGCTCGCGGGCCGAGGTGGGCAGAACCCTGCTGGCGTCGGGGGTCCCGACCGCCGTCCTGCGTGCGGCGGTCATCATCGGCTCCGGATCGGCCTCCTTCGAGATGCTGCGCTACCTCACCGAGCGGTTGCCGGTGATGGTCACCCCGAGCTGGGTCCGTACCCGCATCCAGCCGATCGCGGTCCGCGACGTGCTGCGCTACCTCGTCGGCAGCGCGGAACTGCCGCAGGAGGTGAGCCGGACCTTCGACATCGGCGGTCCCGACGTGGTCACCTACCTGGACATGATGCGGCGGTACGCGGCGATCTCCGGGCTGCCGCGGCGGCTGATCGTGCCCGTACCCGTGCTCACGCCCCGGCTCTCCAGTCACTGGATCGGGCTGGTCACACCCGTGCCGCCGGCCATCGCCCGGCCGCTGACCGAGTCGCTGCGCCACGAGGTGGTGTGCCACGAGCACGACATCGCCCGGTACGTACCCGACCGGCCGAGGTCCCCCGTGGACCTGGCCACCGCGCTGTCGCTGGCGCTCCAGCGGGTGCGTGAGGCCAACGTCACCACCCGGTGGTCCTCCGCCTCGGTGCCGGGCGCGCCGAGCGACCCGCTGCCCACCGACCCCGACTGGGCCGGCGGCAGCCTCTACACCGACCGGCGTGAACTGCCGGTCGATGCCTCGCCGTCGGCGCTGTGGCGGGTCATCGAGGGCATCGGCGGGGACAACGGCTGGTACTCCTTCCCGCTCGCGTGGGCGATTCGCGGCCGGCTGGACAGGCTGGTGGGCGGGGTGGGGCTGCGGCGCGGCCGCCGCGACGCCGCGCACCTGCGGACCGGGGACTCCCTCGACTTCTGGCGCGTCGAGGAGATCGAACCCGGCAGGCTGCTGCGGTTGCGTGCCGAGATGCGGATCCCGGGCCTTGCGTGGCTGGAGATGTACGCCGACCGGGACGGCTCGGGAAGGACCCGCTACCGGCAGCGGGCGATCTTCCATCCGCACGGGCTGCTGGGACATCTGTACTGGTGGAGCGTTTCGCCGTTCCACGCCGTCGTCTTCGGCGGCATGGCCCGTAACATCGCCAGGACCGCCGCCGAGGAAGAGGCCGCCCGCCCGCAGCGGCAGCCCGCGCCGCCGTGAGAGAGCTGCCTCCCGGACACCGCGAGCGGACCGGGCCGCCCCCGCCGAACACGTCACCGTTCGCCCTGGAGTGACGCCATGACTGTCGCTGTCGTCCTGTTCACCTCCGATCTGCGCCTGCACGACCACCCCCCGCTGCGCGCGGCCCTGCACGCGGCCGACCGGGTGGTGCCGCTGTTCGTGCGCGACGAGGTCATCGCTTCCGGTGGCTTCGCCGCGCCCAACCGCCAGGCGTTCCTCGCCGACTGCCTCACCGACCTCGACGCGGGGCTGCGTGAGCGCGGCGGAAGGCTGGTCGTGCGGTCCGGGGACGTGGTGGAGCAGGTCTGCGAGGTGGCCGCGGAGACCGAGGCCGACGAGGTGCACCTGGCGGCCGGCGTCAGCGGCTACGCGCACCGCAGGGAGGAGCGGCTGCGTGCGGCACTGGAGGCCGACGGCCGGCGTCTGCGCGTCCACGACGCCGTCGTCACAGCCGTCCCGCCCGGCGCCCTGACACCGGCCTCATCGGACCACTTCGCGGTGTTCACGCCGTACTTCCGGCACTGGTCGCGAGAACGTCTGCGCGGTCCGCTGGGCGCTCCCCGCACCGTGCGGGTACCGGACCGCGTCTCCTCGGAGCCGGTGCCGTCCCGTAAGGACGTTTCGGGGGTCTCGGCGGGGCTCGCCGCGGGAGGCGAGAAGGAGGGCCGGGCGCTGCTCTCGGCCTGGCAGCGCGGCGGACTCGCGGACTACGAGGAGCGGCACGACGACCTGCCGGGCGACGCGACCTCCCGGCTCTCCCCGCATCTGCACTTCGGCACCGTCTCTGCGGTCGAGACCGTGCACCGGGCACGCAGGAGCGGCGGCCCAGGCGCCGAGTCCTTCGTCCGGCAGGTGTGCTGGCGCGACTTCCATCACCAGGTGCTCGCCGCCAGGCCCACCGCGGCCGCCGTCGACTACCGCACCCACCACGACCGTTGGCGTGACGAGCGGTCGGCCGCCGAGGAGATCGCGGCGTGGAAGGAGGGCCGTACGGGCTATCCGGTGGTCGACGCGGCCATGCGGCAGCTGGCGCACGAGGGCTGGATGCACAACCGCGGCAGGCTGCTGACCGCGAGCTTCCTTGCCAAGACGCTGTACGTGGACTGGCGGATCGGCGCCCGGCACTTCCTGGAACTCCTGGTGGACGGCGATCTCGCCAACAACCAGCTCAACTGGCAGTGGGTGGCCGGGACCGGCACCGACACCCGGCCCAACCGGGTCCTCAACCCCGTGACCCAGGGCAAGCGGTTCGACCCGGACGGGACCTACGTCCGCCGCTGGGTGCCCGAGCTGCGGGACGTCGAGGGGCGCGCGGTGCACGAGCCGTGGAAACTGCCGGACGCCGAGCGCGCCGCGTTCGACTATCCCGAGCCGCTCATCGAGCTCTCCGATGGCCTGGCCCGCTTCAAACGGGCCCGCGGCAAGGACTGAGGCAACGGCCATGGGCACCTCGCACTGGCTGTTCGGCGACCAGCTCGGCCCGCACTTCACCGCCCCGGGGGACAGCGGCCCCGGGCGCGACACGCCGCTGGTGATGATCGAGGCCCGCTCGGTCTTCCGGCGCCGCCGCTTCCACCGCGCCAAGGCACACCTCGTGCTCAGCGCGATGCGCCACCGCGCCGCCGAACTCGGCGACCGGGTGCGCTACGTCCGTGCCGACACCTACCGGGAGGGTCTGCGGGAGGCCGTCGGGGACGGCGAGATGACGGTGCATCACCCCACGTCCCGCGCGGCACTGGCGCTGACCGGCTCACTCGGCAACGTCACCGTGCTGCCGGCCCGCGGCTTCCTCGTGCCGCAGGAGGACTTCCGGGCCTGGGCCGAGGCCCGGAGCACGGACACCCTGCGCCAGGAGGACTTCTACCGCTGGGTCAGGCAGGGCCACGACCTCCTCATGGACGGGGACCGGCCGGCCGGCGGCCGCTGGAACCTCGACCACGACAACCGCGAACCACCGCCCCGGGGCGCCCGCGCCCTGGACGTCCCCGCGCCGTACCGGCCGCGTGAGGACGCGATCGACGAGGAGGTGCGGCGGGACCTCGACCGCTGGGAGCGCGACGGGGACGTCACGTTCGTCGGCCGCGACGGCCCCCGGCGCTTTCCCGCGAGCCGCCGCGAGGCCCTCGCCGCGCTGCGCCGCTTCCTCGCGCACCGGCTCGCCGCCTTCGGGCCGTACGAGGACGCCGTGCTGGCCCACGACCCGGTCATGAGCCACAGCCTGCTCTCCTCTTCGCTCAACCTCGGCCTGCTGGATCCCGCCGAGTGCGTGGAGCGCGCGGAGGCCGCCTGGCGGGCGGGCGAGGCGCCGCTGAACAGTGTCGAAGGGTTCGTCCGGCAGATCGCCGGCTGGCGCGAGTACGTCTGGCAGCTGTACTGGCACTTCGGCGCGGACTACCGGCGGCGCAACGCGCTGCGCCACCACGCGCCGCTGCCCGGCTGGTTCGTGGAACTGGACGCCGACGCGGTCACCGCGCGCTGCCTGGCCACCGTGCTGCGGCAGGTGCGCGACACCGGCTGGACCCACCACATCCCCCGCCTGATGATCCTCGGCAGCTACGCCCTCCAGCGCGGCTGGGACCCGGCGGACGTCACCGACTGGTTCCACCGGTCCTTCGTCGACGGCTACGACTGGGTCATGCTCCCGAACGTCGTCGGCATGTCGCAGTACGCCGACGGGGGCCTGATGACCACCAAGCCGTACACCTCCGGGGGCGCGTATCTGCACCGTATGAGCGACCTGTGCGGCTCGTGCGCCTACCGGCCGACCGAACGTGTCGGGGAACGCGCCTGCCCTTACACGGCCGGCTACTGGGCCTTCCTCGACCGGCATCGGGCGCGGCTGGAGGGCAACCACCGGATGCGGCGCGCCGTGCGGGGCCTGGACCGCCTGGCGGACTTGGCGGAGTTGCTACGCCAGGAGGAGCACCGCGGGGACGGGCCGCCCTGAGGGCGGGCGGGGACGACGGGGCTACCGACCCAGGTCGCGGAGCACTTCACGGGCGGCCCGGGCGCCGGAGGCCAGCGCGCCCTGTACGGACCCGGTCGCCCGGTGGTCGCCGCAGACGTAGCGGCCAGGCCCGATCCGGGACGGCCTGCTCAGCGGGTGCGGCGGCGGCATGGCAGGCAGCGCGTCCCGGATGGCCTGGACCGTCACCACCTCCCACCCCGAGGTGTCCGCGGCGTACGCCTCGGACAGCGCGGCACGCAGGGAGCTCTCCCGTCCCGGGCGGTCCGCACCGAGGGCCGAGGTGGCCACCAGTGCGGTACCGGCGGGTGCGTAGCCGGGCACCACTTCGCTCAGCACGCAGGAGTTCAAAAATCGCCGCCGCGAGTCGGTGAGCAGCGTCGGCTCGGCCAGCGGGGACGCCGGGGCCGCGTGGTAGTAGGTCGTGACGGTGCGATGCGGCGGCACCCGGAGGCCGGGCAGCAGCGAGCGGGCAGCGGCGGCGCCGGTGGCCACGACGACGGTGCGGGCCCTGAGGGTGCCGCCACCTTCCGACAGCAGGACGCCGTCGTCGGTGAGCCGGTCGACGGGACAGCCGAGCCGCACGGTGCCGTCGGGCAGCCGGTCCGCGAGCTGTCGTGGCACGGCGCCGATGCCCTCGCCCGGCAGGCAGAGCGTGCCGCGCAGCATGCTGCGCCAGACGAGGTGGAAGACCCGGCTGGAGGTCTCCAGTTCGTCCTCCAGGAACACGCCCGACAGGAACGGCCGGAAGAACCGCTCCACGAACTCCTCGGACACGCCGGCCGCGGCGAGCGCCGTCCGCGTGGTGCGGTCCGCGCCGCGGGTGAGCAGCCGCGCCGGGGCCAGCATGTCGCGGGCGGACAGGACGCCGAGCGCGAGCAGGTCGCGGGGGCGCGCCAGCCGGCCCGGCAGCAGGTCGGCCGCCCTGCGGGGCTCGCGGCTCGGGTCGGTGAAGCGCAGCCGTCCGTCGTCGGTGTGCACCAGCACGCCCGGTGTGAACGGACGCAGCCGCAGCGCACGCAGGTCCAGGCGCTTTCGCACCTGCGGATAGGAGGTGTTGAAGACCTGGAACCCGCGGTCGATGACGAATCCGTCCACCCGGTCGGTGCGCATCCGGCCGCCGACCGCGTCGGAAGCCTCCGCGACGGCGACTGTCAGCCCGGCCGCCAGCAGGTCCTGCGCGCAGGCGAGACCCGCCGCGCCCGCACCGATCACCACGACGTCGACCGCGCCACGGTCCGGGGCCATCGGGGCACCGCCCTTTCGTTCGGGAGCGCCCGCACCGGCTCGCGGACGCGGCTGATGAGCCGTCGCCTCATCCTTCCGGTTGGCCCGGCCCGCCGGATGTCGCGGACCGCTCGGCGCCGGCGCCGCGCACCGCGCTCCGCGGCCGTGGAGCTGGGCGAGCGGCGGTCCGATCCGGCGCGTCGGCGAGGGGACAGACGGGTGACGGTGCGGGGCGCGGGCCCGCTCTCTTCTGCCGGTGCGGTCAGGCCCTCGGCCGGTGCGGTCAGCGGGCCAGGGTCGCGATGACGGCCTTGCCGCCGTGCGGGTGCGGCCGGACGGTCACCGTACGGGCCAGGCTCTGCACCATGGACAGGCCGAAGCCTCCGGTGCGGCCGGTCAGGTCGGGGCTGCGCTCCCGCGGCCGGACGGGGCTGGGGTCCTCGACAGCCACCCGCAACGCGTCGTCCTCCACCGTCAGCCGCAGCGCGGTGACCTCGCCGGCGTACCGCAGGGCGTTCGTCACCAGTTCGGAGACGACGAGGAGCACGTTCTGCGCGGTCTCCGAGGAGGCCGGGGGCTGGAGCCCGGAGAGGAACGCGGCTACCGCGTGGCGTGCGTCGGCGGCCTGCCGTGGCTGAACGGAGTACGCGTCCGGGTTGCCGTTACCCCGGCCCGCCCCCGACGGGCGGCCGGTTTCCTTCACCCCGTGGTCCATGCTGTTCACCCCGTCAGATCTCGCGTCGGCTTGTCATTCCACTCCTCGCTTACCCGGTGTTCACCGGCCGAAAAGGCGAATGTCCATCGGCGGATACACATCGGCGGATGCCGGCCGGGTTTTCTCGCCGAGCGCATGTCCGCCGGTTTGTCGCCGATACCGTCGGGCACGCGCTCTCTCGTCAAGGAAACGGCTCAACAGTAAGGGAGCGCGACCATGACCTCGGACAAGAAGATGTCCGCCAAGGCCGAGCAGCTCACGGGTGCGGTGAAGGAAACCGTGGGCCGCGCGGTCGGTAACGAGCGGATGACCGCGGAGGGCCGGGCCCAGCGCGCCAAGGCCGACATGCGTGAGGCCGGGCACAAGACCCGGGAAGCTTTCCGACGCTGACCGCGCCTCGCGCGGAAGCGACAGGAGTCATCAGGGGACATCCGGCCGGTGTGACGTGCCGCACCGAGGGGCGAGCAGCCCTTGGGCACGTCATTCCGGCCGCTCTCCCTTTCACTCCGGAGTATTTCACTTCGAGCATTCCGTTCCCGAGGCTCCGTTCCCGGGCTTCCGCATTCCTTGCGGAGCACGGCGAATACGGCGGAGGAAGCGTTGTGGCACCGAAGCACAGGAAGTGGGGCAGCAATGAGTGGCAGCATCTGGGATTACCGGCCGTCGGTCGGCGACGCGGCGGGCGCGAACCTTGTCGGGTTCGCGGTGGAGGCAACGGACGGGCATATCGGCAAGGTTGACAAACACTCCGACGAGGTCGACGCGGCCCATCTCGTCGTCGACACCGGAGTGTGGATCTTCGGCAAGGAGGTCCTGCTGCCCGCCGGCACCATCACGCGGATCGACAGGGCGGCACAGACGGTCCAGGTGAACCGCACCAAGGCCGAGATCAAGGACGCCCCCGAGTTCAGCACCTCCGCAGCCGACGACAGCGCGGGGTCCCGGCAGCAGGTCGGCGCGTACTACGAGGGCTTTCCCCTCATTTGAGGCGCCGTGCATATGAGGTGCTGCCGCGTTCGAGCCGCTGCCACGTCGTCAGGACCGGCTTGCGCGCGCGTGGCGGGCAGCGATTCGAGTGCCCGCCACGCGCGGCGCTGTGATCCATCTCATCTTCCCGTTCAGGTGTTTTTGCGACCCCCGCAGGCATGAGTGGCCGGTTCGGGGGAAGGCGCGCTTCCTGGCATCGTTACCTGGGGAGGGTGAAGTCATGGCGGGGTTGATCGCACGGACCACCGGTGTGGAGCAGCACGGGATGGCGCAGCCGACCGGCGTATGCGCGCCGGTCACGGCGGAGAACCTGCCGCTGCTGGAGGACGCGACGAAGGTCGCGCCGAAGGACGCCCGCGAGCTGTCGCGGATGTTCTTCGAGCGGCTCCGGACTCTGGAAGAGGGCACCCACGCCTACCAGTACGCCCGCAACACGCTGGTCGAGTTGAACCTCTCCCTCGTGCGGTTCGCCGCGAACCGCTTCCGGCACCGCGGCGTCGAGGAGCGGGAAGACATCATCCAGGTCGGCACCATCGGGCTCATCAAGGCGATCGACCGATTCGAGCTGTCACGCGAAGTGGAGTTCGCCACCTTCGCGGTCCCCTACATCCTGGGGGAGATCAAGCGCTTCTTCCGCGACACCAGCTGGGCCGTGCACGTGCCGCGGCGCCTCCAGGAACTGCGGGTGGAGATCGCCAAGGCCAAGGAGCACTTCGCCTGCGCGTCCGAGCGCGAACCGACGGTCCGTGAACTGGCCGCCCACCTCCGGCTGAGCGAGGAGGAGGTCATCGAGGGCATCGTCGCGTCCAACGGATACACCGCGGGCTCCCTCGACATGCCCACCGACCCGGCAGACGACGGCCAGTCCGGCCACAGCGGCCGCAGCTACGCCGAGGTCCTGGGCGAGCCGGACCCCGCGATGGAGGCCGTCGAGAATCTGCATTCCCTCGCGCCGCTGCTGGAGCAGCTCGACGAGCGCGAGCGCCGCATCATCGCCATGCGCTTCGGCGAGGAGCTGACCCAGTCGCAGATCGGCGCCGAACTCGGCATCTCGCAGATGCACGTGTCCCGGCTGCTGTCGCGCACCCTGGCCAAGCTGCGCACCGGGCTGCTCAGCAACGCCTGATCCCGCTCGTCGCCGCAGGCCGAGGTACCCTCAGTCGCCCCCCGCGGCCGTCAGCGACACTCGGCAACCCACCGCCTCACGTTAGCGAAAGACATGAACACCACCTCGAACCCACCGATCTACGACCAGCTGATACAAGAGCACGGCGATGTCGTCTCGCAGGCCCGCGAGGCCGCAGACCACACCCGCCGGGAAGCGGAAGACGCGCTGGACTGGAGCAGTCTTCGGCCGTACCGGTCCGAGGAGTAACGGCGGGCCCTCGGGTGGAGGCGCGGCGGGAACGCCTCCATCGGGGGCCGGACCCCTTCGGCGGGCGGCGTGGGTGAAGGCGCCCCGCGCCCATTGCCCTCGTCACGCCGGACGCTGCGTGCATGCACCCGATGCGGACCGGCCCGTACCAGCCGGAGGCTGGTCGGCAGGAGCCCAAACCGCTTGCCGCGGAGGCCGGGCGGTGACGAGGATGGCGCCCATGCCTACCTTCACCGCTCCCGACGGGACGCAACTCGCGTATCGCCTCATGGGCGAGGGCGAGCCACTGCTCTGTGTGCCCGGCGGGCCCATGCGGGCCTCCGCCTACCTCGGCGACCTCGGTGGACTGGCACGGCAACGCCGGCTGATCATGCTCGATCTGCGTGGCACCGGAGACTCCGCCGTACCCGCAGACCCGGCCTCGTACCGCTGCGACCGGCAGGTCGCCGACCTGGAAGCCCTCCGCGAGCACCTCGGCCTGGACCGCGTCGATGTCCTCGCCCACTCGGCGGGCGGTGACCTCGCCCTCCTGTACGCGGCCCGCCACCCGGGGCGCATCCGTACCCTCACGCTGATCGCGGCGCGTGCGCGCGCCCTGGGCGTCGACTTCACCGAGGAACACCGCCGGGAGGCCGCCGCGCTCCGCACGGCCGCGCCGTGGTTCCCGGCCGCGCATGCCGCCTACGAAAGGGTCTGGGCCGGCTCCGAGAGCGACGCCGACTGGGACGCCATCGCCCCGTTCTTCTACGGCCGTTGGGACGCCGCCGCGCAGGCCCATGCCGCATCCGACGTGGCCCAGAGCAATGCCGAGGCCGCGGACCACTACGCGTCGGCCGGCGCCTTCGACCCGGCCGCGGCCCGCGCCGCCCTCGCCGACTGGGACGCCCGTGTCCTGATCCTCGCGGGAGAGGTGGACAGCGGCCCGCTCCCCCGCGTCGCCGCCGGGATCGCGGAGCTGTTTCCCGATGCCGAACTGACCGTCCAACCAGGCGCCGGCCACTTCCCCTGGCTCGACGATGCCCCTCGCTTCCGCCAGTCCGTCGCGGCGTTCCTCACCGGGGAACGGGTCGCGTCGGCCGGCTGACGCATCGGGTCCGGCGGGCGCGGGCGACGTGGGACGACCACGGGCAGGCTGCTGCTGCGTCGGCGGTCATGCGGCGGGACGTGCGCCCGGAGTTCAGCGGGGCAGCGCCGCGCCGCGTGTGCTGGAGGCACGGACGACGAGTTCAGGTGCGAGACGGACCGAGTGCCGGGCGCCGGGGTGCGGGGCGGGCGGCCGGGCGAGCAACCGGGCGGCCTCGGCGGCGAGTTCGGCGACGGGCTGCCGGACGGTGGTCAGGGCCGGGTCGGCGAGACCCGCGAGCGGGATGTCGTCGAAGCCGGTGACGGCGACCTCGCCGGGGACGTCCGCGCCCAACTGGCGCAGCCGTTGCAGCGCACCGACCGCGATGAGGTCGTTGGCACAGACGAAGGCGTCCGGCCGCGAAGGCCAGAGGCGGTCCACGGCGGCACGCCCCCACTCCACCGAGAAGTCGCCGAGTTCGACGCGCCCGGGTGCCGCCGGGTCCAGGCGGCCCGCCCCGGCCTCGTAGGCCGCGCGGCGCTCCACCGCCGCCGACGCGGTACCGGCCGCCCCGACGAAGCACGGCCGACGGCGGCCCTCCGCGGCCAGATGAGCCAGCACGAGGGCCATACCGGCTCCGTTGTCGACGGCGACCGAGTCGGCGACGCCGGGTCCGCACCCGCGGTCCAGCAGGACCAGCGGCACCCGGGCGGCCGCGCCGGCCACCGCGTCCCTGCTGCGGTGTTCGTCCACCGGTATCAGCAGCAGGGCGTCGATCTGGCGGTCGAGGAGCGCGCTGATGCGGGCCGCCTCGGTCACCGGGTCGTCGTCGCAGTCGGCCAGCAGCACGGCCCGCCCCTCGGCGTGCAGCGCGTGTTCCAGCTCGCGTACGAGGGAGGGGAAGAAGGGGTTGGTGATCTGCGGGAGGACCAGGCCGACGGTGCCGGTGGAGCGGCTGCGCAGGGCGCGGGCCACCTGGTTGGGCCGGTAGCCCAGGCGCGCGGCGGCCTCCCGCACCGTGCGCGCGGTCTCGGCGCCGACGGGTCGGGTGCCGGCCAGGACGCGGGACACCGTGGCGATGGAACAGCCCGATGCGCGGGCCACCTCTCGCAACGTGACTTCTGCCACCGTCTCCCAGCCCCCTTCGTTCGGCTCGGCTGCGCCGGAGGGAGCATACGCCCCGGCAAATGCGCGGTAAACGTTGTCCCTTCACGGTGGTCACTCCGGGCCGGTGAACCGATGTGAGGCGCCGGTTACGCGGGGAAGGCCGGGAATCGAACCATTGACAACGGCCGGTTCTGTGGGCGAAGTTTCCGGAGAACGTTTTCCAAGATGTGTACCAAGGGAGGTGGGCGGTGGCCTTCGCACCGGCCTGCGGCCACGGCCGCGCCGGCCCGTGGGCGCCGTGACCGCGCAGTAGAGACCACCGCCGCCGCACCCGGCCCGTCACCACCGTGACATCCGCCCCGCCCGCCTCGCGGGCCCCGGCTCCCCCGTGCCCGGGCCCGTCATCGGTGCGCGCGGCGCCGGGCGCGGTCCGCCGGACCGTAGGCGGTGCGTCGCGCGCCGGTCCCACCTCACCCGATCCACAGCACAGCAGAGCAAAGGGGCTCTTCCGTTGGCCAGAAAGATCATCCTCGACTGCGACCCGGGGCATGACGACGCGATCGCCATGCTCCTGGCCCACGGCAATCCCGAGATCGACCTGCTCGCCGTCACCACCGTGGTCGGGAACCAGACGCTGGAGAAGGTGACCCGCAACGCCCTGTCCGTGGCGCGCATCGCCGGCATCACCGGTGTGCCGTTCGCGGCCGGCTGCCCGCGGCCCCTGGTGCGGACCGTCGAGACGGCCGTGGAGATCCACGGCGAGAGCGGCCTGGACGGCCCGGTGCTGCCCGAGCCGACCCTCGAACTGGACCGCCGGCACGCCGTCGACCTGATCATCGACACGGTGATGGCCCACGAGCCCGGCGAGATCACCATCGTTCCCACGGCGGGGCTGACGAACATCGCGATGGCCGTACGCAAGGAGCCGCGGATCGCGCAGCGTGTGCGTGAGGTCGTGCTGATGGGCGGCGGCTACCACGAGGGCAACTGGAGCGCGGTCGCCGAGTTCAACATCATCATCGACCCCGAGGCCGCGCACATCGTCTTCAACGAGAGCTGGCCGGTCACCATGGTCGGCCTGGACCTCACCCACCAGGCGCTGGCGACCCCCGAGGTCGCCGCGAAGATCGCCGCGGTCGGCACCCGCCCCGCCGTGTTCGTCGGCGAGCTGCTGGACTTCTTCCGCGAGGCCTACCGCGAGAACCAGGGCTTCGACCACCCGCCGGTGCACGACCCGTGCGCGGTCGCGTACGTCATCGATCCGGACGTGATGACGGTGCGCAAGGCCCCGGTGGACATCGAGCTGACCGGCGGGCTGACCCGCGGCATGACGGTGACCGACTTCCGGGCGCCCGCGCCGGCCGACTGCACCACCCAGGTCGCGGTGCAGCTCGACCACGAGCGGTTCTGGAACCTCGTGGTCGACGCCCTCGAACGGATCGGTGACATCACGCCATGAGTGTTTCCACCAGCAGTCGCCCCACCGGGGCGGCGGACGGATCCCGCGTGCGGGTCGGCGTACTGCTCACCGCGCTGCTCGCGGCGTGCTTCGCCTTCCAGCTCAACGCCAGCATGCTCAGCCCGGCGCTGAAGAGCATCCAGGACACCCTGGGCGCGGACTCGGCGGAGATCGGTCTGACCCAGACCGCCTTCTTCACCTCGGCGGCGCTGTTCTCGCTCTTCCTGCCGAGGCTGGGCGATGTCATCGGGCGCCGCCGGGTGCTGACCGGGATGCTGGCCCTGATGGTCCTCGGCTGTGTGGTCGCCGCCCTGGCGACGAGCGTGCCGATGCTGTTCGTCGGCCGCGTCATCCAGGGTGTGAGCGGTCCGGTCGTCCCGCTGTGCCTGATCATGCTGCGGGTCGAGGTGAAGGAGCCGAAGCGGTACGGCACCCTGCTGGGTGTGATCACCGCCGTCAACGGCGGCATCGCCGGTGTCGACTCCCTCGCGGGCGGCTATCTCGCCGACAACCACGGTTTCGCGTCCGTCTTCTGGGCGATGGCCGGCGTCGCGGCGGTGGCCACCGCCTTGGTCGCCACGCTCACCCCCGAGTCCACGGCCGGCGTCGCGACCCGGATGGACTGGCCCGGCGTCGCCCTGCTCGTCGTGTCGGTCGGCTCGTTGCTGATCGCGCTGAACGAGGCGGGGAAGCTGGCCGCCGCCAACTGGCCGCTCATCGCCGGTCTTGTGGTCCTGGCCGCGGTCGCCTTCGCGCTGTTCTGGCGCACCGAGAACCGCAGCGGGCATCCGCTGGTCGCCACCCGGCACCTCAAGCGGCGCGCGACATGGGCGACCCTGCTGACCACGGTGCTCACCATGACGGGTGTGTTCGCCGTCATGAACGGCCTGATCCCGGCGTTCGCCCAGGACGCCGAGGCGGGACTCGGCATGTCCGCGCAGCAGGCCGCGTGGTGGACGCTGACGCCGTACGCCCTCGCCGGCCTGGCGATGGGGCCGCTGGCCGGGCGCCTGGCCGCCACCTTCGGCTACGGCCGCATCCTGCGGCTCGGCCTGGCCGGTTCCGCGGCGACCGTCGTGCTGATGCTCTGGACGGTCCACAGCCAGTCGCATGTGCTGATGCTGGTGACCTCCCTCCTGGTGGGCGTCGCCTACGCGGGTGTGGCGAACATCGTGCTCAACGGGCTCGGCATCGTGCTCTCCCCGAGCGAGAACCCGGGCTTCCTTCCGGGCCTGAACGCGGGTGCGTTCAACCTCGGCGCGGGGCTCAGCTTCGCGCTGCTCTACGCGGTGCAGACCGCGGCCCTGCCCACGGATCCCACCTCGCCCGCCGGTTACGCCGCCGGCATGATCGCCGGTGTCGTCATCCTGGCCGCCGCCTTCGCGGCGTCCTTCCTGATCCCGAAGCCGGTAGCCGCCGAAGCCCAGAGCTGAGCGCAACCCACGCCGCACGTGCCGCCCGCCGACCGGACATCGCTCCGGTCGGCGGGCGGACTCGTCTGCGTCGCCGGACCTTCACCCGCGCCGCACCGCGTGCCTAGCCGGCCGCGTCCTCCTTGAGCATGTCGGCGCACTTCTCGCCGATCATCATCGTGGTGATGCACGGATTGACGGTGACCAGCTGCGGCATCACCGAACCGTCGGCGACCCGCAGCCCGGCGATGCCCTTGACCCGCAGCCGGGGATCGACGGGCGCCATGGCGTCGTCGGCCGCTCCCATCTTCACCGTCGAGGCGGGGTGGTAGACGGTGTTGTGGGTGGTGCGGATGTAGTCGAGGAGTTCGGTGTCAGAGCGTACGTCGGGGCCGGGGGCCAGCTCGGCGCCGGCCCAGTCCGCCATCGGCGGCCGGGCGACGATCTCGCGGGCGAGCCGCAGGCCGTAGGTCATCACGCGGACGTCGTGTTCGTCGGTGAAGTAGCGAGGGTCGACCTTGGGCTTGTCGCGGAAATCGCGGGTCCGCAGCCGGACCGTGCCACGGGAGCGGGCACGGGTGACGTTCGGGGTGAGGCAGAAGGCGTTCTCGGACGTCGGGTAGCCGTGCCGGGCGGTGTGCATGTCGAAGGGCACGGAGCCGTAGTGGAACATCAGGTCCGGCCGGTCCAGGCCGGGCTCGGTGTCGGCGAAGATGCCGATCTCCCACCACTGGGTGGAGGAGCTGACCATGGGCCGCTTCGCGTCCCACATGATCACGCCCTCCGGGTGGTCCTGGAGGTTCTCGCCGACGCCCGGGGAATGGACGACGACGTCCACGCCGACCTCGCGCAGCTGCTCCGCCGGGCCGATGCCCGAGAGCATCAGCAGCTTGGGGGTGTCGATCGAGCCGCAGGAGACGATGACTTCGCGGCGGGCGCGGACCGTACGGGTGCGGATCAGGTCCGGGTCGAGGTATTCCGCGCCGGTGCAGCGCCGATCGGCGTCGATCAGCAGGCGCTTGGCGCGTACCCCGGTGCGCACCACCAGGTTGGGCCGCCTGCCCATGACGGGATGGAGATAGGCGACGGACGAGGACTGCCGGACGTTGCTCTCGTCGGAGTTGATCTGGAACCAGTTGGCGCCCCGGACGACCGTGCTGCCGGTGTTGAAGTCGGTGGTGGGGATGCCGTTCTGGGCGCACGCCTGGAGCAGCGCCGCTCCACAGGGGTCGCCGCTCTTGATGGTGCGCAGGGTGACCGGGCCGGAGCGGCCGTGGTGGTCGCCCGGCGCGTCGTTGTTCTCCAGCCGCCGGTAGAGGGGGAAGGTGTCCCGGGCGCCCCAGCCCGTACACCCTTGTGCCTCCCAGGAGTTGAGGTCCTCGGCCGGCGCCCAGAAGGCGATACAGGAGTTGTGCGACGAGCAGCCGCCCAGCACCCTGGCGCGGGCGTGACGCATGTGGATGTTGCCGTTCTCCTGCGGTTCGACCGGGTAGTCCCAGTCGTAGCCGGACTCCAGGAGGCTCATCCAGCGCTCCAGGCGCAGCACGTTGTCGTCGCCGACGTCGGAGGGTCCTGCCTCCAGGACGCACACGGTGACCGAGGGGTCTTCGCTGAGCCGGGCGGCCACGACGTTTCCCGCGGTGCCGCCGCCCACGATCACGTAGTCGAACTCTTCAGTGGACACGGTGGGTTGTCCTCTTTCTGCGTGGGAGTGCGGTCGGTCAGTCGGTGGCCGGGACCGGCTCGGGGGTGTCGGGGGCGGCCTGGCCGGGCGGCTCCTCGGCCGCGTGCTCGGCCAGTACGCCGGTGCGGTGGCGCTGGATGCACCAGTAGTAGGCGAAGCCGCCCAGCGCGACCGCGCCGACGAAGAGCACGGCGCCCCAGCGCAGGTACCAGTGGTGGGGCGGTGTGGCGTTGTAGACCGCATCGCGCGGCCAGGCGAGGTTGACGATCATTCCGGCGCCCCAGAGAACGCCGAGGATGTTGACCGGCAGGCCCCAGCGCCCCAGCGAGAACCTGCCGCCGCCGGCCGGGGTCCACTTCCCGCGCAGCCTGGCCACCAGCATCGGCGCGGTGACCAGCAGATAGGCCCCGTAGATCATGATGATGCCGATGCTGGTGACCACCGAGAAGATCTGCGGTTGGCGGATGTTGAGGACCAGGACGCCGAGGGAGAGCACGCCGACGACGACGGCGGGCAGCACCGGCGTCTGGAAGCGGGGGCTGACCTTGGCGAGCAGGGAGGCGGCGGGCAGGTTGTTGTCGCGGGCCATGGCGAACGCGAGCCGGATGGCGGCGGTGTGCACGGCGAGGGCGCACACGGTGACCGCGATCAGCACGCACCAGAGCATGGCCTTGCCGACCGTGTCGCCGAGGACGTCCAGGACGATGTACTGGAGGCCGTCGGTGGTCAGTCCCTCTCCGGTCAGACTGCGCACGCTCATCATCGCGAGCAGCAGGATCAGGCCGCCGATGACGAACGAGGCGACCAGCGCCCGCAGGATCGCCCGCGGCGCGTTGCGCGAGGGATCCAGGGACTCCTCGCTGAGCGAGGCCGCCGTGTCGAAGCCGTACATGACGTAGGCGGAGGCCAGCGAGGCGGTGAGGAAGGCTCCGAGATAGCCGAGGTTCTGTCCGGCGCCGGTGTGGTGGGTCTGCAGCACCACGTCCGGGCCGCGCACCACGTGGACGGCGAACAGCACGATCAGCACGACGGTGGCGACCAGTTCGATGAAGACGCCCGCGGTGTTGATCCGGGCCATGAGCTTGACCCCGAAGGCGTTGACGAGGGTGGTGAAGACGATCAGCACGCCGGCGAGCAGGACGCCGTTGGTCGCGATGTCGTACGGGCCGCTGCCGTCGCCGATGATCTGGAAGGACGCCGAAATCTGCGGAAGCGTCAGCTGGTAGGCGAGGGCGACCGCGGCGAGCGACACGATCGAGGCGACCAGCATCATCCAGCCGGCCAGCCAGCCGACGTGCGGATTGCCGATCCTCTTGGCCCAGTTGTAGACGGAGCCGGCCACGGGGTGGCGGGCGGCCAGTTCGGCGAAGCACAGCGCGATCATCAGCTGGCCGACGAACACCATCGGCCAGGACCACCAGTAGGCCGGACCGCCGGTCCCGTAGCCGAAGTAGAAGAGCTGGAAGGTGCCGGTGAGGATGGAGATGTAGCTGATGCCGGCAGCGAAGGTGTGGAAGTTGCCGAGGGTGCGTTTGAGTTCGGGGCGGTAGCCGAACTCGGCGAGTTCGGCGTCGTCCTGGCGCGGTGACGCGTCGTCGGTCTCTGCCATGAGCGGCCTCCTGGGCAGGGGGAGGTGTGCGCCTCGCGCGCGTCGGGGATCGGGGGTGCACGAGGCCGGGTCCGCGGGATCGGACGGGCGGACGGGCTGACGGGCTGACGGGAAGGGGCTTGCGTGGGTGGTGCGTCGGCGTGCGTCCTAGTCGAACCAGTGCTGTGCCGTGGGCGCGGTGTTGCGCCAGATGTGCTTGGTCTCGCGGTATTCCGCCAGGCCGCCGGGACCGAGCTCCCGGCCGGTCCCCGACTGCTTGAATCCGCCCCATTCCGCCTGCGGCAGGTAGGGGTGGTAGTCGTTGATCCATACGGTGCCCAGCCGCAGCGCGGACACGACCCGGTCGGCCCTGGCCTGGTCGGTGGTCCACACCGCACCGGCCAGCCCGTAGACGGTGTCGTTGGCGAGCGCCACCGCCTCGTCCTCGTCGTGGAAACGCTCGACGGTCAGCACCGGCCCGAAGGACTCCTCGCGCACCACGCTCATCTCGCTCCGGCACTCGTCGAGCACCGTGGGCAAGTAGTAGAAGCCGCCGGCGAGTTCGGGGGCCTCGGGCCGCGCACCCCCGCAGCGGAGCGTCGCGCCTTCGGCCAGGCCGTCGGCGACGTAGCTCTCCACCTTCGCCCGGTGGGCGGCCGAGATCAGCGGGCCGGTCCGCGCGTGCGCGTCGAACGGGCCGCCGAGCCTGATGAGGCGGGCGCGGCGCACGACCTCGTCGACGAAGCGGTCGTGCAGGGCGTCCTCCACCAGCAGCCGGGCGCCGGCCGAGCAGACCTGGCCGGAGTGCAGGAAGACGGCGGTCAGGGCGTGATCGACGGCCGTCTCGAAGTCGGCGTCCGCGAAGACGATGTTGGGGTTCTTGCCGCCGAGTTCGAGGGCGACCCGCTTGACCGTGCCGGCGGCGGCCGCCATGATCCGCCGCCCGGTGGCCAGCCCGCCGGTGAAGGAGACCAGGTCCACGTCCGGGTGATCGGTCAGCGGTGCGCCCGCCTCGGGCCCGGTGCCCAGGACGAGGTTGGCCACACCGTCCGGCAGGCCCGCCTCCTGAAGCAGCCGGATCAGGGCGATGGCCGTATGCGGGGTGAGTTCGCTGGGCTTGAGGACGAAGGTGTTGCCCGCGGCCAGTGCCGGCGCGACCTTCCACGCCGTCTGCAGCAGCGGGTAGTTCCAGGGGGTGATCAGGGCGCAGACCCCGACCGGCTCGTGCACCACCCGGCTGTCGACCGAGGGGCTGCCCGCGTCGACCACCCGGCCGTCCTCGGTGCCGATGAGACGGCCGAAGTAGCGGAAGCAGGCGGCGATGTCGTCGATGTCGTATTCGCTCTCGACCAGCCGTTTGCCGGTGTCGAGGGATTCGGCGCGGGCCAGCGCCGCCTTGTCGCGGAGGAGCAGGTCGGCGACGCGCAGCAGCAGATCGCCGCGTTCGGCGTCCGGCAGCTTCGGCCAGCGGCCTTCGTCGAAGGCGCGGCGGGCGGCGGCGACCGCCTCCAGCGCGTCCTTGCCGTCGCCCTCGTCGACGACCGCGACGAGGCTGCCGTCGGCGGGACAGCGGATCTCGCGGGTCCGCTCCCGCAGCGCGGACCGCCATCGGCCGTCGATGAACAGGTCAGGCATGCTTGTCCTCCAGGCATTCGGTGACCCATTGATGGAAGGCGCCGATGTGGTGCTCGCTGGGTACGAGCACCCCGCCGTTGCGGTAGGCGCGGGAGTCCATGGCCGGCTGGGTGCGCTCGCAGGCGTCGAAGTCCTGGGCGTTGACCCGGTGGAAGAGTTCGACGGACGTGGACAGATCGGCGCCGGAGTCGACGACCTCCGGCAGATAGAGCCAGTCGCACTCGACGACGGTGCGGTCGGCGGCCATCGGGAACATCCGGTGGACGATGACGTGGTCGGGGACGAGGTTGACGAAGACCTGCGGCCGGACGGTCATCGCGTAGTAGCGGCGGTCCTGGGTGTCCTCGATCTCCGGGAGCCGGCCGAAGCCGCCGCGGCCGTCGACGGTGAAGCCCTCGGCCTCCTCGGCGAACTGCGCGCCGTGACCGACGTAGTACTGGGCGGCGAATCCGTCGGCGAACTCCGGCAGTACCTCGGTCAGTTCGGGGTGGATCGTCGCACAGTGGTAGCACTCCATGAAGTTCTCGATGATGAGCTTCCAGTTGGCGCGCACGTCGTAGGTGATGCGCTTGCCCAAAGCGAGGCCCTCGGTGCGGTAGCGGTCGATGGACGCCGCGTCCCCCAGCCGCTCGACGGCCGCGCCGATCACCGTCTCCTCGAAGGACGGCGGCTCATCGGCCAGGCAGACCCACGCATAGCCGAGCCACTCGCGCAGCTCGACGTGGACCAGACCGCGCTCGGTGCGGTCGATGTCCGGCATCCTCTGGAGGTTGGGCGCGGCGACGAGCCGGCCGTCGAGGTCGTAGGTCCAGGCGTGGTAGGGGCATTGCAGATTGCGGCGGACCTCTCCGGCCTCCTCGGTGCACAGTTGCGCGCCGCGGTGGCGGCAGATGTTGAGGAAGGCGCGCAGCCGGCCCGCGCGGTTCCGGGTGATCAGGACGCTCTCCCGGCCGACCTGCACCGTACGGAAGGCGCCCGGCTTCTCCAGGTCCGCGCTGCGCACCGCGCAGAACCACAGCCGCTCGAAGATCTTCTCCTGCTCCTGCCGGAAGACGTCGGGGTCGGTGTAGGAGGGGCCGGGGAGGGTGGTGATCAGGCTCGTGGCGGAGGTCGGCGCCGGTTCCGCCGGGGCGTCGGGTCCGGCCGGGGTGGTGGCGGCGGACCAGGGCGTGGTCGTCATGTGCGGTCTCCTCAAACAGCCGCGGCGGCGGGCCGGCTAGGGGTCTCCCCGGCGAAGCGACGGGAAGGGTCGAAAAGCTCGATGGGGTGCTCGGTGGCACCGGTCAGCGCGAGGTCGGCGAGGATCTCGCCGACCACCGGCACGAACTTGAAGCCGTGTCCGGAGAAGCCGCAGGCGACGGTGACGGAGCCGGGGTGGGCGGGGTGCCGGGTGATGACGAAGTGCTCGTCGGGGGTGTTGGAGTACATGCAGGTGGCGGCTTTCAGGAACCGGCCCGGCAAGGTGGGGACGCGGGCGGCGACGTGGTCGGCCATGGCCCGTACCTCGTGGTCGTGGACGGTGCGTTCGATGGTCTCCGGGGTGCAGACGGTGCCCTTGCGGAAGAAGGCGACCTTGGCCCCTCTGCCGGGCCCGTCGATCGACGGGAAGCCGTAGATCTGTACGCCCGCCGCGTCTTCCCAGATGTAGACGGGGTGCCGCTCGGGGACGAAGGGCGCGGTGCCGCCCTCGGGCTCGAACCAGTACATGACCTGCCGCTCGATGGTGAACGGCACGTGCAGATCAGTGAGCAGCCGGGGTGCCCAGGCTCCCGGGCAGATCACCAAGTGGCCCGCGGTGTAGGTGTTCTCGGGGGTGTGGACGCGGACGCCGGCGCCACCCGGCAGTTCCTCCCAGCGGGTGACGGGCTCCTCGAAGTGCAGGTCGGCGCCCTGGCGGGTGGCGAGCTGGACGTGCGCGGCGACGGTGTTCTCCGGCCGGACCAGCCCGGCCCGCGCCTCGTACAGGGCGACCTCGTCGTCCTCGGGGTTCAGGGTCGGGAAGCGGCGGCGGATCTCCTTCGCGTCGAGCATCTCGTGCGGCAGGTCCCACTGCTGGGCGGAGAGGAGGCTGCCCCGGACGGTGCGGCTCTCGGGGCGGCCGACCATCACGCCCCCGCACAGGGTGGTGACCTGGCGACCGGTGTCCCGCTTCAGCTGGTCGTACAGCTCGTACGAGCGCAGCAGCAGCGGGACGTAGGCGGGGTCCTCGAAGTAGGACTGACGGGTGATGCGTGAACCGCCGTGGCTGGAGCCGCGGTTGTGCATCGGGCCGAACTTCTCCAGGCCCAGGACGCGGGCGCCGCGGGCGGCGAGGTGGTGGGCGGCGGCGCTGCCCATACCGCCCAGGCCCAGAACGATGACGTCGTACGTGGGAGCCATGCGGTTGCTCCTTCTCCCTGCGGACTGCACGGGTCAGCGGACGGCACGGGTGTGCCGGGGCGCGTCCGGCTACCTGCGGATGCGCGTCATCTTCGGGTCGAAGAGCGGTTCCGCCGCCACGGTGGCGGGGACCTTCTCGCCGAAGTACTCCAGGTGGACGGCGGTGCCGGGGACCGCGGCCGAGGCCGGCAGCCAGGCGTAGGCGATGCACCGGCCGATGGTGTAGCCGTAGGAGGCGGAGGTGACGTAGCCGGCCGGGGCGCCGTCGACGAACACCGGCTCCTTGCCGAGGACGACGGCAGCGGGGTCATCGAGGGTGAGGCAGGTGAGCTTGCGCCGGACGTTCTGCTCGCTGAGTCCTTCGAGGGCGGGGCGGCCGATGAACTCGCCCTTGGCGGGGCGGACCGCGAAGCCGACCCCGGCCTCGTACGGGTTGTGCTCGGTGGTCATGTCGTGGCCCCAGGAGCGGTAACCCTTCTCCAGGCGCAGGCTGTTGAAGGCGCTGCGCCCGGCGGCGATCACCCCGTGTTCCCGGCCGGCCTCCCAGAGCGTGTCCCACAGCCGCAGGCCGAGGTCGGCGGTGGTGTACAGCTCCCAGCCCAGCTCGCCGACGTAGCTCAGCCGCATGGCGGTGACCGGGACGTGGCCGAGGTAGGTCTGCTTGGCCTTGAAGAAGCCGAAGCCCTGGTGGGAGAAGTCGTCGCGGGTGAGCGGCTGGACGAGGTCGCGGGCCAGCGGGCCCCAGACCCCGATGCAGCAGGTGCCGGAGGTGATGTCGCGGATCTGCACCCCGGCCGGGGCGTGCCGCAGCAGCCAGTCCAGGTCGGCTCCGCTGTTGGCGCCGACCTGGAAGCGGTCGGGTGCCAGCCGCGCCACGGTGAGGTCGGAGCGGACGCCGCCGGCCTCGTCCAGGAGGAGGGTGTAGGTGACCGCGCCGGGCTTCTTGTCCAGCTGGTTGGTGGTCATCCGCTGGAGGAAGCCGAGCGCGCCGGGGCCGGTGACTTCCAGGCGGCGCAGCGGGGTCATGTCGTAGAGCGCGACCTTCTCGCGCGTCGCCGCGGCTTCGGCGGCGGCGATCGGTGACCAGTAGCGGGCCGACCAGGGGTCGCGTTCGGGGAGGGTGAGCCCGTCGGCGAGCGGGGCGTTGGCCTCGTACCAGTGCGGGCGCTCCCAGCCCCCGCCCTCCAGGAAGTACGCGCCGAGTTCCTGCTGGCGGGCGTGGAAGGGGCTGACGCGGAGGGGGCGGGGGGCCTCGATGGGCTGGAGGGGGTGGATGACGTCGTAGACCTCGACGAAGCTCTGGGCGCCGCGGTCCTCGATGTAGGCGGGTGAGCGCTGGGCGTCCTCGAAGCGGTGGAGGTCGCATTCGTGGAGGTCGAGGGAGGGCCGCCCGTCGGTCATCCACTCGGCGAGGGCCTTGGCGACGCCGGCGGAGTGGGTGACCCAGACGGCCTCGGCGAGCCAGAAGCCGCGCAGGTCCCGGGATTCGCCGAGCACCGGCATCCCGTCGGGGGTGAAGGAGAAGACGCCGTTGAAGCCGTCGGCCACCCGGGAGGCGCCGAGTGCGGGGATCAGGCCGACGCTGTCCTGCCAGCTCGGGGCGAAGTCCTCCTCAGTGAAGGGCAGTGAGGACGGCATGACCGGCGCCTCGTCGAAGGCGGGGACGGCGAAGGGGTCGACGGGCATCGGGCGGTGGGCGTAGGAGCCGATGCCGAGCCGGCTCCCGGCCGCATCGGTGTGCTCGCGGAAGTACAGGTCGCGGTCCTGGAACCGCAGCATCGGGCGGCCGGCTTCGGTGCGGGGGTCGTTGAGCCCGTCGAGTTCGGGCAGCGGTTCGGTCGTGGCGTACTGGTGGGCCAGCGGCAGCAGCGGTACGTCCACCCCGGCCATCGCGCCGATCACCGGGCCCCAGAAACCGGCGGCCGAGACGACATGGTCGGCGGGGAAAGTGCCCTGGTCGGTGAAAACGCCGGTGACCCGGCCGTCCTCCCGCTCGATCCCGGTGACGGTGTGCCGCTCCAGGAAGCGGGCGCCGCGCCCCTCGGCCCGTGCCATCTGGGCGCGGCAGGCGAGCAGGGCCCGGGCCAGGCCGTCTTCGGCGGTGTGGAAGCCGCCGAGGATGGTGTCCTCGTCCAGCAGGGGCCACAGCCTCTTGCACTGCTGCGGGGTGAGCAGCTCCCCGCGCACGCCCCAGGAGGCGGCGAGTCCGGCCTTGCGGTGCAGGTCGGCCCAGCGGGCCTCGGTGGTGGCGATCTCCAGGCCGCCGACGGGGTGGAAGCAGGGCAGCCCGTCGACCTCCAGGGAGCCGAACTTCTGGACGGTGTACTTCGCGAACTCGGTCATGGTCTTGGACGGGCCGGTCCGGAAGACCAGCCCCGGCGCGTGCGAGGTGGAGCCGCCGGGGGCCGGCAGCGGCCCCTGCTCCAGGACGGTGACGTCGCTCCAGCCCCGGGCGGTGAGCTCATCGGCGAGCGAGCAGCCGACGATGCCGGCGCCGATGACGACCACACGGGCGTCGGTGGCGGATGCTGAGGACATGTCCCTCCTTCGGGTTCAGGCGCGTGCGGGGAGCCGGGTGGGTACGGCCGGTGGGGCGCTCTGTCGCCGAGCGCTTCAGGCGGTGGGGACGTGCGGCCGCTCGGCCGCGATGGTGGTGTCCGGGCCGTGGCCGGTGTGCACGACGGTGCTGCCGGGCAGCGGGAGCAGCCGCTCGCGGAGGGAGGCGGCGATGACGGTGGCGTCGGAGTAGGAGCGGCCGGTGGCGCCGGGCCCCCCGTGGAAGAGGGTGTCGCCGGTGAACACGGCGCCCAGGCCGGGCGCGTGGAGGCTGACGCTGCCCCAGGTGTGGCCGGGGGTGTGCAGGACGTGCAGGGCCTGGCCCGCGACGTCGATGCGCTGCCCGTCGGCGAGCCACCCGTCGGGCTTGCGGTCCGGGTGCACCGCCTCCCACAGTTCCTGGTCGGCGGGGTGCAGCAGCACCGGTGCGCCGGTGACTTCGGCCAGTTCGGCGGCGGCGTCGATGTGGTCGTCGTGGCCGTGGGTGCAGACGATGGCGACCACGTGGCGCCCGTTGACGGCGGTGGCGATCGCCGCCGCGTCGTGGGCGGCGTCGACGACGGCGACCTCGGTGTCGTCGCCGACGAGCCAGACGTTGTTGTCGACGTCGAAGGTCTCCCCGTCGAGGCTGAACGTCCCCGAGGTGACCACCCGTTGGCTCCTCACAGGACCACCACCGAGCGCAGCACCGTGCCGTCGCGCATCTTGTCGAAGGCGGACTCCACCTCGTCCAGGGCGATGGTCTCGGTGACAAAACCGTCGAGGTCGAGCCGCCCGCTGAGGTAGCGGTCGATGAGGACGGGGAAGTCGCGGCTGGGCAGGCAGTCGCCGTACCAGGAGGATTTCAGGGCGCCGCCGCGGGAGAACAGCTCGATCAGGGGCAGTTCGATGCGCATGTCGGGGTCGGGGACGCCGACCTGGACGAGGGTGCCGGCCAGGTCGCGCATGAAGAATCCCTGCCGGTAGGTCTCCGGGCGGCCCACCGCGTCGATCACCACGTCCGCGCCGTGCCCGCCGGTGAGGCCGCGAACCGCCTCGATCGGGTCCGTACCACGCGAGTTGACGGTGTGGGTGGCGCCGAAGCGGGTCGCGCCGTCCAGTTTCCTGTCGTCGATGTCGACGGCGATGATCCTGCGTGCGCCGGCGATCGAGGCGCCGGCGATGGCGGCGTTGCCGACGCCGCCGCAGCCGATCACGGCGACGGTGTCGCCGCTGCCGACGGCGCCGGTGTGCACGGCCGCGCCGTAGCCGGCCATCACCCCGCAGCCGATGAGACCGGCGGCCTCCGGGCGGGCGGCGGGGTCCACCTTCACCGCCTGCCCGGCGGCGACCAGCGTCTTCTCCGCGAACGCGCCGATGCCCAGGGCCGTGGTCAGCGGAGTGCCGTCCAGCAGGGTCATCGGCTGGGTGGCGTTGCGGGAGTCGAAGCAGTACCAGGGACGGCCCCGGCGACAGGACCGGCAACTCCCGCACGGCGCACGCCAGGCGAGCACCACGTAGTCACCCGGCGCCAGATCCGCGACCCCCGGACCGACCTCCTCGACGACACCGGCCGCCTCATGCCCCAGCAGGAAGGGGAAGTCCTCGCTGATCGCCCCCTCCCGGTAGTGCAGATCGGTGTGGCAGACCCCGCAGGCCTGGACGGCGACCAGCACCTCTCCCGGCCCGGGATCCTGCACCAAAATCGCCTGCACCTCGACAGGTGCGCCCTTTTTCGCCGCGACGACGGCACGGACTTCGTGTGGCATGCCCTACCCCTCGGTGTTGCGCACTGCACGTCTGGTTGCGCGATGAGAGACATACTGGGAACGCCACCTCCTCAGCGTCAAGGGGTGGGAGTTAGCTCTTGGTAAAGCACCGGTTACGGGCCCCGGACACGCAAAAGCGGGGCCGGATCACTCCGGCCCCGCGTGCCTCCCGGCTCACTCCGAGGTCAACAGGCGTACCCCATCCGCCGCGAGAGCTCCCGGGCCGCCTCGACGGTGCGCCCGGCCACTTCCGGAAGCCGCTCCTCGTCCAGGCGGTACACCGGGATCGACACGCTGAGCGCCCCGATCACCGCGCCGTCGTGCGCTCGCACGGGGGCCGCGACGGCGTGCAGACCCAGTTCGAGCTCCTCGGCAGCCACCGCGTAGCCCTGCCGCACCACCTCCGCCAGCTGCTCACGCAACGCCGGCGCCGAGGTGATCGTCCGCTCCGTCAGACGCGGCAGCTTCCGCGCCAGCACCATTTCCTGGACCGGGTCCGGCTGGAACGCGAGCAGCGCCTTGCCGCTGGACGTCGCGTGCAGCGGAGTGCGCCTGCCGAGCCAGTTCTGCGCGGTGACCGAGGCCGGGCCGCGCGCCTGCATGATGTTGACCGCGGCATTGCGGTCGAGCACGGCGATGTTGACCGTCTCCCCCAGCTCGTCGGCGAGCATCCGGCAGAGCGCCGCGCCCTCCTGGGAGATGTCCAGCCGCACGGCGGCCGCGCCGGCCAGGCGCAACACCCCCGCTCCGAGGTAGTACTTGCCGCGCTCCTGCTCCTGGGCGACCAGCCCGCGGTTCTCCAGCACACCCAGCAGCCGGAACGCGGTCGACTTGTGGACGCCCAGCTCCTCGGCGACCTCGGTCACCCCGACATCACCGTGCCGGGCCAGGATTTCCAGCACGGTGACGGCCCGGTCCACCGACTGCACACCGCCGGCCGGCCCTCTGGACGGCTTCTCCGCCGCCCCGTCCTCCGCCTTGTCGGTCATCTGCGATCTCACCACCTGGCGGCCCGATCGGGCCGACATTGAGGGGAGCGCTTGACGCGCGGACTCCCCGCCTGGATTCTGTTGCGCATAGCGCTGCGCCGTGCGCATGAGGAAACTCGACTATACCGAACAGTAACAGGGGGGCTCCTGTGATTCCCGTCTGCCACCTCGCTGATCTGCCCGCAGGCGAGTCCGTTCGTATCGACACCGCACCTCCGATCGCCGTCTTCAACGCCGACGGCGAGCTGTACGCCATCGACGACACCTGCACCCACCAGGACGCCTCGCTCGCCGACGGCTGGCTGGAGGGATGCCTGGTCGAATGCCCGCTGCACGCCGCTTCGTTCGACCTGCGCACCGGCGCACCCACCTGCCTGCCGGCGCGGCGGGCCGTACGCACCCATCCCGTCACCGTGGAAGACGGCATGGTCTACATCCACCACGCAGCCGAGGAGGGCACCGCCGCATGAAGGCGATCACTGTCATCGGCGCCTCGCTGGCGGGACTGTACGCCGCGCGGGCGCTGCGCTCACAGGGGTTCGACGGGCGCCTGACGATCGTGGGGGACGAGCACCACCGCCCCTACGACCGGCCGCCGCTGTCCAAGGACTTCCTCACGGGCACCGCGAGCATGGATCAACTCGCCCTGGCCGACGCCGAAGAGGTCGCCGAACTCGATGCGGAGTGGCTGCTGGGCACCCGCGCCACCGGACTCGACACCGACGGGCGCACCGTGGTCCTGCACAGCGGCCGGCGACTGGAGACCGACGGCGTGGTCATCGCCACCGGCGCCACACCGCGCCGCCTGCCAGGACCCGCGCTCAGCGGAGTGCACACCCTGCGCACCCTGGACGACGCCCACGCACTGCGCGACGACCTGACCCGTGGCCCGGCCCGGGTCGTGGTGATCGGCGGCGGCTTCATCGGGGCCGAAGTGGCCTCGTCCTGCGCCAGGCTGGGGCATGACGTCACCGTGGTCGAGGCCGCCCCGCTCCCCCTCGTCCCCCAACTCGGCGACGAGATGGCGCTGATCTGCTCCGCCCTGCACGCGGACCACGGCGTCACCCTCCTCACCGGCACCGGCGTCGCCGGTCTGCACGGCGGCGGCACCGACCGGGTCACCGGCGTCGAGCTGCGCGACGGCCGGATGCTCCTCGCCGATGTGGTCGTCGTCGGCATCGGGGTGCGACCCAACACCGGCTGGCTGGAAGGGTCCGGGCTGCCGCTCGACGACGGAGTGCTGTGCGACGAGGGCTGCGTGACCGCGGTTTCGCACATCGTGGCCGTCGGCGATGTCGCCCGGGTGGGCGGCTCACGGGCCGAACACTGGACCAGTGCGACGGAACAGGCCGCCATCGCCGCGAGGAACCTCCTCGCGGGCAGCACCGTGGCCACCCACGGCAGCCTGCCCTACTTCTGGTCCGACCAGTACGGCGTACGCATCCAGTTCGCCGGCCGGCGGCTGCCCGGCGACACACCCCGGATCCTCGAAGGCTCGCCCGACGACCGCAGCTTCCTCGCCTGTTACGAGCGCGACGGGTCCACCACCGCGGTCCTCGCCCTGAACCGCCCGCGTCCCTTCATGCGACAGCGCCGTGAACTCGCGCGCGCCACGCAGCCGGCCACCACCTGAACCGGCGCGCACCGCAAAGACATCTCCCGGCCCGGACGGCCGACGGTCAGCCGGCCTCGGCCAGATCCCGGTGGATGACCTCGGCGGCTTCCTCGACGGTGTCGACGCCGTAGTCCATGGTGCGGTTGCCCTGCGAGAGGACGGCCATGCCGTAGTCGTGCCCACCGCCGGTGAAGGCGCCGACGCTGTGCACCCGCCAGCCGTTGTTCTCGCGTGGCAGCCAGCCGTTCTTCACGTGCGTCGTGGTGCCGCCGGGCACTCCGGCGGGTGTGCCCCAGCGCTGGTCGGGGGCGACCCGCTCCATGAGGTCGAGCGCGTAGCCGCGGGCGTGCGCGCTGAGCACCGTGTTCTTCCGGGTCAGCAGTTCCATCAGCTTGAGTTCGTCGCTCGCGGTGACCTGGGTGAGGCCCCAGGCGCCGTCGGCGCCCGGCACGGTGTGCCGCATTCCGGCCAGGGAGAGGAACTGCTTGATCCCGTCTTCCCCGATCTGCCGCCAGAGCGCGGAGGTCGCTTCGTTGTCCGACTTGGTGATCATCGCGGTGGTCAGCTCCACCTCCTTGGGCGTCAGCTTCCGGTGCGCCTCGTCGGCCTGCCGGAGCAGCGCACCGAGCACCGTGACCTTCACCACGCTCGCGGAGTCGAAGGCGGTACCGGCCTTGTAGTCGCAGGTCGTCCCGGTGTCCCGGTCGTAGACGGCCAGCGCCGCCGCGCCCTGGCGCCCGTGCAGCGCGTGGGCGATGTCCCGGGACAGCTCGGGCGCCAGGCCCGGCTTCTTCGAGGTGCACTCGACCTTCGCGCCGCCCACCGCGGCGCTGGCGGTGGTCGGCGTGGCCGGGGCTGCCGAGGAGCGCGTCATGGTGAAGACGGTGCCGAGGGCCGCCAGCAAGGCGGCGGCCGCCACCAGCGCGGCCAGCCCGCGGCGCGTGCCGCGGCTCATCCGTGATGCGTGCATGAACCGTTCCGTTTCCGTGCCGCTGGGTGTCGCCAGGTCCGGTGCCGGACCTCGCGCGACCGGTGACGAGCCGGCGTTCCGCGCCGTGGCTGCTGTCCTGCTGCCGCCTTCGCCGCCGCACTTCATCACGCCTCGTTGCGCGTCGTTCCGCGAAGTGGGGTGCGGCGTACCGGTCGATCCGGGCGCCTGTGCGGGGCCTCGGAAGTCGCTGAACGCGGGCCGGCCTCGATCTGTTCCTGGCTCTCGGCTGCGTTCATCGCCACTGACGACCCTACGCGGCCCCTTCGCGAGCACCCTCGAAAACTGGGTGGAAATGTCCGATTTGCCGGCCTCGTTGGGCTGTGACATTCACCAACCCCGGCGAGGGAAGGCCGAGGTGAGAGGCCCTGCCCAGCCGCCCGCACGGCGGCACGGCCGGTGGGGTCAGTCGTGCGGCGGGAGATGGCCGAGCTGATGGTCGGCCACGCTCAGCGCCTCCTCCACCAGGCGGCGCAGATGCCCGTGCCGCAGGGCGTAGACGACCCTGCGGCCTTCCTTGCGATGGATGACCAGTCCGGCGAGGCGGAGCCGCCCGAGGTGCTGACTGACAGAGGGGCGCGCCGCACCGCACGCCTCGGTGAGGGTGCTCACATCCGCCTCGCCCTCCGCCAGACGCCGTAGAAGGGCCAGCCTGGTGCGGTCGGCGAGCAGGCCCAGCACCTCGGCGGCCACGGCCAGCCGAGCGCCTTCGTCTCGCTCCTGCGGACCGTACGCATCTGATAGGTGCATGCGTGCGCTCATACGCACATAATGGTCGGAGGAGCGTGCCGGTGTCCACCACCGGCACCCCTGGAGCGGAAGGTGGGAGCTGCAGTGAACGACGCGAGTGACCTGCACGACGTACCGGAGAAGGGCCCGTCCGGGGAGGCGCACGGCCACACCCCTACCGACGGCCACCACCATGGCGGGGCCGCCCCTCACTCCCATGGGCCCCTCGGTCACCGGCACGGGCACGGCGGCGCCCCGCACGCGGAGCACCCTCCCGCGCAGCGCCGCTGGTCACGCTGGTCGCACCGGATCCGGCACCTGATCACCCCGCACAGCCACGAGGCGTCCGACAAGGTCGACACCGCGCTGGAGACCTCGGCGGAGGGCATGCGCACCCTGTGGATCTCCCTCGTCGTCCTGGGCCTGACCACCGCGGCACAGGCCCTGGTCGTGATGCTGTCCGGATCCGTGGCGCTGCTGGGCGACACCGTGCACAACGCGGCGGACGCACTGACCGCCGTGCCCCTGGGCATCGCGTTCCTGTTGGGGCGGCGGACCGCCACCCGGCGGTTCACCTACGGATTCGGCCGGGCCGAGGACCTCGCGGGCCTGGTCATCCTCCTCACCATTGCCGCGTCCGCCGTGTTCACGGCCTGGACCGCGATCGACCGCCTGCTGAACCCGCGCGAGATCGGCCACCTCCCGGCCGTCGCCGCCGCCGCGGTGATCGGCTTCCTCGGCAACGAAGGGGTGGCGCGCTACCGCATCCGTACCGGCCGCAGGATCGGCTCGGCCGCGCTGGTCGCCGACGGACTGCACGCCCGCACCGACGGCTTCACCTCCTTGGCCGTGCTGCTGGGCGCGGGCGGGGCCGCCATCGGCTGGCGCCTGGCGGACCCGGTCGTCGGCCTGCTGATCACCGCCGCGATCCTGCTGGTTCTCGGCGGCGCGGCCAAGGAGGTCTTCCGCCGTCTCATGGACGCGGTGGACCCCGCGCTGGTCGACACCGCCGAGCAGACCCTGCGTCAGGTCCCCGGCGTGCTGGCGGTGGGCGAGTTGCGGATGCGGTGGATAGGCCACCGGCTGCGGGCCGAGGCCGCCGTCGTCATCGACGGCACACTGCCGCTGTCGGCCGCCCACCACGTCGCCGTGGCCGCCGAGCATGCCCTGCTGCACGCCGTCCCACGACTGGCCGGGGCACTCATCCATCCCGATCCCACCCGCACCAGCGGCGGCGATCCCCACGCCGAACTCGCCCACCACGGACGAGCCTTCACCACCTGACGGCCTGCCCCGCCCCGCCGGTCCGTGCCCGCCCGGTTGGCGCCCTCACCGGCCGGGCGGGCCTCCGCCTCGACGTGGCGAATTTCGAGGCCGGTCGGTTGACCGGCCCCGCCGCCAGCCAGTTCGTGGGAATCCCGATCCGGGTGCCGCCCGCCCGGCACTCGGTGGTCATCAGCGGCAGCCTGCCCCGCTCGACCACCCGCGGACCATGGGACCGCAGCAGCTCGGGACCTCGGCATCGCTCATCGCGCCGGGCGCGCTGCCGTGCGTGAGAACCGCCGGCAGATGCAAGGGCCCAGTCCACCAAGAGGTGGTGCGCCGGCGCCCCCGGTCGGGCCACTCCCCCGGGCGCGGCGCGCCTCCGCGCCCGGGGTGGCACGTCAGTCCTCGTGTCCCAACTGCAGGTCGCGCTCGGTGCGTCCGCCGCCCGCGACCTGGAGGACGGTGGCGACCGGTGGGTAACCGGCGGCGATCACGGTGTACTCGCCGGCCGACAGATCCACGAAGCGGAACAGGCCGTCGGGGCCCGTGGTCGCGGTGTCGACGACGTTGCCCGCCGCGTCCAGCAGCGTGACCCTGGCGTCCTCGACCGGCCGCCCGCCGCCGGCGCGTACCGTCCCGCGCAGCACCGCCCCGCCCGCGAGCTCGATGTCCTGACGGGTCTCGCGGGACGCCTGGACGGTCACCGGCAGCGCGGCGGGCCGGAAGGCCGGGGCACTGGAGGCGAGGGTGTACTCCCCGGCCACCAACTCCCCGATGACATAACCGCCTTCACGTCCGCTGCGGGTGCTGGCCACCACGTCGCCACGCACATCGGTGAGGGTGACCATGGCGTCGCGCACCGGTGTGCCGTCGCCGGTGGTCACGGTGCCGGCGAGGCGGCCGGCACCGCCGAGGACCACGTCCAGGTCGACCGGCCGCTCGCCGACGGTGACGCTGACCGCCTGCGGCTGATGCCCACCCGCCGCGGCGATCAGCACGTACGCGCCCGCGCCCGGCGTGCTCAGCGCGTACCGCCCGTCCTCGCCGGTGGCGCCGCGGCCGATCTGCCGGCCGGCGACGTCGATGAGGGTGAGCGCGGCGCGCGGAACGATGGTGCCGTCGTGGTGCTGGACGGTTCCGCACACCGGGATGCCGGCCATCGCCGGGGGCTGCCCGGTGGCGGCGTAGGCATTGGCGTGGGCGTAGGTGGTCGCCGAGCCGTAGGAGTCCGGCGCGGGGCCGTACCCGGCGGGTGCCGGAGCGGTGTCGGCGCCCGGGGCGGAACGCGCCTGCGGCACGGCGGGGGCGTCCGGATCGGCGTAGGGGGCCTGCGAGGTCTGCGGGGCGTGGGACACCAGGGGTTTCTCTTTCAGGAAGAGGGCGAGCAGGAAGCCCAGGACGAGCACCGGCACGAGGTAGAGGAAGATCCGCGGCATGGCCTGCGCGTACGCGGTGATGTAGCCCTCGCGCAGCGCGGCGGGCAGTTCGTGCACCAGTTGCGGGGTGATCGACTCGGGGTCGGGCAGCCGCGCGTCGCGCGGCAGTTCGCGGCCGAGCCCGTCCGCGAGCCGGTTGGCGAAGAGGGTGCCGAAGACGGCCGCGCCGACACTGCCGCCGATCTGCCGGAAGTAGTTGTTGGCGCTGGTCGCGGTGCCGAGGTCGGCGGGGCGTGCGGAGTTCTGCACGGCCAGTACGAGCACCGGCATGACGAAGCCGATGCCGAGGCCGAGGATGCCCATCCAGAGGCTGTAGACGCCCCGCGAGGTGTCCTGTTCCATCCGCGACAGCAGCCACATGCCCTCGGCGGCCACCGCGCAGCCCAGGAGGGGGAAGACCTTGTAGTGGCCGGTACGGCTGATGAGCTGGCCGGAGACGATCGAGGCGATCACCACGCCGCCCATCATCGGCAGCATCAGCAGCCCCGACTCGGTGGCGGTCGCGCCGTCGACCATCTGGAGAAAGGTCGGAAGATAGCTGGCGGCCCCGAAGAGCGCCACGCCGACGACGGCGCCGATCAGCCCGGTGAGGTTGAAGATCGAGTCGCGGAACAGCCGCAGCGGGATGAGCGGTTCGGCGGCGAAGCGCTCGACGACGAGGAACAGCAGAGCCGAGACGAGCGCTCCGGCGCCGAGCCCGAGAACGACCCGGGAGCCCCAGGCGTACTCGGTACCTCCCCAACTGGTCAGCAGCACAAGGCAGGTGGAGAACACGGCGAGCAGCAGCGCACCGGCGATGTCCAGCTTGGGCCGGCCGACGGGCTTGGGCAGCTTCAGGACGACGGCGATGACGAGGAGCGTCAGGAAGCCGAACGGAACGTTGATGTAGAAGCACCAGCGCCAGGAGGCGTGGTCGGTGAAGAAGCCGCCGAGCAACGGCCCGGCGACGGAGGCCAGTCCGAAAGCGGCGCCGATCAGGCCCATGTAGCGGCCGCGCTCCCGGGGCGGCACGACATCGGCCATGATCGCCTGGACGCCGATCATGAGACCGCCGCCGCCGACGCCCTGGACGGCGCGAAAGACGATGAGTTCGTCCATCGAGCGCGACCAGCCGGCCAGTGCCGAGCCGACGATGAAGACGAGGATCGCGAAGACGAAGACCGGCTTGCGGCCGAAGAGGTCACCGAGCTTGCCGTAGAGGGGCAGGCCGATGGTCGAGGCCAGCAGGTAGGACGTCACCGCCCAGGACATCTTGTCCAGACCGTGCAGCTCGCCGACGACCTTCGGCAGGGCGGTGGCGACGATGGTCTGGTCGAGCGCCGCGAGCAGCAGCGTCAGCATCAGGCCGACGAAGACCAACCGCACCCGGCGGGGGCTGAGTTGGACCGGAGCGCCGCCGGGGATCGCCGTCGTGGAATCGTCGTCCGTCGCGGCCGGCCCGGCGCCGGTGCGGACCGGGACGGGCGCCCGCGCCGCGATCTCCCCGCTATCGGGGTCCCGTTCGCGCGCCGGGTCGGCCGGAGTGCCTGAAGCAGGCGGATCGGCCCGCTCGTCCCGCTCGGTCAGGGTGGTCCCGCCCACGTACTGCTCCCCTCGTCACGCCTGCTGCCGCCGCCCATTTCTCGCATTGGGCGACAACAGGGATCAAGCGCGGCGAATCGGAGGGTGCGGGGCGGGACGGGCACCAAGTACGTTGCCCGGGGCGCCTATTGGGCCCCCATCAGGGGTTTCTGTCGAACGGGCCTGACGCGGGCAGGACACCCCGGCGCTTCGGAAACCACCCGAACCGGTGAGCATGCCGGCGCCCCGAAAGGGTTACGGAGCGGCCGGCGCGACGCTCACTTCTCCATGTGGGTGGCGAGATTGGCGAGAAACGCGTCATAGATCCGGCCAAGACCCTTGGGCGCGAACGTCCTCTCGAAGAAGCCGCCGACGCCACCGGCACCCTGCCAGGTGGTGGTCACGACGACCTGGGCGCGCTTCTCGCCGGCCGGGGTGACGACCCAGGTGGTCACCATGGAGGAATTGCGGTCCTTCTCCACGAGCTGGCCGTCGGTCGGCTCGTCGACCTCCAGCAGGCAGTCCCGCACCCGCTTGCTCGTCGCCTGGAGCTTCCAGTGGACGACGGTGCCCTTGCCGTCGCCACCCTCGCGGACCTCGTACTCGCTGAAGTGCTCGGGCAGCAGCTGCCGGCGCGTGCCGCTGTAGTCGGCGAGCGCGTCGAACACGTCCTCCGGGTCCGCCGCGATCTCGCGCTGCGTGGTGGCCTCGACCTGACCCATGTGTGTCTTCCTCCAGTATCGGCTGCCGGTCCTGCGGTGCGCCGCCAAGCCAACCACCACCGGGCGGCACGCCCAAATTCGGGGTTGACAGCCACCAAGGGAACACCTGTTCTATTATGAGGAACGGGGGCTCGGCAGCACTCAGGAGGAGGCCCGATGCGCTGGGACAATCTGGGCGAAAGCCCGTCCGCGCTGTTCGGCACGGACATCGTCAGCCGGACGATCGACCGCCCCGAATTCCGTGGAATCACCTTCCACGAGGTGCGGGCCCGCTCGATCGTGAACCGGGTGCCGGGCGCCTCCCGGATGCCGTTCGAATGGACCGTGAACCCCTACCGGGGTTGCAGTCACGCCTGTGTGTACTGCTTCGCCCGCAAGACGCACAGCTACCTCGACCTGGATACCGGGCTCGGCTTCGACTCCCAGATCGTGGTGAAGGTCAACGCCCCGGATCTGCTGCGCCGCGAGCTGACCGCGCGCCGCTGGCGCGGCGAGCACATAGCGATGGGCACCAACGTCGACTGCTACCAGCGCGCCGAGGGCCGCTACCGCCTGATGCCCGGCATCATCGGCGCGCTGCGCGACCACGCCAATCCCTTCTCGATCCTCACCAAGGGCACGCTGATCCTGCGCGACCTGGAGCTGCTGCGGCAGGCCGCCGAGGTCACCGACGTCGGCATCTCGGTCTCCGTCGGCTTCCTCGACCGCGAGCTGTGGCGCACGGTCGAGCCCGGCACACCCGCACCGGATCGCCGCCTCGACGTGGTGCGCACCCTCACCGCGCACGGCATCCCGTGCGGTGTGCTGATGGCACCGGTGATCCCGTTCCTCGGCGACGCGCCGGACCAGCTGCGCGCCACGGTCCGGGCCGTCGCGGAGTCCGGCGCCGGCTCCGTCACCCCGCTCGTGCTCCATCTGCGGCCCGGCACCCGGGAGTGGTTCATGGAATGGCTGGGGCACCACCACCCGCAGCTGGTGCCGCGCTACGAGGCGATGTACGCCGGCGGCTCGTACGCCCCGAAGTGGTACCAGCGCCACATCACCCGCCAGGTCCACGAACTCGCCACGGAATACGGCATCGGCCCCGCCCGCTCCGGTGAGGCCCGCCGCATTCCGCCGCCGGAGCCGGCCGGTCAGGATGCGGCCGCGCCGGAGCCCACCCAACTGACCCTGCTCTGAGCGCCGTTGGCCCGCTCCGAGCCTCTGCCGGTCTTACGCCGGTGCGGACGCAGTCGCGTCCAGGGCGCGCGCCAGCCGGTCGCGCGCCTCGGTCTGGGCGGCGATCCGCGCATCGATGACAGCGAGCCGCTCCCGGGCGATCCGCAGTCCCTCGGCCGAGGGCGGCGCGGTGGTCATGTCGCCGTCCAGACAGGTGGCGAAGCAGTGGACGTCAGCGAGCGTGAGTCCGGCTGCCAGAAGGTGCCGGATGTTCCGCACGCGGACGACCGCACGGCTGTCATAGACGCGATAGCCGTTCGCCGCCCGCTCCGAATGGATCAGGCCGTCGACTTCGTACCGGCGCAGGGCCCGCGGCGACGCGCCCGTGAGCCGGGCCAGTTCCCCGATCCGCAAACGGACCACCTCCCCCTCCGGCACCGTTTCTACCAGGGCGGTGGCGGGTCGGGGCGCCCGGTGCCGCCTCCTGCCCCGGTCGGCGGCGGCGGCCCGCTCAGCCGACCACCGCTCCCCCGTCGACCGGCAGGATCACCCCGGTCACGAACGACGCGGACGGCGCGGCCAGCCCGGTGACGGCCCAGGCCACCTCCTCGGGGCGGCCGACCCGCCCCATGGGGGTGTGCTCGATCTGCCACCTGCGGACCGCCGCCCGCTGCTCCGCGGACCATCCCTGGTGGAATGCGATGGGGGTCTCGATCGCGCCGGGGGCGACCGCGACCACCCGTACACCGCGCGGTGCCAGCTCCACCGCCCAGCTGCGGGTGAGGAGTTCGAGTCCGGTCTTGGTCGCGGCGTATACCGAGTTGCCGGGCCAGCCACGCTGACCGACCGAGGTGCTGATGTTCACCACCACTCCGCCGGTCCGCTCCAGATGCGGCACCGCCGCCTGGGTCAGCAGGACCGGCGCGACGAGGTTCGTCGCCAGGAGCGGGGCCATCCCCTCCTTGCTGAAGGCGCCAAGAGCCCCGCTGCCCACCACCGCGGCGTTGTTGACCAGCACGTCCAGCCGGCCGTAGATCTCGACCGCGTGACGCACGATCTCCTCGGGCGCGCCGTCCCCGGTGATGTCCGCGGCGTACGGAACGATCTCGCCGTCGCCGGTGCCGTGCGCCGCGGTTTCCGCCAGCGGCTCGGCGCGGCGCCCGACCGCCAACACGCACGCCCCCTGGGCGGCGAAGGCGCGGGCGGTGGCTCGTCCGATGCCGGTGCCGGCACCGGTGACGATGACGATTCTGCGCTGGGTTCGGGGCGCGTCGGGCGCGGCCTGCGAGGTGCTGTCCATGCCGGGAGTGTCGAACCCTGTCTCCTGGGGCAAGGTCAAATACCGCTCCCGGCAGAGCGGCGGAGCGCGGAATACGCCTTGACCCGTCTCCTACGCTCTGGGACATGACGGGGTCTGTGGAGCGGATGCCGGCGCAGCCGCCGGACGGGATGCGGATACGCGAGATGACCGAGGCGGACATCGACGCGGTCTCGGCGGTCCGGGTACGCGGCTGGCAGGCGGCGTATCGCGGGCTGATGCCGCAGGCATATCTGGACGCGATGAGCGTCAGGGCCGACGCGGAACGGCGGCGCTCGTGGTTCGGGCAACGACCGCCGGAGATGTCCGACCTGGTGGCGGAGCGCGGCGGCGCGGTCGTCGGCTGGGCCTGCGTCGGGCCGGCCCGCGATCCCGATATCGCCCCGCCCGAGGGCGCGTTGACCGGGAGCGGGCCGGGCGCGGGGGAACTCCTCGCCCTCTACGTCACGCCCGCCCTGATCGGCACCGGAGTGGGACGCACCCTGCTGACCGCCGCCACGGAGCGCGCCCGCGCCACCGGATTCGGCACCCTTTATCTGTGGGTGGTCCGCGGTAATGCTCGCGCCCGGCGGTTCTACGAACGGGCCGGATTCCTGCCGGACGGTTCGGAGGAGGCGTACGAGGTCGGGGGCGAGCGCGTCCCCGAGCTGCGCTACCGGCGCCCGTCGGCCTCGGCGGCCGGGCCACCGTCCGCCGGATCGCCGTGCACCGCTTCCCCGTCACCACGGCGGGGTGCGTGAACCCGGCCGTCCTCGCCGCCCCCTCCGCCACCGGCGTCGCCCGGCGCGGTCGTCGCCGCGTCCTCCTGGACCCCCAGCCGGGCCAGTGACGCCGCCGCGGCGGCCGCCAGCCTCGGGTGCCCGGCGGCAGCGGCGAGGGTGGGGACGGCCCGCCGGTCGCCCAGCGCCCCGAGGCCCTCGACGCAGGCGAGCGCCACCCGCCAGTACGGGTTGTGCGGGGTGAGCAGCCGCTCAAGCGTCGCGACCAGAGCCGGTACGGACTGCGGCGCGCGCAGCTCGGCCAGCAGCCGTACGGGATGCAGTGCGTAGGCGGTGCGCAGCGGATTGGTGGCGAGGGCGGCTGCCGCGCGGGCCGTACGGGGGTCGCCGAGCCGGCCCAGGGCGTGGGCGGCGGTGGCGCAGCGCACCGGGTCGCGGTAGTTCAGCAGCAGCACCAGCGTCTCGAAGGCGCGCTTGTCGCCCGCGCAGCCGAGGACGAAGGCGGCGATCTCCCTGGCCCACAGGGGGCGTTCGACGGCCACCAGCACCCGGGCCAGTTCCTCCCGGGCCGCCGGGGTGTTCTTGCGGGCCAGCCCCAGCAGCCGCTCGTAGGCGACCAGATCCTGTGGGGAGCGGAGTTCGGCCCGCACCCGGTCCGTCAACTCGTGGAATTCCTCTTCCATTTGTCGCTCCCCTCCCGCCGGGCCACCCCGGTCCGTGCGACGTGGCCTGCGCCACAGCCTAATGACCCCGACTACCCCTGGCGCTCCGGTTACCCACCGGTTAACCTGCTGGAACGAGCGGCACCCCTGCTCGGGCGGCCTGGTGACGCAGCCGCCATGAGTGACATCGGTTCGGCACCGCACAGCACGACACCTGTACGGAGAACACGGCACGGCCCCGGGACAGGGCCCGCCCCGCCTCCCTTCCCGCCGGCGCTCCCGCAGCGCTTCGGCCCCCAGCGGCTCACCGCCGCCTCCCGCCGTTGCGCATTGCTGCCCGCGTCCGCGGACTCACCCTCAGTCGTCACCTCTCCCCTGCCTCAGGGGAACACTCTCTGGAGTCTCGCGATGGGCACTCAGTCCACACCGGACCTCTCAACTGAAGTCTCCCCCTCGTCCCTTTCCACCGTGGCCGTCGTCGGTCTCGGCACCATGGGCACCGGTATCGCCGAGGTGCTCACCCGGGCCGGCCGCGAGGTCGTCGGCATCGACACCGACGAAGCCGCGGCCCGGCACGCCGTCGCCTCCCTCGCGGCCTCCACCGCTCGCGCCGTGGAGCGCGAGCGCATCACCGAGCGGGAGCGGCAGGACATCCTCGCCCGCTTCCGCACCTTCTCGGACCTGCAGGCCGCCGCGGACGCCGACCTCGTCATCGAGGTGGTGCCGGAGGACTACGAGCTCAAGCGGCAGGTGATCACCGCGCTGGACGACATCGTGCGGCCGGAGGCCATCCTGGCCACCGGCACCAACGCGCTGTCCGTGACCCGGCTGGCCGCCGACTCCCGACGCCCCGAGCGGGTGCTCGGCGTGCACTTCTTCAACCCCGCGCCGGCGATGAAGCTGGTCGAGGTGGTGTCCTCGGTGCTCACCGCGCCGACCGCGGTCGCCGCCGTCACCGAACTGGCCCGGGACCTGGGCAAGAACCCCATCGCGGTCGGCGACCGCCCGGGATTCGTCGCCGACGGCCTGCTGTTCGGCTACCTCAACCAGGCCGCCGCGATGTACGAGTCCAAGTACGCCACCCGCGAGGACATCGATGCCGCGATGCGGCTCGGCTGCGGGCTGCCGATGGGGCCGCTGGCCCTGCTCGACCTGATCGGCGTGGACACCGCGAGGACGGTCCTGGAGGCGATGTACGCCGACTCCCGCGACCGGCTGCACGCCCCGGCGCCCATCCTGGGGCAGCTGGCCGAGGCCGGGCTGACCGGCCGCAAGGCGGGCCGCGGCTTCTACAGCTACGCCGAGCCGGGCAGCGGCGAGGTGGTGCCGGACGCGGAGACTCCCGCAGCGGCCGATGAGGCCGCTGCCGGCCGCAGCGTGCGCAGCGTCGGCGTCGCCGGGTCAGGGACGATGGCGAGCGGCATCGCCGAGGTCTTCGCGAAGGCGGGCTTCGAGGTCGTGCTGGCCGCCCGCAGCCTGGAGAAGGCGGAGAAGGCCAAGGCCAGGATCACCAAGTCGCTGGGCCGCTCGGTGGACAAGGGCCGGCTCGCCCCGGAGGCCCGGGACGCCGCCCTCGCGGCGATCACCCCGGCCGGTTCGCTCGACGCCTTCGCGGACGTCGATCTCGCCGTCGAGGCGGTCGCCGAGGACCTGGAGGTCAAGCAGCAGCTGTTCGGCACGCTGGACAAGGTCTGCAAGCCGGGCGCCGTCCTGGCCACCACCACCTCCTCGCTGCCCGTCGTGGCCTGTGCCCGCGCCACCTCGCGGCCGCAGGACGTCATCGGGATGCACTTCTTCAACCCGGCGCCGGCGATGAAGCTGGTGGAGGTCGTGCGTACGGTCCTGACGGCCGATGAGGTGCACGCCACCGTGCGGGCGGTCTGCACGAAGGTCCGCAAGCACCCGGTGGACTGCGGCGACCGTGCCGGATTCATCGTGAACGCGCTGCTGTTCCCGTACCTGAACAACGCGATCAAGATGGTCCAGGAGCACTACGCGACGCTGGACGACATCGACGCGGCCATGAAGCTCGGCGGCGGATACCCGATGGGGCCCTTCGAGCTCCTGGACGTCGTCGGACTCGATGTCTCGCTGGCCATCGAGAAGGTGCTGCACGCGGAGTTCCGCGACCCCGGGCTGGCCCCGGCGCCGCTGCTGGAGCACCTGGTCGCCGCGGGCTGCCTCGGCCGCAAGACCGGCCGCGGCTTCCGTGAGTACGCCCGGCGCTGACGGGTGGGGACATCCCCCGTCGAAAGACGGGGGAACGTGGGGCGGACTGCTGGCACCAGCCGGCGGCCCGCCCCAGGTCAGGGGGACGCAGACGGCAGCCGATGCCGCAGGCCGCGTAAACATGCAGTACCGTCCCCACATGTCCCAGCCCGCTCGCACGCCGTCGACCGACTCACCCGAGACCAGCACTCCCGGCACCCGCCGCGCCGCCGCCCAACGGCTGAAGATGCGCCGCGAATTGTCAGCTGCGGCGATGGAACTGTTCGCGACCAAGGGCTACGAGGCGACGACGGTCGACGAGATCGCGGCGGCCGCGGGCGTCGCCCGGCGCACCTTCTTCCGCCACTTCCGCTCCAAGGAAGAGGCGATCTTCCCCGACCACGACGACACCCTCGTACGCGCCGAGGCAGTCCTGGACGCCGCGCCGCAGCACGAGCACCCGCTCGACACGGTCTGCCGCGGCATCAAGGAAGTCATGCGGATGTACGCGGCCTCCCCGACTGTGGCCGTGGCCCGCTACCGCCTCACCCGCGAGGTGCCCACCCTTCGCGAGGCGGAGATCGCCTCGGTGGCCCGCTACGAGCGACTGTTCACGCGCTACCTCCTGGGCCACTTCGACGAGGGCGCGCACCGCGAGGGCGACGACGATCCGCTGCTCGCCGAGGTCGCCGCGTCCGCCGTGGTCACCGCGCACAACCATGTACTGCGGCGCTGGCTGCGGGCGGGCGCCGAGGGCGATGTGGAGGCCCAGCTCGACCACGCCTTCGAGATCGTCCGGGAGACGTTCGGCTCGGGCATCGGCGCGGGCCGCAGCTCGGCCGGTGAGACCCCTCCGGCGGCCGTCTCGCGGGAGGGCGAGGTCCTGGTCGCGGTGGCACGGACCGACGCCCCGCTGGACGAGGTCATGCGCACCATCCGCAAGGCCATCAAGGACCGCAACTGAGCACTGATCCGGTGCCGCGCTGACGCACCCGATCCGCTCGCGTTCTTCGCGGCAGGGAGAAGAACGCGAGCGCCGCGGACCGGACGACGGCCGCACCGCCGCCACACGGCCGCTGCCGATCGGCAGCCTCTGACGAGGCCCGCGACGACCCTCAGGACGCCCTCCCGCACCTCCTTCGGCGAGACGCGCGGGCCCGCATCCCCTCGCTGAGGCAACTCCACCGCGTCGCGACCCGTATGGGCTAACCCACCCATGCCCACCCGGCGCACTCATTCGCACACGAAGAGCGATGCCAGGCCCTCCCCCAGGGGGGTCTGTTGCTCATGCGTGCCCACCGGATGACATCTGAGAGAAATTAATGGCACTCAGTGTCTTGTCGAGTGGCACGCGGTGTCATACGTTGAGTGTGTCCGGGCGGCCGGCGCGCAGTGCACCTTCGTGCGCCGGCTGTCCCAGCAAGCCACCCGTGGCTGCTCGCCCGGATGCCTGCGTCACCAGGCACCACTGCGCTCACCAGCGCTGCCAGGCGCCGCGACCGACGCCCCGCGAGAACAGCGGGAGCCGAGGAAACGGAGCCACCCGGCCGAACCGACGGCACCACCTCCGCACCACCCCCGACGTTCAAACCCAAGCGTTTCCCTCAACGCTTCCCCGAGCTCTCGGCCCCGCCCCACGCTCTCGGCTTCCCGTCGAGCAGGGGCCCCGCGAGCAGGGGAGATCCCACTCGCCGGAGGCACACCGTGAACGAAATCCTGGACGCAATCCTCGCGACCGACACCACCAGCGACGACTTCGCCGCGCTGACCATCCCCGAGTCCTACCGCGCGGTGACCGTGCACAAGGACGAGGCCGAGATGTTCGCCGACGTGCCGTCCAAGGAGAAGGACCCCCGCAAGTCGCTGCACATCGAAGACGTGCCGGTGCCCGAGCTCGGACCCGGTGAGGCGCTGGTGGCCGTGATGGCCTCCTCCGTCAACTACAACTCCGTGTGGACCTCGATCTTCGAGCCGGTGTCGACGTTCGGGTTCCTGGAGCGCTACGGCCGCCTCTCCCCGCTCACCAAGCGCCACGACCTGCCGTACCACGTCATCGGCTCCGACCTCGCAGGTGTCGTGCTGCGCACCGGCCCCGGTGTCAACGCCTGGGGCCCCGGTGACGAGGTCGTCGCGCACTGCCTGTCCGTGGAGCTGGAGTCCTCCGACGGCCACAACGACACGATGCTCGACCCCGAGCAGCGGATCTGGGGCTTCGAGACCAACTTCGGCGGCCTGGCGGAGATCGCGCTGGTCAAGTCGAACCAGCTGATGCCCAAGCCGAAGCACCTGAGCTGGGAGGAGGCGGCGTCGCCCGGCCTGGTCAACTCGACCGCCTACCGCCAGCTCGTCTCGCAGAACGGCGCCGGGATGAAGCAGGGCGACAACGTCCTGATCTGGGGCGCGAGCGGCGGGCTCGGCTCGTACGCCACCCAGTTCGCACTGGCCGGCGGCGCCAACCCGATCTGCGTGGTCTCCAGCGACCAGAAGGCGGAGATCTGCCGGAAGATGGGCGCCGAGGCGATCATCGACCGCAACGCCGAAGGCTACAAGTTCTGGAAGGACGAGCACAACCAGGACCCGCGCGAGTGGAAGCGCTTCGGCAAGCGCATCCGCGAGCTGACCGGCGGCGAGGACGTGGACATCGTCTTCGAGCACCCCGGCCGGGAGACCTTCGGCGCGTCCGTGTACGTCACCCGCAAGGGCGGCACCATCGTGACCTGCGCCTCCACCTCCGGCTACAACCACGAATACGACAACCGCTACCTGTGGATGTCGCTCAAGCGGATCGTCGGCTCGCACTTCGCCAACTACCGCGAGGCGTGGGAGGCCAACCGTCTGATCGCCAAGGGCAAGATCCACCCGACCCTGTCGCGTACGTACACTCTCGAAGAGACCGGTCAGGCCGCCTACGACGTGCACCGCAACCTCCACCAGGGCAAGGTCGGCGTGCTGGCGCTGGCGCCCGAGGAGGGCATGGGTGTGCGCGACGAGGAGATGCGCGCGAAGCATCTGGACGCCATCAACCGGTTCCGGAACGTCTGAGCGTCGGACGTCGGAACCACGAAGATACGGGTCGCAAATGACTGAGCGTCAGAAGGATCGTCCGTGGCTGATGCGGACGTACGCCGGGCACTCCACCGCTGAGGCGTCCAACGAGCTGTACCGGCGCAACCTCGCCAAGGGCCAGACCGGTCTGTCGGTCGCGTTCGATCTTCCGACGCAGACCGGTTACGACCCCGACCACATCCTCGCCCGCGGCGAGGTCGGCCGGGTCGGGGTCCCCGTGTCCCATCTCGGTGACATGCGACGGCTGTTCCAGGACATCCCGCTGGACCAGATGAACACCTCGATGACCATCAACGCCACGGCCATGTGGCTGCTGGCGATGTACGAGGTGGTGGCCGAGGAGCAGGGCGCCGACATCACCAAGCTGTCGGGGACGACGCAGAACGACATCGTCAAGGAGTACCTGTCGCGGGGGACGCACGTCTTCCCGCCGGGGCCCAGCCTGCGCCTGACCACCGACATGATCACGTACACGGTGGCCAACATCCCCAAGTGGAACCCGATCAACATCTGCAGCTACCACCTGCAGGAAGCGGGCGCCACGCCGGTCCAGGAGATCGCCTACGCGATGAGTACCGCCATCGCGGTGCTGGACGCCGTACGCGACTCCGGGCAGGTGCCGGCGGAGAAGTTCGGCGATGTCGTCGCCCGGATCTCGTTCTTCGTCAACGCCGGCGTCCGCTTCGTCGAGGAGATGTGCAAGATGCGCGCCTTCGGCCGCATCTGGGACCGCATCACCCGTGAGCGCTACGGCATCGAGAACGACAAGCAGCGGCGCTTCCGCTACGGCGTGCAGGTCAACTCGCTCGGTCTGACCGAGGCGCAGCCGGAGAACAACGTCCAGCGCATCGTGCTGGAGATGCTCGCCGTCACGCTCTCCAAGGACGCCCGCGCCCGCGCCGTCCAGCTCCCCGCCTGGAACGAGGCGCTGGGACTGCCGCGGCCGTGGGACCAGCAGTGGTCGCTGCGCATCCAGCAGGTGCTGGCGCACGAGAGTGACCTGCTGGAGTACGAGGACATCTTCGCCGGCTCGCATGTCATCGAGGCCAAGGTCGACTCCCTGGTCACCGAGTGCCTGACCGAGATCGACCGGATCCAGGAGATGGGCGGCGCGATGGCCGCGGTGGAGTCCGGCTACCTCAAGTCGCAGCTGGTCTCCGCGCACGCCGAGCGGCGGGCCCGGATCGAGGCCGGCGAGGAGAAGATCGTCGGCGTCAACTGCTACGAGTCGACCGAGCCCAACCCGCTCACCGCGGACCTCGACACCGCGATCATGACCGTCGACCCCGCCAACGAGGCGCGCGTCGTCAAGGCCCTGCACGACTGGCGGGACAACCGCGACGAGGCACGCGCCCAGGAGTCGCTGTCGGTCCTGAAGAAGACCGCGGCGGGCGACAGCAACCTCTTCGCGGCCACCCTGGAGTGCGCCCGCGCCGGCGTCACGACCGGCGAGTGGGCCTGGGCCCTGCGGGACGTCTTCGGCGAGTTCCGGGCTCCCACGGGCGTCTCCAGCGCCCCGGTGGCGGTCGCCGCCGAGGCGGGCACCCCGCTCGCGGCCGTCCGCGAGAAGGTCGCCAGGACCGCCGAGGAACTCGGCAGCGGCAAGCTGCGCCTGCTGGTCGGCAAGCCCGGCCTGGACGGGCACAGCAACGGCGCCGAGCAGATCGCCGTACGGGCCCGGGACGCGGGCTTCGAGGTGGTCTACCAAGGCATCCGGCTCACCCCGGAGCAGATCGTCTCGGCGGCGGTCGCCGAGGACGTGCACTGCGTGGGGCTGTCGATCCTCTCCGGTTCGCACGCCGAGCTGGTGCCGGACGTACTGGCCCGACTGCACCGCACCGGCGTGGATGACATGCCGGTCATCGTCGGCGGGATCATCCCGTCCGCCGACGCCGCCGCCCTCCGCGAAGCCGGAGTCGCGGCGGTATTCACACCCAAGGACTTCGGTATCACGGAGATCATCGGCCGTATCGTCGACGAGATCCGGAAGGCGAACAAGCTCGACCCCCTGGAGGTCCCCGCATGAGCACCCCCGTCAACCGTCTGCGCCCGCGCCGCTCCTGCCTCGCGGTCCCCGGCAGCAACCCCCGTTTTCTGGAGAAGGCCCAGGGCCTGCCGGCCGACCAGGTCTTCCTGGACCTGGAGGACGCCTGCGCGCCGCTCGCCAAGGAAGGCGCCCGCCACACCATCGTGGACGCGCTGAACAACGGTGACTGGACCGGCAAGACGCGGGTCGTGCGGGTCAACGACTGGACCACGCACTGGACGTACCGGGACGTCATCACGGTCGTCGAGGGCGCGGGCCCCAACCTCGACTGCATCATGCTGCCGAAGGTCCAGGACGCCCAGCAGATCGTCGCGCTCGACCTGCTGCTGACGCAGATCGAGAAGACCATGGGCTTCGAGGTCGGCAAGATCGGCATCGAGGCGCAGATCGAGAACGCCAAGGGCCTGGTGAACGTCGACGCGATCGCCGGCGCCTCGCCGCGCCTGGAGACCATCATCTTCGGCCCGGCCGACTTCATGGCCTCCATCAACATGAAGTCGCTGGTGGTCGGTGAGCAGCCGCCCGGCTACGGCGCCGACGCCTACCACTACATTCTGATGCGCATTCTGATGGCGGCCCGCACCTACGATCTGCAGGCGATCGACGGCCCCTACCTTCAGATCAAGAATGTTGACGGGTACCGCGAGGTCGCCGGCCGCGCCGCCGCGCTCGGCTTCGACGGCAAGTGGGTGCTGCACCCCGGCCAGGTCGACGCCGCGAACGAGGTCTTCTCCCCCTCGCAGGACGACTACGACCACGCCGAGCTCATCCTGGACGCCTACGAGTGGCACACCTCCGAGGCGGGCGGCGCCAAGGGTTCGGCGATGCTCGGCGACGAGATGATCGACGAGGCGAGCCGCAAGATGGCGCTGGTCATCTCCGGCAAGGGCCGGGCCGCCGGCATGACCCGTACGTCCAAGTTCGAGGCCCCGGAGGCGTAAGCGCGATGCAGTTCGGCCGTACCTACGAAGAGTTCACCGTCGGCGATGTCTACAAGCACTGGCCGGGGAAAACCGTCACGGAATATGACGACCACCTCTTCTGTCTGCTCACGATGAATCATCACCCGCTGCACATGGACAGCAACTACGCGGAGAAGACCACCGACTTCGGGAAGAATGTCGTGGTCGGCAATTACATCTACTCCCTGCTGCTGGGCATGTCGGTGCCGGACGTCTCCGGGAAGGCCATCGCCAACCTGGAGATCGAGTCCCTCAAGCACGTCGCGCCGACCTTCCACGGCGACACGCTCTACGGCGAGACGACGGTGCTGGACAAGACGCCGTCGAAGTCCAAGACGGACCGCGGCATCGTGTACGTCGAGACCAAGGGCTACAAGCAGGACGGCACCCTGGTCTGCGTCTTCCGGCGCAAGGTGATGGTCCCCACCGAGACCTACATCAAGGAGCGCGGCGGCGAGCAGCCCGGCCGCCCCGAGCTGCAGGCCCCTCCGGCAAAGAAGGAGAAGTAGCGATGAGTCGCCTTTCGCAGACCGAGGGCCTGACAGACATTCAGCGGGAAATTCTCTCCACCGTCCGCGATTTCGTGGACAAGGAGATCATTCCGGTCGCCACGGAGCTGGAGCACCGGGACGAGTACCCCACGCAGATCGTCGAGGGCCTCAAGGAACTCGGCGTTTTCGGCCTGATGATCCCCGAGGAGTACGGCGGCCTCGGGGAGTCCCTTCTCACCTACGCGCTGACGGTCGAGGAGATCGCGCGCGGCTGGATGAGCGTCTCGGGCATCATCAACACCCACTTCATCGTGGCGTACATGCTCAAGCAGCACGGCACGCAGGAGCAGAAGGACCACTTCCTGCCGAAGATGGCGGCGGGCGAGATCCGCGGCGCCTTCTCGATGTCGGAGCCGGCGCTGGGCTCCGACGTGTCGGCCATTTCCTCCAAGGGCGTGCGGGACGGCGACGAGTACGTCCTCAACGGCCAGAAGATGTGGCTCACCAATGGTGGTACCTCCACCCTCGTCGCGGTGCTGTGCAAGACCGACGAGGGCCACCCGGAGGGCACCGCGCCGCACAAGTCGATGACGACCTTCCTGGTGGAGAAGGAGCCGGGCTTCGGCGAGGTGCGGCCCGGCCTGACCATTCCGGGCAAGATCGACAAGATGGGCTACAAGGGGGTCGACACCACCGAGCTGATCATGGACGGCCTGCGGATCCCGGCCGACCGGGTGCTCGGCGGCGAGACCGGACGTGGCTTCTATCACATGATGGACGGCGTCGAGGTCGGCCGCGTCAATGTGGCCGCGCGCGGCTGCGGTGTCGCTCAGCGAGCCTTCGAGCTGGGGGTTTCCTACGCCCAGCAGCGACACACCTTCGGCAAGCCCATCGCCCAGCATCAGGCCATCCAGTTCAAACTGGCCGAAATGGCCACAAAGGTCGAAGCGGCCCATGCAATGATGGTGAACGCCGCTCGCAAGAAGGACTCGGGTCAGCGCAACGACCTCGAGGCGGGCATGGCGAAGTACCTGGCCTCCGAGTACTGCAAGGAGGTCGTCGAAGACGCCTTCCGCATCCACGGCGGCTACGGCTTCTCCAAGGAGTACGAGATCGAGCGTCTCTACCGCGAGGCCCCGATGCTCCTGATCGGTGAAGGTACCGCCGAGATCCAGAAAATGATCATTGGTCGCCGGCTACTGGAGGAGTACCGAATCCAGGGGTGAACGCCCTGTTTGGGGCGCTTTCGTCTTGACGAAGATCACACCCCGTCATCGTTCTTCGGCCATGGATTGGCTCTGGCTCTTGGCCAGTTGCCGCCCGCAACCGATAGCATCCCCGGAAAGCCGCCGTCCCCCGTACCCATACGCGGCATCCTCCGCTACGAAGGTCATCCATGCCCCACAGCCAATCCTCTGCACAACGCGGTCGTGTCCGCCTCGCGCGCGGAGCGTCGCCGTGGCTCCTGCCGACCGTCGCCACGGCAGCGGTCAGCCTCGCCCGGTCCCGCCGGTCGGGCCGCTGGGCTGCTGTCGCCGTGCCCACCACCGCACTGGCGGCGGGCATGCTGTGGTTCTTCCGCGACCCGGAGCGGGAGATCGCTCAGGGCCGCGTCATCTCCCCGGCCGACGGCGTGGTGCAGAGCATCATGCCGTGGAAGGACGGGCGCACCCGCGTCGCGATCTTCATGAGCCCGCTGAACGTACACGTCAACCGCGCGCCGCTGGCCGGCACGGTGACGTCCGTGGAGCACATCCCCGGTGGATTCGTTCCGGCGTTCAACAAGGAGAGCGAGAACAACGAGCGGGTCGTCTGGCACTTCGACACCGAGCTCGGCGACATCGAGATGGTGCAGATCGCCGGCGCGGTGGCTCGGCGCATCGTCCCGTACGTGCCCCAGGGCACCAAGGTCGAGCAGGGTGAACGCATCGGCTTGATCCGCTTCGGCTCGCGGGTCGACGTCTACCTCCCGGAGGGCGTCGAGGCAGCGGTCGAGGTCGGCCAGGCCACCACCGCGGGGGTGACTCGTCTTGACCGTGATTGATCCCGAGACGCAGGCGGGCTGGGCACCCGAGACCGAGGAAGAGGACGACATGCCGCTGTCCACGCGGCTGTCAATAGCGGACACCCTCACCCTCGGCAACGCGATCTGTGGCTTCATGGCCGTGTACTTCACGACCACCGGCGTCCTCATCCCGCACCTGACGGGGACCGAGGACGGCGGTATGGCCCGGCACAGCGCGGCCATGGCCGTGATCCTGATGCTGCTCGCGTCGGTGTTCGACCTCTTCGACGGACTGGTGGCCCGCAAGCTGCGCAGCTCCGCGATGGGGGCCGAGCTGGACAACCTCTCCGACCTGATCAGCTTCGGCCTGGCACCCGCCTACTTCGTCGTGACCTGGGGCATGGTCGCCCAGGACGCGCATCAGCGGGTGTCGCTGGTAGCGGCGGTCGTGGTGCTGCTCGCGGTGGTGCTGCGGCTCGCGCGGTTCTCCTGCGTCACGCTGCGCGACGGAATTTTCCAGGGCATGCCGAGTCCGTTCGGCGCCCTGACCGTCGTCGCGATCGTGCTGCTGGAGCTGCCGTTCCTGCCGACGCTGCTGGCGATCATCGGGGTGGCCTGGCTGATGGTGAGCCGGGTCGAGTACCCCAAGCCGCGGGGTCGGCTCGCGGTGGCGATGCTCAGCTGGATCGTGCTCAGCATGGGCATGCTCGCGGCCTGGGCGCTGGACGCCCCCGGTGGCCAGCTGCTGCTGCAGACCGGCTGCGCCCTGCAGGTGGTCATGGGCGCGATGATCCCGCTGTTCGCGACGGCCCGGAGGGTCAACACCTTCCGCGACAACCGCCGCGAGGCGCGCGCCGCGCAGCACCCGTAGCCCACCCGCACCCACAACGCCGAGAGCCCCGAGCGCATCCTGCGCTCGGGGCTCTCGCGTTTTCGGGGGACCCGGAGCGCCCGTGGAACCGTGAGGTGTCGGAGAAGGGCCTGTGGGGGCTCTGTGGGCCTCTGTACGCCGCTGGAGACTTTCTCCGGGGTGAGGGCTGGGAGAAGCCGCTGCCGGGCTCTTACGCCCGCAAGGGGGCAGGGAGGGCCGGCAGCGGGCTGAGGTCGCCCGGTGCCGGCCCTCCCTGCCGCCGGCTCAGACCAGGAAGTCGCGGGCCAGGCTCTCGGCCGCCCGCTCCAGCAGCGGGCCCGCCTCGGCCATGCAACGCGCCGGGTCCGGCTCCAGCTCCGTCAGCGCGTAGGCGCGCCGGATGCCGGCCGCGACCAGCGCGTCCTGCGGCAGCGCGAGCCGGCCGCAGACCGCGACCACGTCGATGCCCGCGGCCCGCGCGGCGGCGGCCACCCCCGCGGGCGCCTTGCCGTGCAGCGTCTGCTGATCGAGCGAGCCCTCGCCGGTGATGACGAAGGTGGCGCGGGCCAGGGCGGGTGCGAAGCCCAGCACATCGAGCATGACGTCGATGCCGGGCCGGAACGCCGCGTCGAGGCCGACCAGCGCGCCGTAGCCGATGCCGCCCGCGGCGCCCGCTCCGGGCGCCAGGGCGTGCTCCGCGGCCTTGGCGCCGACGGTGCGCTCCAGCACCTCGGCGTAGTGCGCGAGGGCGGCGTCCAGCGTCGCGACGTCCTCCTCGCTCGCGCCCTTCTGCGGGCCGTAGACCGCGGGCGCGCCCTTCGGGCCCGTGAGCGGGTTGTCGACGTCGCTGGCGAGCACGATGTCGGTGTGCGCCAGCCGGGGGTCGAGGCCCGACAGATCAGCCGTGGCGAGAGCCTGGAGCGGGCCGCCGCCGGGCGCCACCGGCTCGCCGTCCGCGTCGAGGAACCGGGCGCCGAGCGCCGCGAGCATCCCCGCGCCGCCGTCGGTCGTGGCGCTGCCGCCGACACCGAAGACGATCGAGGTCGCGCCCGCGTCGAGCGCCGCGAGGAGCAGCTCGCCGGTGCCGTACGTGGTCGCCGTGAGAGGTGCGAAGACGCCCTCCGGGAGGTGTTGCAGGCCGGATGCCTCCGCCATCTCCACGACCGCGGTGCCGTCGGCGCGCAGCGCGAAGGTGGCCGTCACCGGACTGCCGGTGGGGCCGGTGACCCGGGCCTGGTGCCGGGTGAAGCCGGCCGCGAGCGCCGCGGCGACCGTGCCGTCACCGCCGTCCGCGACCGGTATGGCCGCCACGTCCAACGTGGGGATCACGCGTCGCAGACCGGCCGTGACGTGCTCGGCGACCTCGACGGCCGTGAGCGAACCCTTGAACTTATCCGCGGCGATCAGCACATGTGCTGTGTTTGTCCTTGCTGCGTCCGCCACCGTGTTTCCCCTTGCTTTCGAACTGGCAGTCGCGCCGCTGTGACCTTATCCGGCGAGCGGCCCGGCGAACAGGGCCGACCGGTCGCAGGCGCGGTCGAACGCGCCTTTGCGCGGGCTCGAAGATCCGCCGGACACGCTCTAGGCTCGCGCCGTGACGACCATGGATTACGCCACTTACCTCGCCGGACTGCCCCGTGTGCTCGCGGGAGCGGGTGCCGTCTTCCGGGATGCGGACGGCCGCATCCTGCTGGTGGAGCCCAACTATCGCGACACCTGGCTGGTGCCGGGCGGGACCGTCGAGTCGGACGCCGGCGAGTCGCCCCGGCAGGCCGCCCGCCGCGAGACCGCCGAGGAGATCGGCCTGGACGTCGAGCTGGGCGCGCTGCTCACCGTCGACTGGGTGCGCGGGGAGGGGCGGCCGCCGCTGGTGTCGTACCTCTTCGACGGCGGGGTGCTGGAGCCGGATCGGCTCGCCGCCATCCGGCTCCAGGAGGAGGAGCTGCTGTCCTGGCGGCTGGTTCACCTCGACGAGGCGCGGACCCTGGTGAGCGCGCAGATGGCCCTGCGCCTCGGCGCCGCCCTCAAGGTCCTCGCGGAGGGCGGCGGCCCCGCGGAACTGGAGGACGGCGTGCCGCCTGCGGGCGCTGCCGGCGTGTCGGCGTGATGTGCGCCGCCGCGCGGCGGCTTCCGGCAGCGGCCCCGCCGCCCGCGTGCCAGGGGGCGTAGCGCGGCTTCACCCCCTGGCCGCGGTGCCTCAGCCCCAGGTTTCCGCCGGGAACAGGGCGCTGTCCTCGCGCTCGAAGGCGAGCAGTTGGCGCTTGCGGTCCAGGCCGCCGCCGTAGCCGGTGAGGCTGCCGTTGGCGCCGACGACTCGGTGACAGGGGACGACGATCCCGACCGGGTTGCGTCCGTTGGCCAGCCCTACCGCGCGGGCCGCCGACGGTGCGCCGAGACGTTCGGCCAGCCGGCCGTAGCTGAGTGTCCGGCCGTACGGAATGGTGCACAGGGCTGCCCAGACCCGTCGTTGGAAGGGCGTGCCGCGCAGCGCCAGCGGGAGGTCGAAGGTGGTCAACTCGCCGCGGAAATACGCCTGGAGCTGGGCGATGGTCGCGGCGAAGGGGGCCTCACGGGGGTCCGCGGGGAGGCCGAAGGTCTCCTGGGGCGGGCGGTGGCGCTGGTCGGTCATGTAGAGGCCGGTGAGGGCGGCGCCTTCGGCGACGAGGGTCAGCGGGCCGACCGGGGTGCCGTCCAGGACGGTGTGGGTGCGGGCCTGCGCGTCCGCGGTGTGGTGGGGGTGCTGGGGCATGGGAGCGGTCATGGCAGCGGGACTCAGTTCGTGGGGAGACGGTTGATGGGGTGGTCGTCCGTCGCCCAGAGGTACTGGACGGCGTAGGCACGCCAGGGACGCCAGATCGCGGAGCGCTTGACGAGAGCCGCGGGCGTGTCGGGCAGACCGAGCCGTGCGGCGGCGCGGCGCAGTCCGAGGTCGGTGGGGGTGAAGGCGTCGGGATCGCCGAGGGCGCGCATCGCGATGCATTCGACGGTCCACGGGCCGACGCCCGGCAGCTCCGCGAGCCGCGCGCGGGCCTCCTCCCGGTCACTGCCCACGCCGAGGTGCAGGCCCCCGGAGGCGAGGGCGGCGATGACGCCGGTGAGCGTGGCGCGGCGGGTGCGGGGCATGGCCAGGGACTCCGGATCCAGCGTGGCGAGTGCCGCGGCGGACGGGAAGAGGTGGCTGAGGCCGCCGCCCGGGTCGTCGATCGGCTCGCCGTGCGCGAGGACCAGCCGCCCCGCGTGGGTGCGGGCCGCGGCGGTGGAGACCTGCTGGCCGAGCACCGCGCGGACCGCGAACTCGTCGGCGTCGACGGTGCGCGGGACGCGGCGGCCCGGCGCCTTGTCGACGAGCGGGGCCAGCTGCGGATCCTCCCGCAGCAGCCCGTCGACGGCCTCCGGGTCCGCGTCGAGGTCGAGCATCCGGCGGCAGCGGGCGATGGCACCCGCGAGGTCGCGCAGATCGGTGAGGGCGAGCCGGCAGTCGATGTGATCGGGGCGCGGGGAGAGGGCGACGATGCCGTGGCCGTAGGGCAGCGTGAGGGTGCGGCGATAGGCGCCGTCCCGCCACTCCTCGACGCCCGGGACGGCGGTGGCCGCGAGGTGGCCGAAGAGGTTGTCGGGGTTCAGCGGCTGCCGGAAGGGGAGCCGCAGCGTGAGGGTGCCGGGGGCGGCGGTGCGCGGGCCGGGCCTGGCGCGCTCGCGCAGCTCGGTCGGGGCGAGCGCGAAGACCTCCCGGACGGTCTCGTTGAAGGTACGGATGCTGGCGAAGCCGGCGGCGAAGGCGACATCGGCCATCGGCAACGCGGTGGTCTCCACCAGCAGCCGGGCGGTCTGGGCGCGTTGGGCGCGGGCCAGGGCGAGCGGCCCCGCGCCGAGTTCGGCCAGGAGCTGGCGCTCTGTCTGGCGGGTGCTGTAACCGAGGCGGCCGGCGAGCCCCGGGACTCCCTCGCGGTCGACGACGCCGTCCGCGATCAGCCGCATGGCGCGGGCGACCAGGTCGGCCCGCTCGTCCCACTGCGGCGAGCCGGGGCTGGCGTCCGGGCGGCAGCGCTTGCAGGCCCGGAACCCGGCCTGCTGAGCGGCGGCGGCGCTCGGGTAGAAGCGCATGTTCTCCGGCTTGGGCGGCACTACCGGGCAGCTGGGGCGGCAGTAGATTCGGGTCGTGAGCACGGCGGTGTAGAACCAGCCGTCGAAGCGGGCGTCCTTGGACTGCACGGCCCGCAGACAGCGCTCGATGTCGGTGTGCATGACCTCAGGATTCCTCAGTCCCCCGACCCCGGCTGGCGAGAATCCGACATCAAGGTCGCGGCCCCCGGGCGGGCCGCCCGACCCGCCGGCACCCCTGGGCGCCCGGCGGGTCAGGTACCCGCGTACCGGTCGAGCGCCGCGATCACCTGGGCCTGCGTGGCGTCGCTCCCCTTGTGCCCGGCGTCGTCGAGGACGATCAGCCGGGCGTCGGGCCAGGCCCGGGACAGCTCCCACGCGGTGCCGACTGGGCCCGCCATGTCCTGGCGCCCGTGGATGAGCACCCCGGGGATGCCGGCGAGTCGCCCGGCGTCGCGCAGCAGGGCGCCCTCCTCCAGCCACGCGCCGTGGGAGAAGTAGTGCGAGCAGATCCGGACCAGCGCCACCCGGGCTGCGGAGGGCCGGTCGCCGTAGGGATGGGCACTGCCGGACGGCTCCAGGGAGAGGACCGTGTCCTCCCAGGCGCACCAGTCGGCGGTCGCCCGCTCCCGGACGGCGGGGTCGGGGTCCGCCATCAGACGGGCGTACGCCCCGACGAGGTCGCCGTCACGGGGCGCGCCGCGGGCGCCGGCGGCGAAGCGCTCCCACTCCTCGGGGAAGAACCGGCCGACGCCCCGGTAGAGCCAGTCGATCTCCGAGCGCCGGGTCGTGGTGACGCCGGGGATGACGATCTCCGACACGCGGTGCGGGTGGCGCTGCGCGTACGCCAGGAGCAGCGTCGAACCCCACGATCCGCCGAAGAGCAGCCAGCGGTCGATGCCCAGGTGCTCCCGCAGCCGCTCCATGTCGGCGAGCAGATGCCCGGTCGTGTTGTGCCGCATGTCGGTGGCCGGGTCGCTCGCGTGCGGGGTGCTCCGGCCGCAGCCTCGTTGGTCGAACAGGACGGTGCGGTAGCGGTCGGGGTCGAAGTGCCGGCGCGCGCCGGCCGTGCAGCCCGACCCCGGTCCGCCGTGGACGACCAGGGCGGGCTTGCCGTCGGGGTTGCCGCAGACCTCCCAGTACACGAGGTTGCCGTCGCCGACGTCGAGCATCCCCGTGTCGTACGGCTCGATCGCCGGATATCGCTCGGCCAACTCCTGGTCTCCTTCCGCGCAGTTGACGAACCGCCCACCCTGCCACGCACCGGCCGGCCGCGCGACGTTACGCCCGAGGGGCGCCGCTGCCCGCGGGAGGGCCACGCGGCGGTACCCGCTGTGCGCGCAAGTGGCAGATCTTGCCGTTGCCGCGACAAAACAGCAGGTCAAAGGGGTGCCTAGGGAGCGTCAGGTGGCGCAACACTTCAGCAACACCATGTGCGCCGTCGCGTCGGTATGGTCCACCGCATGCCAGCCGAACGTATCCGCCAGCACACGAGTCCGGTCGCGGCCACCCGCCGCGGCGGGCTCCGCGCCGACCGCGCCCGGGCCGGCTGTACGGGAAGCCCCGCGCGGTGCGGCTGTTCTGATGCGGGCACGCATCAGTCACCTGGCCGGCCTCCCCGCCGGCCCGAACTCCGTACTCCCCCAAGGTCCTAGGGCGGACACGCCTCAGGGAGCAAGGGCACAAGGAATGAAGGGTCCCCGGCGCGGGGACCGCCTCACCATCCGGGCCTGCCATCGCCCGCCCGAGCCCTGCCGACGGGAGCCCGCACCCGCCGACGGTGGTCAGCTCGCTGTTCTTTGACCTGTCCGCGCCCTCTCCCGGCGCCCGCCCATCCCCCTTCGCCACACCCGCCCCGCCCCTGCCCTGCCCTGCCTGCTCGCACCGTGTTCTGGAGACCGCCATGCCTCTTGCGCCCCAACGTGCCGACGTGCCCGTGACCATCGACGAGTCCAAGTGCATCGACGGCTGCACGCTCTGTGTCGACATGTGTCCGCTCGACTCGCTCGCCATCGACCCGGCCAGCGACAAGGCGTACATGCACGTCGACGAGTGCTGGTACTGCGGCCCGTGCGCTGCCCGCTGCCCGACCGGCGCGGTCACGGTCAACATGCCCTATCTGTTGCGATGAAAGGTTCCCCGCTCATGCTGCCGCCCCCGTCCGCGCCGGCCGCGTCCGCGCCGGCCGGCCGCCCGGCCCGCCGTGCCGCGCTCGCCGCCGCCCTGTCCACGGCCCTGCTTTCCTCGCTCACCGCCTGCGGCACCGACGCGGACGCCGCGGACGGCAACACGGTGACCGTGACCGTCGGCTACCAGTCCAAGACCATCAACACCGTCACCGCCGGCACCCTGCTGCGCTCGCTCGGCTCCTTCGAGCGCGAGCTGCGCGCCCAGGGCCGCCGCGACGGCAAGACGTACAAGGTCGTGTGGCAGGACTACGCCACCGGTGCGCCGATCACCGCTCAGATGGTCGCGGGGAAGGTCGACATCGGCTCGATGGGCGACTTCCCGCTGCTGCTCAACGCGGCCCGCGGCAAGCAGCTGGACGCCCCCACCCGGCTGATCTCCACCACCGGCTACAACCTGCGCGGCGCGCTCAACACCGTCGTCACCGCACCCGGCTCCCGGCTGCGCTCGCTGGCGGATCTGCGCGGCAAGAAGGTCTCCACCAGCGTCGGTTCGGCCGCCGACGGCACCCTCGTACGGGCCCTCCAGCAGGCCGGGATCGACCCCGAGCGCGGCATCCGCAAACTCAACCAGCAGCCGGCGGTGGGTGCTTCGGCCCTGCAGTCGGGCAGCGCGGACGCCCTCTCGCAGTTCGTGGCCTGGCCAGGGCTGCTCGCCTTCCAGGGCAAGGCGAAGGCGCTCTACGACGGTGGCGCGCTGAACCTGCCCACCTTCCACGGCGTCACGGTGCGCGACGCGTTCGCCGACCGGCGGCCGGCCGTGGTCAAGGCGTTCCTGGCGGCGCAGCGTGACGCGACGCGCTACCTGAAGGACCATCCCGTCGACGCCGCCCAGCGGGTGGCGAGGTCCACCGGGCTGCCGCCCGAGGTGGTCTACCTCTACAACGGCGCGGGCGGCATCGCGACCTTCGATCCCACGCTCAAGCCGGCCCTCGTCGCGGCCCTGAAGAAGGACGTCGCGGTGCTCCGCTCGGCGAAGCTGACCGGTCCTGTCGATGTGGACGCGTTCGTCGACGACCACTACGTCAAGCAGTCGTACGGCGGCGGCTACGCCAAGGCGCGGCGCTCCACCGCCCATCCGTCGGCGCACGAGGTGTGGCTGCGCGGCGAGGACCGCACCCACTCCTTCGCCGAACCGTCGGCCCTGCTGCGGTTCGCCGCCGCGCACCCCGGCCGGGTCCGGGCCGCGTACGTGGCCGATGCGACGACCGGCACCCGCTGGTACGCGAACCGCTCGGTCTGGGTCCGCGACGGCGAGCGGCTCCTGCCCTTCGCCACCGCGGCGACCGCCCAGGGCTGGGTGGACGACCATCCGGGCGCCCGCACCATCCGTTATGCCGCCGCGCTGGAGCGTGCCAGGTGAGCGCACCCGTCGAGCAGGTGTCACCCCTGGCCGGGGCACCGAAGGCCGGTGCCCCGGCCAGGACCGGGGGCCGCCGGACCTGGGCCCGCCACGCGCGGCGCGCCGCCTCGCTCCTGACCGCGCTGGCGCTGTGGCAGCTGCTGACGCACTTCCGTGTCAACGGGTGGCTGCGCTTCTCGCAGCTGCCGACCGTCACCGAGACCGCCCACGAGTTCGGCCTGCGGCTCGCCCGTGCCACCTACTGGCAGGACCTCACCGACAGCCTCACGCGGATCCTCAGCGGCTTCGCCCTCGCGGCGGTCCTCGGCATCGCCGTCGGCACCGCCGTCGCCAGGTCGCCGCTCGCCGCCGATCTGCTCGGCCCGCTGCTCGAAGTCCTGCGCCCCATACCGGCGATCGCGCTGGTTCCGGTCGCGATCCTGCTGTTCCCCGGCAATGAGCAGGGCATCGTCTTCATCACCTTCGCCGCCGCGTTCTTCCCGGTCACCGTCTCCACCCGGCACGCCGTACGGGCACTGACGCCGGTCTGGGAGGAAGCGGTGCGCACCATGGGCGGCGGACGGTGGCGCGTCCTGTGGTCGGTGGTGCTCCCGGGGGCGCTGCCCGGCATCCTCGGCGGGCTGTCGGTGGGTATCGGCGTCGCCTGGATCTGCGTGATCTCCGCCGAGATGATCTCCGGCGAGTACGGCGTGGGCTACCGGACCTGGCAGGACTACACGATCGTCGACTATCCGGGCGTCTTCGTCGGCATGGCCACCATCGGGCTGCTCGGCTGGCTCACGTCCACGGCGGTGGAGCTGCTGGGCCGCCGGGTGACCCGCTGGCTGCCGCGCACCGCCTCCGGCCGCCCCGAGCCGTCCACCGGCCGCATCCGGTGGCGGGCCGGCCGGTCCGCCCCTGACCGTGGAGAGCGAGCACCGTCGTGACCAGTACCGACGTCACCACATCCGTCCCCTCCCAGGCGCCGGGCCGCGGCGTGCGGCTGACGCTCCGTGACGCCGTGCTCGGACGCCCCGGCAGTCCCGTACTGCGCAGCCTGGACCTCGATGTCGCCCCCGGCGAGATCCTGACCGTCGTCGGACCGTCCGGCTGCGGCAAGTCCACCCTGCTGCGGACCCTCGCCGGTCTGCTGCCGCCCCTCGGCGGGCAGGTCGGGCAGGCAGGCGAATCGATCGACGGGCCCGCCGCCGACCGGGCGCTGGTCTTCCAGGAAGACGCCCTGCTGCCCTGGCGCAGCCTGCGCGCCAACGTCGTCCTGCCGCTGGCCATCCGGGGCGTGCCGCGCGCGGAGCGCCGCGCGCGGGCGGACGACTGGCTGGCGCGGGTCGGTCTCACCGAGCACGCCGCCCGGCTGCCGCACCATGTCTCCGGTGGTCAGCGGCAGCGCGCGCAGCTCGCCCGCGCCCTGGCGGGGGAGCCGCGCGCCGTCCTCATGGACGAGCCGTTCGGCGCGCTCGACGCACAAACCCGCGCCGGAATGCAGGAGTTGCTGGTGACGGTGCTGCAAGGCACGCACTCCACCGTCGTCTTCGTCACCCATGACGTGGACGAGGCGCTGTTCCTCGGCGACCGGGTCGCGCTGCTCGGCACCGGGCGGGTGCGGACGGTCCCCCGGCCACGGGAGCGCGCCGCGCACCGTGACGCCGCGACGGTGGCGCTGCGCCGCGAGATCCTCGCATCGCTCGGCGAGCGCACGACCGACTGAACGACGCCCCCGACCGGCGCCCCACACGCGCCCGCACCGGCACTCCCGTCGGCACGGGCCCCGACCGGCCACGTCACCGGCTCACCACCCCCGCCACCCGGCTCCCGCGCCCGTCAACGGGCCGGCTCGTCACTCCCCCGACCGGCGTGACACGGCAACTGAAAGGCACCGCCATGGAGATCCCCGCCCTCGAAAGCGCCGAGGAACTGTCCTGTGACGTCCTCGTCATCGGCGGCGGCACCGCCGGCACCATGGCGGCCCTCACCGCCGCCGAACACGGCGCGTCCGTCCTGCTGTTGGAGAAGGCGCACGTCCGCCACTCCGGCGCGCTGGCCATGGGCATGGACGGCGTCAACAACGCGGTCATCCCCGGCCGCGCCGAGCCCGACGACTACGTCGCGGAGATCACCCGCGCCAACGACGGCATCGTCGACCAGTCCACCGTCCGCCAGACCGCGACCCGCGGCTTCGCGATGGTCCAGCGACTGGAGTCGTACGGCGTGAAGTTCGAGAAGGACGAGCACGGCGAGTACGCGGTGCGCCAGGTGCACCGCTCCGGCTCGTACGTCCTGCCCATGCCCGAGGGCAAGGACGTCAAGAAGGTCCTCTACCGGCAGCTGCGCCGCCGCGAGATGCGCGAGCGGATCCGCATCGAGAACCGCGTCATGCCGGTGCGGGTGCTGACCGCCGGCGGCCGGGCGGTGGGCGCGGCGGGGTTCAACACCCGCACCGGGCAGTTCGTCACCGTCCGCGCGGGCGGGGTGATCCTCGCGACCGGCGCCTGCGGACGGCTCGGCCTGCCCGCCAGCGGATACCTCTACGGCACCTACGAGAACCCCACGAACGCCGGCGACGGCTACGCCATGGCCTACCACGCGGGAGCCGAACTCACCGGTATCGAGTGCTTCCAGATCAACCCGCTGATCAAGGACTACAACGGCCCGGCCTGCGCCTATGTCGCCAACCCCTTCGGCGGCTACCAGGTCAACCGGCACGGCGAGCGGTTCGTCGACTCCGACTACTGGTCGGGCCGGATGATGGCCGAGTTCGCCGCCGAGGTCGCCTCCGAACGCGGCCCGGTCTACCTCAAGCTCAGCCACCTCCCGGAGGAGTCCGTCGCGGCCCTCGAAGGGATCCTGCACACCACCGAACGCCCCACCCGCGGCACCTTCCACGCCGGGCGGGGGCACGACTACCGCACCCACGACATCGAGATGCACATCTCCGAGATCGGGCTGTGCGGCGGGCACTCGGCCTCCGGCGTGCGTGTCGACGAGCACGCCCGCACCACCGTGCCCGGCCTGTACGCGGCCGGCGACCTGGCCTGCGTGCCGCACAACTACATGATCGGCGCCTTCGTCTTCGGTGACCTGGCGGGTGCCGACGCGGCCCGGTGCACGCCGTACGAAGGCGAGTTGCCCGCCACCCAGCTGCGCGACGCCCACGAGCTGATCTACCGTCCGCTGCGCCACCCCGAAGGCCCGCCGCAGCCGCAGGTCGAATACAAGCTCCGCCGCTTCGTCAACGACTACGTCGCGCCTCCCAAGAGCGGCGCCCGGCTCTCGCTCGCCGTCGAGCACTTCGAGCGGATGCGGGACGACATCGACGGCATGGGCGCCCGCACGCCGCACGAGCTGATGCGGTGCGCCGAGGTCAGCTTCATCCGCGACTGCGCCGAGATGGCCGCCCGGTCCTCCCTGGCCCGCACCGAGTCCCGCTGGGGCCTCTACCACGAGCGCACCGACCACCCGCAAAGCGACGACACCGACTGGCTGCACCACCTGGACCTGCGCAAGTCGGCGTCGGGAGCGATGGAGTTCACCGCCCGGCCGGTCGATCCCTACCTCGTCCCGGTCGAGGAGTACACACCGGTGGGCGGCGCCGCCCGCTTCATCGGCGAGGTCCACCCCGAACAGGTCGCCACGGCCGGCCGCCGTGACGTCCCCCCAGTGGGGTCCGGTGGGCAGACCTCGGGCGATTCCGGCACCGGGGCACCGGGCGGAGACGCGGACCTCTCGATCGGCGCAGGCCGGGACAGCGGGGCCGCGAACGTCCCCGGCCGCTCTCCTCGCATCCTGGAGCTGCTCGCCCTCACCGAGGAGCAGCCCGGTCTCGCGGCGCTGCGCACCTACCTCGACGACGCCGACCCTGCGGTCCGCCGCGCCGCCGTCGACACACTCACCGAGAGCCTCCCGGACGGCACAGGACCGGCGCTCGCCGCACTGCTCGCCGACGCCGACCCGGCTGTCCGCGCCACCGCCGCCGCGTCACTGCGGGAACTCGTGGAGGTGCTGCCGGCGGAGCCCGCACTGCGCGAACCGCTCGCCGCCGCGCTCCGCCGGGACGACCCGCGCGTCAGCTCGGCGGCCCTGGAAGTGCTGCGCGCCCTGCGCCTCGGCGACGCGGCCCTCTTCACGGCCGCGCTCGACGACCCCGCCGTGGAGGTGCGCGTCCAGGCCGTGCGCGCCCTGGTCTCCGTCGACGCGGCCGACGCCCTGGCCCGCGCCGCCACGGACCCCGCACGCGAGGTACGGGTGGCCGTGGCCCACGGCCTGGGCACCGTGGGCGGGCCGGAGGGGCTGAAGGACCTGGTGAACGACAGCGACATCCTCGTACGGGCGGCGGCCCTCACCGCACTGGCGACCACCGGCTGCCCGCCGCCCTTCGACGCGGCGGCGGTCACCGCGATCGGCGATACGGCCTGGCAGGTCCGCACGGGTGCGGCCACCGCCCTGTCGGCCGCCGCCGGACCGGCCGTCCCCGCACTGCTGTCGGCCCTGGACGACCGGCACGCCGACGTACGCAAGGCGGCCGTACGCGCGCTGGCGGCCCACGCCGGCCGGGCGGGCGTCCGCGAGGCTCTCGCGGGGATGGCGTCCGACCCGGACGCGGACGTCCGCGCCTACGCGCTGCGGGCGGCCGGCTGACGGATGCGGAGCGGGGCGGGGCGGGGCGGGGCGGGGGCTTTACCTACGCCCCGTCACCGGCCCGCGCGGTCCCCCAGGTTGCTGCTGATGGTCTCCAGCTGGGCTCGAATACCCGTCAGCTCGCGCAGGACCTCCCGCTGGTGGAGCGCCTGGGCGATCTGCGTCAACGCCGCCGCCTTCGCACCGGGGTCCGTGATCTTGGCCGCCAGTTCCTTCGCGTCGTCGAGCAACTCGCTGGTTTCCGCGCTCCAGTGCTGTTCGGACATGTCGCTCTCCTGCCGTTGCGGATCGTCGGCCCGTTGCGGATCTTCTGCGTCACCTCTGCCCACCCCTCGGGCCACGGAACCGCGCCGGGCGCCCTCCCTTGGATCCGGCCCGCCGCGGACCGGGCCGGCGCGGGGCAGCGCCTGGCGTCAGTGCACCTGCGCGGTGAAGGCCGCATACGCACGCTCGTCGAAGAGGACGAAGCGCACCTCTTCCACCGCCGTGTTGGTGTCCCGCACCGTTTCCACCGCGATCCGGGCGGCGTCCTCCAGAGGCCAGCCGTAGATGCCGGCGGAGATGGCGGGGAAGGCGACGGTGCGGGCGCTCAGCTTGTCGGCGACCCGTAGGGACTCGCGGTAGCAGGAGGCCAGCAGGTCGCTGCGGTCCTCGGACTCCGCGTACACCGGGCCGACGGTGTGGATCACCCAGCGGGCCGGGAGCCGGCCCGCGGTGGTGGCGACGGCCGCGCCGGTGGCCAGGCCACGGCCGTAATGGGAGGCGCGCAGGGCACGGCAGGCGGCGAGGATCTCGGGGCCGCCGTGGCGGTGGATCGCGCCGTCCACTCCCCCGCCGCCCAGGAGGGAGGAGTTGGCGGCGTTGACCACGGCGTCCACGGTCTGTTCGGTGATGTCGCCCTGGACAAGGGTGAGGGTGACGGCGGAGTCATGACCGGAGTCGGAGGCGCTCATGGTGCCGATCCTAGGCAATGTCCGGCGCGCCTCAGGGCGGTCGGCCGCCGCGCGTTGGCCGGTAGCGGGCGAGTGCCCTGAAGCGGCGACGAGTGGGCCGGGCCGACGCCCCGGGGGCGCTCTCCCTACCGGTTTGTCGCGCGCAGGCGGCGCCACACCGCCTTGGCGGCGTGGTGCCCTGACATGCCGTGGACACCGGGGCCGGGCGGGGCGGCCTGGGAGCAGAGGAACACGGCGGGGTGGGCGGTCTCGTAGGGGACCCGGGTCAGCTTGGGCCGAACGAGCAGGCGCAGGCCGGCCGCGGAGCCGGTGGCGGTGTCGCCGCCGACGTAATTGGCGTTGCGGGAGGCGAGTTGGGGCGGCCCGGCGACCGCGCGGGCCAGGACGAGGTCGCGGAAGCCGGGGGCGAAGCGCTCGATCTGCCGCTCGACCACGGCCGTGGCGTCGCCTTCCCAGCCGTTGGGCACATGCCCGTACGCCCAGAAGGTGTGCTTGCCCTCGGGGGCGCGGGTGGCGTCGATCAGGCTGGGCTGGGCGGTGATCAGGAACGGCACGGACGGGTCCCGGCCCTGGGCTGCGGCGTCCAGCGCGGCGCCGATCTCCCCGCTGGTGGGGCCGATGTGGACGGTGCCGGCCCGGTGGGCCTCCTTCGCCGCCCACGGCACGGGGCCCGACAGCGCGTAGTCGACCTTGAAGACGCTGGGGCCGTACCGCACGTCGCGGTAGGCGTTGCCCAGGCCGGCGATCCTGGCGAGGGCGGTCGGTGAGGTGTCGAAGACATAGGCGCGGGCCGGCGGCAGATCGTCGAGACGCTTGACCTCGAAGTCGGTGTGCACCGCTCCGCCGTGGGCGCGCAGCAGGCCGGCGAGGGCGTCGGAGATGGCCTGGGATCCGCCGCGCGGAATCGGCCAGCCGTGGGAGTGCGCGGCGAGCGCGAACATCAGGGCGATGCCGGAGGTACCGAGGCCGCCGAGCGACGCCATGGAGTGCGCCGCGAGGCCGGCCAGGAGCGCGCGCGCCTTCTCGTCATGGAAGCGGCGGTTGAGGAGGGTGACCGGCTGGATCGCGGAGAGCCCGAAGCGGGCGTAGGTCAGCGGGTCGCCGGGGAGGCCGAGCCACTGGGTGCGGAGGAAGTCGCGCGCCATGGCGTCCCACTTGCCGATGAACGGCGCGACGAGCCTGCGGTACGTCCCGGCGTCGCGCGGGCCGAAGGACATCGCGGTCTCGCCCACGGAGCGGCTCAGTATGGCGGCCGTGCCGTCCGGGAAGGGATGGGCCATCGGGAGGTCGGGCTGGAGCCACTCCAGGCCGAACCGCTCCAGCGGCATGGTGGCGAAGGCGGGCGAGCCCAGGCCGAGCGGGTGCACGGCCGAGCAGGGGTCGTGGCGGAAACCGGGGAGGGTCAGCTCCTCGGTGCGGGCTCCGCCGCCGATGGTGTCGCGGGCCTCGAAGACTTCGACGGACATGCCCCGGCGAGCCAGTTCGACGGCCGCCGTCAGACCGTTGGGTCCCGCCCCGATCACCACGGCATCGAGCATCCTCGGCACCTGCGCCACTCCCCTCACGTCCGGCCCTCGCCGTCGAGGGTCAGTTGGCGGCTGCCAGCAGTCCGAGGATACGCCGCGCCGTCTCCGCGTCCCGCGCCGCGGTGAAGGGCAGCGCGTTGTCGCCCTCGATGCGGAACGGCTCCCCGGCAACGGTGCCGCTCGCGCCGCCCGCCTCGTGCACCAGGAGCAGCCCGGCGGCGTGGTCCCAGCAGTTCTCCCAGCTGAACGCGGTGGCGTCGATCTCGCCGCGGGCGACGTGCAGATACTCCAGGCCCGCCGAGCCGCAGGGGCGCGGGGCGATGCCGCCGGTGTCCAGGGCGGCGAGCACCCGCTTCTGGTCGTCGTCGGTGAAGTCGTAGTGGGAGATGGCCACATCGAGGACCGCGCCGGAGGCGGCGCTGCCGGTGCGCAGCGGGACGCCGTTCAGCTCGGCGCCGGCGCCGAGGCGGGCGACGGCCATCAACTCCAGTGCGGGGGCGTACGTCCACGAGGCCAGCACCTCGCCGCGGTGGGCGAGCGCGACAAGCGTCGCGAAGCCGGGGTCGCCGTGGACGAACTGGCGGGTGCCGTCGACCGGGTCGACGATCCAGACCGGGGCGTCGCCGTGCAGCGCCCGCAGAACGGTCGGGTCGGCGTGCACCGACTCCTCGCCGACGACGAGGGAACCGGGGAGCAGGGCGGTCAGCGCGGCGGTGAGGTGCTCCTCCGCCAGCCGGTCGGCGCTCGTGACGAGGTCGTGCGGGCCGTTCTTCTCGATGATGTCGTCGGCGGCGAGCCGCCGGAAACGCGGCATGATCTCGTCGGCCGCGGCCCGGCGGATCGCGGTCTCCACGGCGGCGAAATCGAGCGCCGACAGGTCGGGGGCGGCGGACCGGGGAACGGCGGGAGTGGTGGCGGTCGGGGTGACGGCGGCCACATCGGTGGTATTCGCGGTATCTCCCGAGGGTTGGGTACGAAGTGCATCGATCATGTATCCATCGAACCACGCCCCACTGACACGAGGGCTGGACGGCAGGTGAACTCCCGATGCCGCGAGAGGCACGGCCCCGCGCCGCCCGGCTCCCGGGGCCGCCGGGCGGGGCGGCGGGGAGCCGCCCCGCCGCCCCGCCCCGGAGCGGCCCCCTCTCCGCCTCTCCGCTCCTCCGCCGGTTCAGCGCCCCACCGCGTACCCCTGCATCCCCCGCGGATTCGCCGCCGCGGAGAGCACGCCCGTCTCCGGGTCCCTCAGCACGGCGCACAGCCGCCCTTCCGACCAGGCGTCACCGACCGTGACGTGGTGACCACGCCGGCGCAGCTCCTCGATGACCGGCGTGCCGATCCGGGACTCCACGGTGACGCTGCCTGGCCGCATGGCGCGGGGGAAGAAGGAACCGGGGAAGGAGTCGTTGTGCCAGTTCGGGGCGTCGATGGCGCCCTGCAGGTCGAGGCCACCGCGGACCGCCGGGCGGAGTACGGCGGCGAGGAGGAAGTGCACCTGCCACTGGTCCTGCTGGTCGCCGCCGGGCGTACCGAAGGCCATGACCGGGATCCCGTCACGCAGTGCGAGGGAGGGGGTGAGGGTGGTGCGGGGGCGGCGCCCAGGGGTGAGGGAGTTCGGCAGCCCGTCCTCCAGCCAGGCCATCTGCAACCGGGTGCCGAGCGGGAAGCCGAGGGCCGGAATCACCGGGTTGGACTGGAGCCAGCCGCCGGAGGGCGTCGCGGAGACGAGGTTGCCCCAGCGGTCCACGATGTCGATGTGGCAGGTGTCACCCCGCGTGGCGCCGTTCCGGTCGATCTCGGGGGCGACCTCGGAGGGCACGCCGCGGGCGACCGTCGGCTCCCCCGCACCGCTGCCGGAGACTCCCGTCGCGTCGCACGCGCCCTCGCCCGCCGCGACCGCCAGCGCGTGCTTGCTCAGCCGCGGGGTACGGCCGTCGGGGCTGCCGGGCCGCAGCGCGTACGAGGCGCGCTCGCCGATCAGGGCCCGGCGGGCGGCGTTGTAGTCGGCACTGAGCAGCGTGTCCAGCGGCACCTCGTCGGCATCGCCGTACCAGGCCTCGCGGTCGGCCATCGCGAGCTTGGTGCCCTCGATGAGGAGATGGACGTACTCGGGGGTGCCGTAGGCGGGCAACTCATCAGGCAGCAGGGCGAGTTGCTGGAGGAAGGCCGGGCCCTGGGACCAGCCGCCGGCCTTGGCCACGGTCCAGCCGTTCCAGTCCTGGGTGACGGGCTCCTCGTAGGTGGCGGAGAAGGCGGCCAGGTCGTCGCCGGAGAGGGTGCCCGCGTGGCGTTCCCCCGAGGTGTCCTTGGCCGGCCGGGCGGCGAAGTCGGCGAGGGCCTCGCCGATGAAGCCCTCACGCCATACCCGGCGGGCGGCGTCGATCTGCGCCCCACGGCCGGCCGACGCCGCCTCGGCCTCGGCGATCAGCCGGCGCCAGGTAGCGGCCATCGGCCGGTTCCTCAGCAGGCCGCCGGGGGCGACGGACCTGCCGCCCGGGAGGTAGATCTCCGCGGAGGTGGTCCACTCGGTCTCGAAGAGCTCGCGGACCGTCTCGACGGTCTCACCGATGCGTTCGACGGCGGGGTGTCCGTGCTCGGCGTAGCCGATCGCGTACCGCAGCACCTCGGCGAGGGTCTTGGTGCCGTGGTCGCGCAGCAGCAGCATCCAGGCGTCGAAGGCGCCGGGCACGGCGGCGGCGAGCGGCCCGGTGCCGGGGACGAGGTCCAGGCCGAGCGCCGTGTAGTGCGCCACGCTCGCCCCGGCCGGGGCCGGGCCCTGGCCGCACAGCACCCGCACCGGTCCGTCCGCGGGCGCCAGGATGATCGGTACCTCGCCCGCCGGCCCGTTCAGGTGCGGCTCCACCACGTGCAGCACGAAACCCGCCGCGACCGCCGCGTCGTAGGCGTTGCCGCCGTCCTCCAGGATGGCCATCGCGGACTGCGACGCCAGCCAGTGCGTGGTGGAGGCCATCCCGAAGGTGCCTTGGAGGGTGGGGCGAGTGGTGAACACGGGGCTCCTCGTTCGGTGCGGGCGGGTCGTTCCGTGCGGGCGGGGCGGGGCGGACAGTCACTGCGAATCCGGCAGTCACTGTGGGCGGTGGTGCTCGTGGGGAGGGTCTCCCCGGCCGGCCGGATCGTATGCACCGCTACGAGTCGCCGATGCCGGCACCGAGCAGTGAGGAAAAGCGACAGGACGACAGCCCCACCGGCTGCGTACGCTCGCGGCATGACCGGCACCGACCCGACTCCCGACCAGCCGTCGCCCCCGCAGCCGTCCCACCGCCCGCTGGTGGCGATCATGAGCGGAGCGGGTATCTCCACCGACTCCGGGATCCCCGACTACCGCGGCCCGAACGGGGTGTGGCGGCGCGACCCGGAGGCGGAGAAGCTCGTCACCTACGACTCGTACATGGCCGATCCGGAGATCCGCCGCCGCTCCTGGCGGATGCGGCAGGACAGCCCGGCGTTCCGGGCGCGGCCGAACGCCGCCCATGAGGCCGTAGCCCGGTTGGAGCGGTCCGGTACGCCGGTGCGCGTCATCACCCAGAACGTCGACGGGCTGCACCAGCTCGCCGGAGTGCCCCCGCGCAAGGTCCTGGAGCTGCACGGCACCATCCGCGCCGTGACCTGCACCCGCTGCCATGCCCGGTCCTCGATGGAGGAGGCGCTGGCTCGGGTGGCGGCGGGCGATCCCGACCCCGCGTGCCTGGTGTGCGGCGGCATCCTGAAGTCGGCGACGGTGATGTTCGGTGAGCGGCTCGACCCGCAGGTGCTGGGCACGGCGCTGGGCGTGGCGAAGGCTGCCGAGGTCTTCCTGGCGGTCGGCACGACGCTCCAGGTGCAGCCCGCGGCCTCCCTCGCCGGGGTGGCGGCCGAGCACGGCGCCCGGCTCGTCATCATCAACGCCGAGCCGACGCCGTACGACGAACTCGCCGACGAGGTGATCCGCGAGCCGATCGGCAGCGCACTGCCGGGACTGCTCGCGGACCTCGCCTGACGCGGCGTGCCCGGCCGGAGCCCGGCTGCTCCCGCGTGCGCGCCGGGCGTGCTCAGTGCGGCGCGGCGGCCTCCGCGGCCGCCCTGCGGTGGGCGCGCGCCGTGGGCAGCATCAGCAGCGTGTAGAGGAGCAGCGAGGTGGTCAGCCCCACGGCCCAGCCATAGTCGGCGAGCGGCTTGAGGGCGGGAATGAGGCCGTCGGCGGGGAAGGGCCCCTTTCCCGGCTGGGAGTAGGAGCCTCCGACGGCGAGCAGGCCGCCGGTGCCGAAGGCGGCCACCGCCCGCCAGTTCCAGCCGCGCGCGTACCAGTAGCGGCCGTCGGGCCGGTAGAGGTCCGCGAGGTCGAGCAGGGTGCGGCGGACGATCCAGTAGTCGGCGATGAGGATGCCGGCGACGGCGCCGAGCAGACCGCCGACCACGCCGAGCCACAGGAAGATGTACAGCTCGGGGGTGGCGGTGAGCTTCCACGGGAGGATGAGGACGCCGACGACGCCCGTGATCAGGGCGCCCCGGCGGAAGGTGAGGAACCGGGGGGCGAGATGGGCGAGGTCGTAGGCGGGTGAGACGACGTTGGCCGCGATGTTCACCGAGATGGTCGCGATGAGGACGGTCACCAGCGCGAAGACCAGGCCGAAGACGTTGTCCGTCTTGCCGGCCAGGGCGACCGGGTCCCAGATCGGGGCGGCGTAGACGGCCTGCGAGCCGGAGGTGACGAAGACCGACAGCAGCGCGAACGCGGTCATGGTGGTGGGCAGGCCGAGCGTCTGGCCCCAGATCTGGGCCCGCTGCCCGGCGCCGAAGCGGGTGAAGTCCGGGATGTTGAGGGAGAGCGTGGCCCAGAAGCCGATCATGCCCATCAGGGAGGGGAAGAAGACCGGCCAGAAGTCGGCGTCCCAGCCGAGGGTGCCGGGCTGGTCGAGGAGCGGGCCGAGGCCGCCGGCCTTGCCGGCCATCCAGATCAGCAGCACCACGGCGCCGATGAGGACGAAGGGCGCCGCCCAGTTCTCGAAGCGCCGGAGTGTCTCCATCCCCCGGTGGATGATGGCGAGTTCGAGGGCCCAGAAGGCGAGGAAGCAGAGCCACAGCGTCCACGGATAACCACCGATGACCGCCGCGTCGGCCCAGCTTCCGCCGGTTATCTTGCCGAGCAGGATGTAGATGCCCTGGCCGCCGATCCACGTCTGGATGCCGAACCAGCAGCAGGCGACCGCCGCCCGGATCAGTGCCGGGAGGTTGGCGCCGCGCAGTCCGAAGGAGGCGCGGGCCAGAACGGGGAAGGGTATGCCGTACTTCGGCCCGGCGTGGCCGGTGAGCAGCATCGGCCCGAGGACGACGACATTGGCCAGCGCGATGGTGAACACGGCCTGTTTCCAGTCCATGCCGAGTGCGACGAGGCCGGAGGCGAGCGTCCAGGACGGGATGTTGTGGGCCATGCCGACCCAGAGCGCGGCGAAGTTGTAGGTGGTCCAGCGGCGTTCGGCCAGGGGGACCGGACGCAGGTCGGCGTTGACGTACCGGCCGTGCGACTCGATCGCGCCGGGGGCCGGCTCCACGCGCCCGTCGGCGGTACGGCGGTCCGCGGGCGGCTCGGGAACGTCCGGCGGCACGGGTGGCGAGGTGGCGGTCATGCGGAGACCTTTCGTCCGGACACGGGTCGCCGGCCGCCGGGGCGCGGCGGCCGGCGCGCGGTGCCCCGGGTTCCCCCGGTCGCCGCGACGCGGGGCCGTAACTCCCCCCGTACCAGCGCCTGTTCAGTCGGCGAGTGCGGGAATGATCCGCTCTCCGTAGGCGTCGAGGGTGGATTCCTTGGCGTCGTGCATGGCGTAGACCGCGAACTGGTCCACGCCCAGTTCCTTGAGCTGTCGCAGCTTGTCGATGTGCGCCTCGGGCGGCCCCAGCAGACAGAAGCGGTCGATGATCGCGTCCGGGACGAATGCGGTGTCCGGGTTGCCCGCCCTGCCGTGGTGGGAGTAGTCGTAGCCCGCGCGGGCCTTGATGTAGTCGGTCAGTTCGTCGGGCACCATGCCGGAGTGCTCGCCGTAGCGGCTGACGAGATCGGCGACGTGGTTGCCGACCATCCCGCCGAACCAGCGGCACTGCTCGCGGGCGTGCGCGAGGTCGTCGCCGACGTAGGCGGGCGCGGCCACGCAGATCGTGACGTCGGCCGGGTCGCGTCCGGCGTCCACCGCGGCCTTGCGGACCGCTTTGATCATCCATTCGGTGAGGAAGGGGTCGGCGAGCTGGAGGATGAAGCCGTCCGCCAGCTCGCCGGTCATGGCCAGGGCCTTGGGGCCGTAGGCGCCCATCCAGACCGGGAGTTTGCCGTCCTTGATCCAGGGGATCCGGATCCGGTGCCCGCCCACCTCCGCCTCCCGGCCCTCGGCCAGATCGCGGATGACGCCGATCGCCTCGCCCAGCCGGGCGAGGGTGTTCGGCGGCCGGCCGGCCACTCGCATCGCGGAGTCGCCACGCCCGATGCCGCAGACGGTGCGGTTGCCGTACATCTCGTTGAGCGTGGCGAAGGTCGAGGCCGTGACCTCCGGGGCACGGGTGGAGGGGTTGGTGACCATGGGGCCGACGATCAGACGCTCGGTGTGTTCCAGGATGCGGCTGTAGATGACGAACGGCTCCTGCCACAGCACCACCGAGTCGAAGGTCCAGCCGTAACGGAAGCCGTTGCGCTCGGCGCGGCGCATCAGGGAGACGACAGCGGATGCGGGCGGGTCGGCCTGCAGGACAACTCCGAAGTCCACGGCGGCGCTCCTTAGATGAGGTACTGGCAGGTGCCGCGCGGGATGTACTGGCCGTGCCCCGCGCGCCCGGCGAACTCCCGGCGGTCGATGACGAGTTCACCGCGCGAGAGGACCGTCTCGACCTGTCCGGTGAGCTGCTTGCCCTCGTAGGCCGAGTAGTCGACGTTCATGTGGTGGGTCTCGACGGAGAGGGTCTGTTCGGCCGCGGGGTCGTAGATGACGATGTCGGCGTCGGTGCCGGGGGCGATGGTGCCCTTCTTCGGGTAGAGGCCGAACATCCGGGCCGGGGTGGCGCAGGCGATCTCGATCCAGCGGCGGCGGCTGATCCGTCCCTCCACGACGCCCTGGTGGAGGAGGTCCATGCGGTGCTCCACACCGGGCATGCCGTTGGGGATCTTGGAGAAGTCGCCGCGGCCGAGTTCCTTCTGCCCCTGGAAGCAGAAGGGGCAGTGGTCGGTGGAGACGACCTGGAGGTCGTTCGTCCGCAGCCCCTGCCACAGCGCCGCCTGGTGCTCCCGGGGGCGCAACGGCGTGCTGCACACGTACTTGGCGCCCTCGAAATCCGGCTCGGCGAGATTGTCCGTGGACAGGAACAGATACTGCGGGCAGGTCTCGCCGAAGACGTTCAGCCCCTTGTCCCGGGCCTGGGCGATCTCCGCGACGGCTTCCTCGGCGGAGACGTGCACGACGTAGAGCGGCGCGCCGGCGACCCGCGCCAGCTGGATCGTGCGATGGGTGGCCTCGGCTTCGAGCAGGACGCGCCGGACCTCGCCGTGATAGCGCGGGTCGGTCCTGCCCTCGGCCAGCGCCTGCTCGACGAGTACGTCGATGGCGATGCCGTTCTCGGCGTGCATCATCACCAACCCACCGTTGTCCGCGGCGCGTTGCATCGCACGCAGAATCTGACCGTCGTCGCTGTAGAAGACGCCGGGGTAGGCGGTGAACAGCTTGAAGGACGTGACGCCCTCGGCGACGAGCAGGTCCATCTCCTTGAGCGAGTGCTCGTTCACGTCGGAGAGGATCATGTGGAAGCCGTAGTCGATGGCGCACTGGGAGTCGGACTTGGCGTGCCAGAGGTCAAGGCCCGCGCGCAGCGCCTGGCCCCGGGACTGGACGGCGAAGTCGACGAGGGTGGTCGTACCGCCCCACGCCGCGGCCCGGGTGCCGCTCTCGAAGTTGTCGGACGAGAACGTCCCGCCGAACGGGAAGTCCAGATGGGTGTGCGCGTCGACGCCGCCCGGGATGACGTACTTGCCGGTGGCGTCGATGTGGCGGTCCGCGGACTCCCGCCAGCTCTCGGCGGCCGGACCGCCCTCGGCCGCGAGGGCGGCGATCCGGCCGTCCTCCACCAGGACGTCGGCGTGGATTTCGTCGGCGGCGGTGATGACCAGACCACCGCTGATGACCGTACGGCTCACAATCCCTGCTCCCTTCCACACGAACAACATCGGCGGCACCGGGAGGCGAAGCTCGACGCGCACCATCCCCTCGGCATGCCTGCTCCGCTGACGCCGCGCCACGACCGGTCTACACCCGTAGATTCCGGTCGAGAAGGAGACCGTAGAAGCATGTCACCCACGGTGGCAATACCGTGACCGCTAATCAGCGGAGACGTTCGTGTTGCCCGGATGATCGGCTGGACGGTTGAACCGCGTGCGGGGCGGGGCGGCCCGGCCGGGCGCCCCCGGGCCGTCCGCGGAGGGGTGCGGGGGCGTCGCACTGGGCAGGTAATCGCCGAAGCCGGCCGAGCCCTCGACGGGAGCGGGGATCGACGGACGGCACCGGCGGGCGCGAGTGGCGCCGCACCACCGGGCCCACTGCCGCGCTACGGGGCCCGGCGCCGGCAGCACGGACCGAGCCGGCCGACGGCGCCGGGAGGTCTTCGGGACGCGGACCACAGGACGTCAGAAAGGCGACACGTCATGGAGCAGAGCACACCGTGGGAGTTCTCCGACGACCGCGGGCGCCTGGCGGTGGCCGGGGAGCGACCGTTACGGATCGTTGCGTACATACAGGCGGGGGCGACGCTGTGGGACCACGGCATCCGCCCCGTGGGGCTGTTCGGGTCCCAGCACGACGGCGCCGCCCCCGACGCCGCCAAGGGCGGAGAGCTGCCGCTGGCGGAGATCGCCTACCTCGGATCCGGTGGCGCGCTGCACCCGGACACGCTGCTGGAGACGGAGCCCGACCTCGTGGTGGCCGTCACCTACGACGGCGAACAGGTCTACGGGCTGGAGCAGAAGACCGCGCTGGAGCTGGAGGCGCATGTCCCGGTGGCCTGCGTCGCGGTGGGCCCGGGGCGCGGACTCGCGGAGGTGCGCGAGCGGTTCGCCGCACTCGCCGGATCTCTGGGGCAGGGCGAACCGATGTCGGTGGCACGGGAGTTGGATGCGGCGGAGGACGGCCTGCGGCAGGTATGCGGCGGCCCGGTGCGGCCCCGGGTGGTGGCACTGTCACCCGCCGGCCCGGACCGGGTGCACCTGGCCAGGCCCGGGGCCTGGCCGGATCTGCGGGCGCTGACCGAGCAAGGCGTCGGCCTGCTGGAACCGGCCGCCGGATCGGGCGCGAACTGGTCCACGGTCGGCTGGGCGGAGGCCGCGGCGATGGATCCCGACATCGTGCTGATGGACGTCCGGGTCAACGCCGCCCGCCCCGAGCGGCTGCGGACCGACGCCCACTGGCGGGCGATCGAGGCCAGGGCCCGGGTGCTGCCGTGGAACCCCGAGGCCCCGTGCAGCCGGCGCGCCCACACCCGGTTCTTCACCCTGGTGGCGGACACGGTGCGGGAAGCGGGCACACCGGCGTAAGGCCGCCGGCGGATCCGCGGGGCCGTTCGTCGACGGTCGTGGCGGTCGTGGCGCCTGTTCCGCCCGCCGCGCCCGCGCCCACCCTCCCCGCACACGCCGCACGTCGCTCCCGCGGCCGGCGCGACGCCCTCGCCCCGGCCGCGGTCACGCCCGCGCCGCTACGACGCGGCCGTCTTCACCTGCGCCTCCTGCAACGCCTCGGCCAGCAGGTCCGCGCCCTCCTCCGCCTCGGCGACGGTCAGCGACATCGGGGGCGCGATCCGCAGCGACGCGCCGCCCTGACCGCCCTTGCCGATGAGCAGGCCGCGTTCCCTGGCGGCCTCAAGCACCAGGCTCGCCGCCTCGGGCGAGCGCTCGTCGGTGCCCGGCCGGACCAGCTCGATGCCGATCATCAAACCGCGGCCGCGCACCTCCCGTACGACATCGAGCCGGGCCGTGATGGCCCGCAGCCTTTCGATGAGCAGGCCGCCGACGCGCCGGGCGTTGCCCTGCAGGTCGTGTTCCAGGAGGTAGTTGAGGTTGGCGAGACCGGCGGCCATGGTGACCGGGCTGCCGCCGAACGTCGAGATGGAGTTCGCGCTGAGCGCGTCCATCACCTCGGCGCGGGCCACCACACCGCCGATGGACATGCCGTTGCCGATGCCCTTGGCGAAGGTCAGCAGGTCGGGCGGGCCGTTCTCGGCGTGCGCCTGCCAGCCCCAGAAGTGCTCGCCGGTGCGGCCCCAGCCGGTCTGCACCTCGTCGCTGATCCAGAGGATGCCGTGCCGGGCGAGGACCTCGCGGAACGCCGCGTAGAGGCCGTCCGGCGGCGCGGTGAACCCGCCGACCCCCTGGATCGGTTCGGCGATCAGCGCGGCCACGCCGCCCGCGGTCTGCTGGAGCATGTCCTCCAGGTCCGCGACGCAGGCCGCGATGTACTCGCCGTCGCCCAGGTGCGCGTACGGGCCACGGCTGCGCACCCCGCCGTGGACGTAGAGCGTCTGCAGCGGCGAGAGGCTGGTCGGGGACCAACTGGCGTTGCCGGTGACGCCGATGGAGGAGAACGACCTGCCGTGGTAGCTGTTGCGCATCGCCAGGATCTGGTTGGAACGGCGGTGCGTGGTGGCCAGCAGCAGTGCCGCGTCGTTGGCCTCCGTGCCGGAGGTGGTGAAGAAGACGCGGGCGTCGGGGATGCCGGAGAGCGCGACGATCCGCTCCGCCAGATCCACCATGGGGCGCGAGAGGTAGAGCGTCGAGGTGTGGATGATGCGGCCGGCCTGTTCGCTGACCGCCTTGGCCACCTCGGGCAGTCCGTGCGCCGTCATGGTGGTGAGGATGCCGCCGAAGAAGTCGAGGTAGCGGTTGCCCTCGGCGTCCCAGACGTAGCGGCCCTCGCCGTGGGTGATCTCCAGGGGCCGCTCGTAGTAGAGGCTGAGCCAGGAGGGCAGCACGGCGCGGTGCCGGCTGTGCAGGCTCGGGGAGTCGTGCGTCACGGCTGCACCAGCCCCTCGTACGCGTCGGGGCGGCGATCGCGGTAGAACGCCCATTGTTGGCGCACCTCGTCGATCAGCGCGAAGTCGAGGTCGCGGACGATCAGCTCCTCCTTGGAGTCGCTGGCCACCTCGCCGACGAACTGGCCACGCGGGTCGACGAAGTAGCTGGTCCCGTAGAAGTCGTTGTCGCCGTACTCCTCCACACCGACCCGGTTGATCGCCGCGATGAAGTATTCGTTGGCGACCGCGGCGGCGGGCTGCTCCAGCTGCCACAGATAGGCGGACAGGCCGCGGGAGGTGGCGGAGGGGTTGTAGACGAGCTGGGCGCCGTTGAGGCCCAACTGCCGCCAGCCTTCCGGGAAATGGCGGTCGTAGCAGATGTAGACGCCGACCTTGCCGACGGCGGTGTCGAAGACCGGCCAGCCGGCGTTCCCCGGCTTGAAGTAGAACTTCTCCCAGAAGCCCTTGACCTGCGGGATGTGGTGTTTGCGGTACGCCCCGAGGAAGGAGCCGTCGGCGTCGATGACAGCCGCGGTGTTGTAGTAGAAACCGGATTGCTCGACCTCGAAGACCGGGACCACGATCACCATGCCGGTCTCCCGGGCGAGGTCCTGCATCCTGCGTACGGTCGGCCCGTCCGGCACCGGCTCGGCCCAGCGGTAGTGCTCCGGATCCTGTACCTGGCAGAAGTACGGAGCGTTGAAGACCTCTTGGAAGCCGATCACCTTCGCGCCCTGCGCGGCCGCCGCCCGGGCGTACTCCTCGTGCTTCGCGATCATCGATTCGGTGTCGCCGGTCCAGGTCGCCTGGACCAGTGCGGCACGCACAACATCGGCCATGAGCTGCTCCTTTGTCGGTGCGTCAGCCTGCAGGCCACGCGGGTCTACGCGTGTGGAGGTGACCGTAAGCCCCGTCACGCACGGTGGCAAGACCATCTCTCGCTGCGGCGCGTCCGCGGTGGCGCGGTCAGACGGTGGCGTCGTGGCCCGCGGCGCGCAGCGCGTGCGCGATATCGCTGTGCCGGTGCGGGGAGACATCGGTGGCCGCGTCCAGGAGCAGGGGACCCAGCGTGTCGGGGGCGAGCGCGGCCAGGGCGGCGGACTCCTCGGGCGTACGGGCCCGGACGAGGGCGGCGAGCAGTTCGCGGGCCTGTGCCGTGCGGCCCCGCTCCAGCAGTTCCAGCGCGACCCGGCCCACCTCGACGACGGGGCGGGCCACGCCTTGCCGGAGCAGTGTCGCGCTGTCCTGCGTGCGGCCCGCGCCGGCCAGCGCGTCGGCGGCGGCGGCGAGCCCGTCGGGCGGCAGGCAGGCCACTTCCCAGAGCAGGGTGGGCACGTCGGAGCCGAGCCCGGCCTGATCCAACGCGCCGATGAGGAGGGGGAGTTCGGGTGCCGGGCGGTTGGCCGCGGCGCAGAGTTCGGCGTGCGCGAGACCGCCGTCGCCGGCCGCGCGCAGCTGCGCGAGCCGCGCCACGGCGTCGGCGGCGGCCCGGTGCGCCCCGGCATCGACGGCGATGGGAGCGGCGTCCTCGGCCGGTGGGACTTCGTCGTACGCGCCGGCGAACCGGGCTCCGCGCGGGGACAGGCCCGCAGCGGGCAGGCCCTGCCGGTCGTCCTCCGTGGGCGGCCGACCGTCCGGCGCCGTGGCCGGCGTGGCGGATGGTCCGATCTCCGGGAGCAGCGGCGCGGAGTCCTCGGCCCCAACGCCCTCCTCCGCCGGCTCCAGCCCCGCGAAGCGCGCGCCACGAGGCCGTCCGGCACCCTTGCTCTTGGGCTTCTTCCCCTTCGCCTTCGCCTTGGTCCGCGCGCCCCGCTCCGGCGCCTGCTGCGGTACGGCCTCCACGACGGCGCCCGCGACAGCCTCCACCACGGGTTCCGCGGCCGCGACCTGCCCCGCCGTCCGCGGTGGCGCCGGGGGCTCCGCCGCTACGGCCGCGCCGGCCATCGCCGCCGCCTCGGCTCCGCCGAGCGCCTCCAGCCGGGCACCCAGCTCACGCACGCGCACGCCCGCGCGGGTGTAGTCGTCCTCGGCCCAGGCCAGCTCCTCGGCCAGCCGCTCCGCTTCCGGCGCACCCGTCGCCGCCCACACCGCGCCCTGGAGTTCGCGGGCGCGGAGCGCCGCCTGCTGGTGTTCGCGCCGCATGACCTCCAGACGCTCGCACAGCGCGTGCCGACCGCCCGGCCCGGCGTCGTGATCCGCGACCGCCCGTGCGTGCAGTTGCCGGGCCCTCGGCCCCACGGCGTGCAGGGGCTGGTCGCCGAGCAGCCCCGCGAGGTCGTGCAGCATCGACTCCACCACGTCCCACGGGGGCACGTCGCGCCCCTCCAGGCATGCGCGCAGACCCTCGGGGTCGCGGTGCACGAAGACCCCGTACCACCCGGCCGTCGGGTCGAGCCGGTGCACGAGGTCGGTCAGGAAATGTGCGAACTCCGCTACCGGGTGGCGGAGTTGTGTCTCCGACATACCTGCACCTCTCCCCTGCGACCGGACTCCGCCATCCCGCCCGCATTCGACACCAGCGATGTTTCCGGGAGGGTGACCGTCGTGCTACAGGGAGTTTTCCTCCGCCGCACACCACAGCCAAACTTGCAAGTTTCTCTGTCGAACTTCTAGGCTGGCGTCATGCCGGAAAGAGAGCCGGAAGGACTTGCCGCCGACCTGGGCGCCACCGTGGCGCAGCTGATGCGGCACCTTCGCGCGGCGTCCCCCCAGGGCGAGTTCACGCCCACCCAGCGCTCGGTCCTGTCCCGGATCGACACCCGGGGGCCGGCCACCACCGCGGCGCTGGCCCGTGCGGAGCTGGTCCGCCCGCAGTCGATGCGGGTGACCCTCGCCGCGCTGGAGGAGCGCGGGGTTCTCACCCGTAGCCCGCATCCGACCGACGGGCGCCAGGTCGTCTTCTCGCTCACCGAGGAGGGCCGCGGGACGCTCGCCGCCCTGCGGCGGGCCAAGCACGACTGGCTGACCGTGGCCATCGCCGAGCGGCTGACCCCCGAGGAACGCCGCACCCTGGCCACGGCGACCGAGCTGATGCGCCGGCTGACACAGGACTGACCGGCCCTCGTCGCCCGCACCCCGCGGAGCCACCGGCCCCGGCCTGCGGCTGACCGTCGCGGACCGTTGCGCACACCGCCCCACCACCCCACGAGGAGCCGTCATGCCCGCCACCACGCTCGATGCCACGTCCGCGCTGGTCCTGATCGACCTGCAGAAGGGCATCGCCGCACTGCCCACCGTCCACCCCGCCGACGAGGTCATCGCGCGCGGCGCGCGGCTGGCCGCCGCCTTCCGCGCGCACGGGCTGCCCGTCGTCCTGGTGAACGTCACGGGCGGCGCTCCGGGCCGCACGGAGACCGCGGCACGCGGCGGCACGCCGCCTGCCGACTGGGCCGAGCTGGTCGACGCACTCGACCGTCGGCCCGAGGACATCCTGGTCACCAAGCAGCAGTGGGGCGCCTTCCACGGCACCAACCTCGACCTGGAGCTGCGCCGCCGCGGCGTGACGCAGGTGGTGTTCGCCGGCATCGCCACCAGCATCGGCGTGGAGTCCAGCGCCCGTGCCGCCCACGAGCACGGCTACCACGTCACCATCGCCACGGACGCGGTCACCGACCTGGACGCGGACGCACACCGCCACACCCTGGAGAAGATCTTCCCCCGGCTGGGCGAGACCGACACGACGGACGCGATCCTCACCTTCCTCGACGGCGACCGCTGAGGCACCTGAGAGGGCTGAGCAACCGAAGACCGCTGTTCGGATCGCTCAGGTGGCGGCCCGCGCCGGGTGCACCGCCGGACGGCGCTCGTGCCAGCGCAGGTCGTCCTGGAGCTGCGCGGCCAGGGAGATCAGCTGCGGCTCGCCGTCGGCCGGACCGAGCAGTTGGGCCCCCAGCGGCAGTCCGTCCGCGCTGAACCCGGCGGGCACGCTCACGCCCGGCCAGCCGAGAACGTTCCATGGCCAGGCGTACGGGCAAGCCGCGATCATGGCCTGATCCGTGCGCCAGCCGCTGAGCTTGGCGAGCGTGCCGATGCGCGGCGGCGGCGTGGCGGTGGTCGGGGTCAGCAGCACGTCGTACGGCCCGAACAGGGCGCCGATGCGCTGCTGTTGACGCTCCTCCACGGCCCGTGCCCGGCGCAGCACGGGCCCGCCGAGCAGCCGCCCCAGCCGCGCCGCCCCGCGGGTGCGGCGGTCCAGCAGGGACCGGTCGGGGACCCGGGCCGCCCACTCCCCCACGCCCACCGTGGCGCGCGGGACGAACGCCAGCCCCACCAGGCCGTAGTCCGGTTCGGCCTCCTCGACGAAGTGGCCGAGCCGGGCCAGGTTGCGGGCCAGCGCGGTGACCGCCGCCCGGACGTCGGGGTGCAGCGGTTTGGGTGTTCCGGTGAAGGCCGGCTTCCAGGACAGCGCGATGCGCAGCCGCCCCGGGTCCCGGCCGGCGGCCTCGCGGGCCGCGACCTCGGGCGGCCGGTGCAGATCGCCGTCGTGGTTACCGCTCGCCACGTCCAGCAGCAGGGCCGCGTCCTCGACCGTGCGGGCCAGCGGGCCGATGCCGGTGATGCCTTGGAACGCCTCCGCGTCCGGCCAGGTGGAGATGCGGCCACGCTGCGGCTTGATGCCGACCAGATGGGACCAGGCGGCGGGGATACGGACCGAGCCCGCCCCGTCGGTGCCCAGCGCGGCGGGCACCAGCCCCGCGGCGACCGCGGCTGCCGAGCCACCGGACGAACCTCCGGGCGTGTGGCCGAGGTTCCACGGGTTGCGCGTCTCACCGAAGGCCGGGCCCTCGGTGAACGGCCACTGGCCCAGCTCGCAGGCGTTGGTCTTGCCGACGATGACCGCCCCGGCGGCCCGCAGCCGCCGGACCACCTCGGCGTCCCGCCGCTTCGGCGGGAACTCCCCGGCGCAGCCGAACGCGGTCGGCTCACCCGCCACATCGGTGTCGTCCTTGACCGCGACCGGCACGCCGAGCAGCGGCAGCCGCTCACCGGCCGCGAGCCGGCGGTCGGCCTCCTCGGCCTCCGCCATCGCCGCCTCGGCCCGTACCCGCCGGAAGGCGTTGACGCTGCCCTGGGTTGCCTCGATGCGGTCCAGTGACCGCAGGACCAGCGCGGTCGAGCTCACCCGTCCGTCGGCCAGTGCCCGCGCCTGCTCGGCGAGGCCCTCGTACTTCCCTGCCGCCTCGCGCGGTGAACCCGCCGACGCTGCTCCGGCCTTGCTTTCACGGCTGTCGTCAACGCTCACGGTGCGTGCCCTCCCTGGGACCGTCCCTGTTCGAACGAACGGTCCCAGGAGGCTAGTCGCCGGGGTGGGGGCCAGCAATGACGCCGCGCGGCGGGTACATCGACGACACACGGACGCCGCACACGGTGCGCGGCAACTGCCGTCCGGCTACGACCCGCGGACCACCATGGCCGATCCGCCGCCGCGGCGTACCTTCTCGGCCGCCGCGAGCCAGCGGCCGTCCGGCAGCCGCTGCACCCCGGTCGCCGCGCCGATCTCCGGGTTCTGCTTGAACGCGTGCCCGAGCGCTTCGAGTTGGCCGCGCAGCTTGCTGTTCCACAGGCCGGGTTCGAGTTCGGTGGTCGCGGCGTTGCGCTGGCTGGCGCGCGGCGCGGCGATGGCGTCGACCAGCGGCATTCCGCGGTCCAGGTGGTTGAGGAGGGTCTGCAGCACCGTCGTGATGATGGTCGCGCCGCCCGGTGAGCCGAGGGCCACCACCGGCCGGCCGTCGCGCAGCACGATCGTCGGCGAGATCGACGAGCGGGGCCGCTTGCCGGGGCCGGGCAGATTCGGGTCGTGCACGGCGGGGCTCGCCGGCGCGAAGGAGAAGTCCGTGAGCTCGTTGTTGAGCAGGAAGCCACGGCCCGGTACGACGATGCCGCTGCCGCCGGTCTGCTCGATGGTCAGGGTGTAGGCGACGACGTTGCCCCACTTGTCGGCGACGGTCAGATGAGTGGTGTTCTCCCCCTCGTACGTCGTCGGGGCCGCCTTGCCCACGCTGCCGCAACGCTCGGGGTGGCGCGGGTCGCCGGGCGCGAGCGGGCTGGTCAGCGCCTTGTCGTCGTCGATAAGGCACTCCCGCGAGTCGGCGAACCGCTGCGCGGTGAGGCCCTTGGTCGGCACGTCCTCGTGCGCCGGGTCGCCGACCCAGCGGCCGCGGTCGGCGAAGGCGATCCGGCCGGCCTCGATGTACCGGTGCAGGTACCGCTTCTCGCTCAGCCGTGAAACGTCGCTCCTCTCCAGGATGTTGAGCGCCTCGGCGACGCTGGTGCCGCCCGAGGAGGACGGCGCGATGCCGTATACGTCCAGGCCGCGGTAGGCGGTGCGGGTCGGCGCCTGGCTGAGTGCCTCGTAGGTCCGCAGGTCGTTCGCGGTCAGGTCGCCGGGCCGTACCGTGCGCTCGGCGCCGTCCCGCACTGGAGGCTTCCGGACGGTCCGTACGACGTCCTTGCCGAGTTCTCCGTCGTAGAGCGCTTCGACGCCCTGGTGCGCCAACTGCCCGTAGGTGCGGGCAAGGTCGGGATTCTTGAGGGTCGAGCCGACCACCGGCAGCTTGCCGCCGGGGAGGAAGAGGCCGACGCTGGCCGGGAAGTCGCGGAAGCGGTCCTCGTTGTCCGCGGTCTGCCGGCGGAAGGTCTCATCGACCGTGAAGCCCTGCCGGGCCAGTTTCTGCGCGGGCCGCAGCACCTGCCCGAGGGAGCGGCTGCCCCACTTGTCCAAGGCGGTGTCCCAGGTGGCGGGGGTGCCGGGCGTGCCGACGCCCAGACCGCTGGTGACGGCGTCGTTGAACGGTATGGGCTTGCCGTTCTCCAGGAAGAGGTCCTTGCCCGCCGAGCGCGGCGCGGTCTCCCGCCCGTCGAGGGTCCGTACGCTCCGCGATCTCGCGTCGTAGTGGACGAAGTAGCCACCGCCGCCGATGCCCGCGGAGTAGGGCTCGGTGACGCCCAGGGCAGCCGCGGTGGCGACCGCCGCGTCCACGGCGTTGCCGCCCTTCTTGAGCACCTCGATGCCGGCGGCGGAGGCGTCCGGGTCGACGCTGGACACCGCTCCGCCGTGGCCGACGGCGACCGGGGTCTTCGCCGGTGTGGCGGTGGTGGGGCGGTCCTTGGCCGAGGGGCCCGGGTGCGGGGACACGGACCGGGCACTGGCCGGGACCGCCACCAGGGAGCCCGCCAGCGCGGCGGCGGCTCCGAGGACGGTGAGACGACGGGCTTTCGACATACCGGAATGTCCTCCAAGGAGCGCACGCGGGGGCGGCAGGGGGCCGGAGCCTACTCGCGGGAACCGCGCGACGACAGAGGGCATGGCGCCACCCGTCCTGTATGCGCGTACGGATATGCCTGTACGGATCGGGACAAGGCAGCCCAGCGCACCGCCCCACCCTCGAACACACACCCGTACAGCCGCTACGCTCCCCCGCCATGGACGACACCCTGCTGCTCCTGACCGCGGCCGGCGTGGCCCTCATCGTGGGCCTCGCGGCCGGCTGGGCCGCGCAAGCGGCGGCGGCCCGCCGGAAGCTGACCCGCGAGCAGAGCTTCTTCGGACTGCCGGCCGGCTCGGAGTGCGTGCTGGTCACCCACCGGGACAGCACCTCGGCCCACTGGAGCATCCCCCGGCACGACGCGCTGGCGCTGCTCGGCCTGGCCGCGGTCATCGAGAACTGCGGTGCGCACCCGGAGGTCGCCCCGCACGACACCGGGCTGCAGGGCTTCGGCGCGCGCACCGAGTTCTGCGTCGGGGATCCGACGGCGCACCGCCGGCTGGCGGCCCATATCGCGAATCTGCTGCCGGGCGTCGCGGTGCAGCCGGGCGAGGAGTCCGGCGCGGAACGCGGCACCTTCACCATCGGCGGCACGACGTACCGGATGGAGCCCGGCGCGGTCGAATACGTCCTGCTGGCGCGGCTGAGGGCGGGCGAGGGGGACCGGCCGGTGTTCCTGGCGGCCGGACAGCGCCCGGTCACCCACCGGGCCGCGGTCCGCCACCTCGTGCGCAACCGTGCCCGGCTGGCGCGCAAGCACGGTGCCGACGGCCAGTTCTGCCTGCTGCTGAAGGTGGTCAACTCCCAGGCGTACGGGCCCGATGTCGTCGAGCTCGTCGCGGACGTCACCAAGGCCGCGATCACGGCGGTGGAGGCGAAGGGCCACCGGGCGGGGGCCTGAGGCGCGCGGGCAGCGAGTCGGGGAGCCGGCGACGCGTCGGCCGGCCGGGCGCGCTCCCCCACCCCACCCACCCCAGCGCGAATGTCACCTATGTCTCTTTTGGCCTGATTTACTTCCTTCTGTCCGTTCAGCCGCTCTAGGCTGGCGATCCAACGGCACCACTTCCCGCAGAGCCCGGATCAGTACGGAAGGACACCTCCCTTGACCTCCACCACCGTGAACCACGACGGCCAGGCCATCGTCACGCTGGAGGGGGAGCAGGACGTCCTCACCGCCCCGCGCGTCTCGGCACTGCTCACCGCGGCCGCCGCCACCCGGGACCGGATCCTGGTCGACCTGCGCAACGTGACCTTCATGGACACCACCGGCCTTGACCCGCTGGTCACGACCGCCCGCAGGCTGCTGACGACCGGCGGCAGCGTCACCCTCGTCGTCACCGACCAGCGGCTGCGCAGCCTCCTGGCCCAGACCCACGTCGAGACCCTCTTCCGCCAGGTCAGCTCACCGGCCCAGGCCTGACAGCGGGCGCGGGACGGGCACCCCGGGAGGGGTGACGCAGCCGCCGCGGGGCCCGCGGGTTCTCCCGCCGACCCGCCCCTGCGTGAGGGTGGTCACCCGCTTCGCCGGAACGCGACCCGATGGTTTATCGTTCAATTGGAAGCGGGTGCCGTTCCACCGGTACCTACGGGCCGCGCCGTATCCTCCTCGGAACGACCGCCCGCCGGGCCTCCAGCGAGGCCCCCGCGTCAGCACCCGCACCCCTCAGAGCCGCCCCGGCCGAATTCCCCCGTTCGGCCGGGGCTTCCCCTTTCCCTTGCGCCCCCGCGCGCTGCGCGCCGTGCGCCCAGGCCACCGTCACCTCAGGTGGGACGCCCCGTTGACATCGAGGACCGCCCCGGAGGACCAGACCGCCTCGGGCGAGGCGAGATAGTGCACGGCGGCTGCCACGTCCTCGGGGGAGGCGACCCGCCCGAACGGGCTCTGCTGCCGGACCCCGTCCGTGAGGCGATCCGCCACCCGCTCCGTCGCGACGAACCCGGGGGCGACCGACGCGACCGCGATGCCGTGCGGCGCGAGATGGACCGCCAGCGACTGCCCCATGGCGTGCAGCGCCGCCTTGGTCGCACCGTAGGCCGGGTGATCCGGCTCGCCACGGTAGGCACCGCGCGACCCGATGTGGATGATCCGGCCCTCGACCGCGCGCTCGATCATGTTCCGGGCCGCCCCGTAGCTCACATGAGCCGCGCCCAGCAGGTTGACGTCCACGATCTGCCGCCAGGCGTGGTGCCAGTCCTCGAACGACGTCCCGTCCAAGGGGTGCGCCACATTCGTGGCGGCATTGTTGACCAGCACGTCCACCCCGCCCAGACCGGTCACGGCCGCCTCGACGACGGCCGCCGCGCCGTCCGGGGTGCCCACATCGCCCTGGATCAGAACGTGTCCGCTCCCCTCCAGCGCGGCGATGGCCTCCTCCGCCGCCTCCCGGCGGGAGGCGTAGTGCAGCGCGACCCGGTCGCCGTGCGCGGCGAACCTCTCCGCGACGGCCCGTCCGATGCCCCGCGAGGCACCCGTCACCAGCACCGCCCGGCTCACAGGACAGCCTCCGGCCCGCCGTACGAAGCGTGTTGATACCTCACGAATATGCCTGCCTCACGTCGCGTCAGATCGTCCGATACCGCCTCATGTCGCGGGCGAGCCGCATGGCTCCGGCCCCGAGGCGGCCTCCATGATCGTAAGAAGTCGTCGGGAGGGCGCGGCTACCGAGGTCCGGTGCAAGGAAACGGGGCGGCGAGGAGCCGGGCCGCGCCCCCGGTCGGCGCACCACCACCCGTCTCACCGCGTGGGCGTGCCACGGTCGTCGAACGGGCTTTGAATGCAGAGTGTCCGATGCGCTCACGCCGGACGCTCCCTCCCGGGAAGCGCCCGCACGAGCACCACCAGACCGCGGCGGCCCGTCGAGCGCCGGTCCTCGTCGGGAGCTCCCATGCCGTTGCCGAAGACTCCGACCAGCCCCACCCCGCCCGGCGGCGCGCGCTCCAAAGGCCGACTGCGGCGCCTGGGTGAGTGGTGTGCGCGGCACTGCGTGGTCGTCATCGCGCTGTGGCTGGCGGCCCTCGCCGGGCTACAGGTTCTCCAGCACGCCTACGGCGGTGGCTACTCCGACAACTTCACCCTCCCCGGCAGCCAATCGGAGAAGGGCCTGGACGTACTCCAGGCGCACGACCCCAAGGCCGGCGGCTACAACAGCCAGGTGGTGCTGCACGACAGCTCCCAGCCGCTCGCCGCCTTCAGCGGCCAGATCTCCGGCGCCGTCGCCTCCTTGGGGAAACTGCCGGACGTCCTGTCGGCGCAGAGCCCACTGCCCCCGCCCGGCTCCAAGCCGCAGGCGCCGCCGCCCGGCACGCCGAACGTCGGCCCACTCTCCTCGGACGGCAGAACCGGCTACATCACGATCCGCTTCGACAAACAGCCCTCCACCCTGGGCTCCGGCTACCTCGACGGCGTCGACAAGGCCGTGCAGCCGCTGCGCTCCGCCGGTGTCGACGTGGAGTACGGCGGAACGCTGGGCGAACTGGCCCGCCCGAAGGCCAACGACCGGATCAGCGAGCTGATCGGCTTCGCGGTGGCGATCCTGGTACTGCTGATCGGCTTCGGCAGCGTCCTCGCCGCCGCGGTGCCACTGGTGACCGCGCTGCTCAGCGTCGTCTGCGGGCTGGGGGCGCTGGGACTGCTGGCCGCCGCGTTCACCTTCGCCACCGTCTCCCCGACCCTGGCCACCATGATCGGCCTCGGCGTGGGCATCGACTACGCGCTGTTCCTGATCACCCGGCACCGGCAGCACCTCATCGACGGCGCCGATCCGGTCGGCGCCGCCGGACGGGCCGTCTCCACCAGCGGCCGGGCCGTCCTCGTCTCCGGCTGCACGGTCATCGTCGCGCTCGCCGGTCTCTCAGTCTCCGGTGTCAGCTTCATCTCCAAGCTGGGTGTGGCGGCGGCCGTCACCGTGATCTCCGCGGTGCTCGGCGCGCTCACCCTGGTGCCGGCGTTCCTGGGGCTGATCGGCCGGCACCTCGACCGCCTCCGGGTCCGCAGGCCCGTCGCGGAGACGGAGACCGAGCCGGGCGCCCCCGAGAGCGGCACCTGGCACCGGTACGCGCAGCGGGTGGAGCGGCGCCCCTGGTGGTTCCTGGCGGGCGGGGTGGCCGTCGTGGCCGTCCTGGCCATTCCGGTCTTCTCCATCCAGCTTGGCCATATCGGCGACGGCGCCGATCCGAAGTCGTTCACCGACCGCCGCGCCTTCGACCTGATGTCGTCCGCGTTCGGTCCCGGCTCCAACGGGCCGCTGACACTGGTCATCGACCAGTCCGGGGTTCCGCAGGCGGACCGCGCCGCGCTGGCGGCGCAGGCCGGAAAGGCGCTCACGAATGTGCCCGGGGCGGCCACCATCACCCCGCTCAAGGCCACCCCGGACGGCGACGCGCTCGTCGGCACCGCGTACTCCACCCAGGCACCGCAGGACGAGACGACCACGCGCCTGACCAACCACCTGGTCGACGACGTACTGCCGCAGGCCGTGCGGGGCACCGCCGCGCACGGCTATGTGACCGGCACGACCGCGGCCCAGGTGGACTTCCTGGACATCGTCTCCAGCAGACTCCCGCTGATCATCGCCGTGGTCGTCGCCCTCGCCTTCCTCATCATCCTGATCGTCTTCCGCGGTCTGCTGGTCGCCTTGAAGGCGGCGGTGCTCAACGTCCTGTCGATCGCCGCCTCCTACGGGGTGGTCGTGGCCGTCTTCCAGTGGGGCTGGGGCGGACCCGAACTCGGGGTCTCCGGGACCGTGCCGATCGAGAGCTACGTCCCGATGATGATGTTCGCGATCGTCTTCGGGCTGAGCATGGACTACGAGATCTTCCTGCTGTCGCGGGTGCACGAGGCGTGGCTGCGTACCGCCGACGCGAAGGCGAGCGTGGCCCATGCCCTGGAGATCACCGCGCGGGTCATCACCTGTGCCGCCCTGATCATGGTGAGCGTCTTCGCGGCCTTCATCATCAGCGACAACATCGTGGTGAAGATGCTCGGCCTGGGCCTGGCCGTGAGCGTGCTGATCGACGCCACCGTGGTCCGGCTGCTGCTGGTCCCCGCGGTGATGACGCTGCTCGGCCGGGCGGCGTGGTGGACTCCCCGCCCGCTGGACCGGATCCTGCCGCACATCGACACCGAGGGCGACGAGGAGAAGGCGCCGGAGGCCAAGAAGCACTCCGGCGAGCGGTGAGCCGCGGGGCTCTCCGGCCCCTCCGCCCGCCCCGGAGTGTTCCGGAAAGCGATCGCGTGTGGAGCCCGGGCCGCTAGCGTGCTCGCCATCGCCCCGGCCGCGCGACGGAACACCGTACGACTGCTGGGCGGGGACACGAGGGGGAACGATGCGCACCGTACCGATGGGCACGACCGGGCTGACCGTACCCGTGCAGGGGTTCGGCTGTATGCGGCTGGCCGCGCGGTCGGCGCACGACTCCGGGGGCAGAAGCGACCCGGAGGCCGTCATCCACCGGGCACTGGATCTCGGCGCCACGTTCCTGGACACCGCCGACATGTACGGCAAGGGCGCCAACGAGGAACTCGTCGGACGGGCACTGCGCCACCGCCGCGACGATGCCGTGCTGTGCACCAAGTTCGGAGTCGTCCGCGGCACCGGGGACGAATGGTCGCTGCGTGGCGACGCCGCATACGTGCGGGTCGCCTGTGAGGCCAGCCTGCGCCGCCTGGGCACCGACTTCATCGATCTCTACTACCTGCACCAGCCCGATCCCGCCGTGCCGGTCGAGGAGTCCGTCGGCGCCATGGCGGAGCTGGTCACGGCGGGCAAGGTGCGCCACCTCGGGCTGTCGAATGTGACCGGCGAGGAGCTGCGGGCCGCCCACGCGGTCCACCCGATCGCGGCGGTGCAGTCCGAGTGGTCGCTGTGCGGCCGGCGGATCGAGGAGATGGTGCCGGTTGCCGCCGAGCTGGGGGTGGGGGTGGTGCCGTACTGCCCGCACGGCGCCGGTCTGCTCAGCGGGGACGCGGACACCGCGCGGAAGCGGCTCGCCGAAGCCGCCCCCGGTTACGAAGAGTTGCCCGGCCGGCTGCGGGCGCTCGCGCGGCGCCGTGGGGTACGCCCCGGCCAGGTCGCGCTGGCGTGGGTGCAGCACCGCGCGGACGTCTGGGGCGTCGCGGTCTCCCCCATCCCCGGTACGACACGCGTGTCCCATCTGGAGGAGAACATCGCCGCCGCCGACCTCCGCCTGGACGGCGAGGAACTGGCGCTGCTCGACGTCGGCCCTGCGCACGCCGGGTGGACGGCTGAGGGGAACAGCTGAGAGAGACACGCCGGAGGGCTCCGGGAGCCTCCCGGGCGGGCGCCCTCCCGTCGAACTGCGCATGCCCGCACCGCACCCGATCATGGAAATATGGATCCGACCGCCGCGGGTGGTTTTGCCCCCTACCCCGTGATCCGGCCCATGCTGGCCACCATCGCGCCGCTGCCGGCCGGGTACGAGGAGGCGGACTGGGCGTTCGAGGCCAAATGGGACGGCGCCCGCTGCGTCGTCAACACCGCGGGTGACGGCTCCGTGCGGCTGATCACCCGGGCCGGCAACGACGCGACCTCGACCTATCCCGAACTGGGGCCCCTCGGCGCACAGCTGCGCGGGCGCCCCGCGGTGCTCGACGGCGAGGTGGTGGTGCTGGACGCCCGGGGCCGCCCGGACTTCGGGCTGCTGCAGCGCCGGATGGGCGTGGTGAACCCGCGCCGCACCGCCCGGCTGGCGATGGAACACCCCGTCCATCTGGTGCTGTTCGATCTCATGTACCTGGGCGAGTCGCTGCTCGGCACGCCGTACCACGAGCGCCGCGCCGTGCTGTCCGGTCTGGGCCTCCGCGGCAAGAACTGGTCGGTGCCCGCCCACGTCGTGGGGCATGGGCAGGATGCCTGGGAGGCGTCGCTGCGGGGCGGCATCGAGGGCGTGGTGGCGAAACGGCTGACGTCCCTCTACACGCCGGGGGTCCGCTCACCCGAGTGGCGCAAGACCAAGCATGTGGTGACGCTCGATGTGGTCATCGGCGGCTGGGTGGAAGGCCACGGCGGCCTCGGCGGGCTGCCGGGCGCCGTACTGGTCGGCGTCGAGGAGCCGACCGGGCTGCGCTTCGTGGGGTCCGTCGGTTCTGGGCTGTCGGACCGGGAACGCCGGGACCTCGCGGACTATCTGGGCGTGCTCGCACGCCCCCGCTCCCCCTTCGCCAACCCCGTGGACCTCCCGGACGCGCACTGGGTCGAGCCCCGGCTCGTCGCCGAGATCACCCTGTCGGGCTGGACCTCGGCGGGCCGGCTGCGCCACCCGGTCTGGCACCGGCTGCGCCCCGATCTGACCCGTCTCGGCTGATACGGACCGGCATGTGCGCGGGCGGGCCGCGGCTCGCCCACCGCAGCCGCGAGGCAGGGACGGCTGCCCCTCGGCTGCCTCAGCTCACGGGCGGCAGAGCGCCGCGGCGGTGAGCGATCCGCCGTCGTTCTCGTCGTCCGTGCCGAGAATCCCCTCACGGGACCGGGGCAGGCAGAGCAACGCCTCGATCTTGTGCCCGGGGAAGGTGGCGAGCCGGTGCGGCTTCGCGGGCAGCGACAGGCGGACGTCCCCGTCACGGCCGACCAGGACCCGGCCGGCGTCGTAGAGCGCGGAGTCGTACGGCCCGTCGTCGCCCGGGTCGGAAGCCGACGAGACCGTCAGCGCGCCCGAGGCGGCGACCTTCACATCGGAAATATGCCGCACGTCCCGGGTGGGGTAGGGCACCCGGAATTCCTTGGAATCCCGCTGCCCGAATGTGTGGGTACGCGGATTCCATTCGGCCGCCGTGAGTTTACCGGGGCGGTCATCCTGTCCGCGATCCGCCCAGACCGCGGCAATGGTGCCCTGTACGGCGATCAGGGCGAATCCCTCGTAATTGTCGTCCGCGGAGACGCCGGGCAGACGGGTGGTGCGCAGCACGCGCACCGTGTCACCTTCTCCTTGGGTTTCCTCTTGCGCCTCTCCTTGGATTTCCCGTTGGATGAGATATGCCGTACCGCTGCTGGACACGGCCACATACGTGCCGTCCCGGCCCGGCACGGCGTCGATCGCCTCCAGGTCCACCGGCTGCTCCCCGCGCCAGGTCACCTCGTGCGCACGCGGCTTCGCGTCCGGGCTGTACCAGACGGCCACCAGCCGGTTCTCGCCGGGCTTCTTGTTGTCGCGCACGGCGAGGGCGTCGGCGGTGCCGCCGTGCCTGCCGGCTGCCGCCAGGCCGCTGATTCCCGCGGTGATCCCGTCACCCACGCGCCGCCATTCCTCGTCCCGCGAGGCCGCCTTCGATCGGCCCGGACTTTCGGCTGACGGAATTCCGGATGCCGGAATACCGGAGGGTGCGGGGCCGGCGGTTGCCGTATCGCTGACGGCCGGTATGAGGAGCGCGGCGCCGGCGAGGGCCGCACCGAATACTTTCTTGATCATCGATCGATTGTAGGGCCGCCGGCCCGGTTACCGGCCGGTGCCGATTATTACCTTCGTAAAGAATCGCGTCCGGCACGCACGACTCCGAGAAATGCCGCGACCATATCCCGCGCTCCGGGCGAATTGCCCGTCCCCGCGGAGCCGAACCTTGCCACCGGGCCAGGTGGCATACCCCCACATCTCCGGGAAGGCTCACAGTGAACGGGAAGCCTCAGAGGGAAACAGGTAGCGCAGCACACGTCGAGCATCCGCGCACGGGAAGGAGCGGGCGATGGCCCAGCCCACCGACAGCGACACCAGGACGGACGGCAACACGGAGTACGGCCGGAGGCCGTTCAAGCGGTCCAAGAGCCACTTCGCGGACCGCATCACCGCTGACGGCCGCGACGGCTGGCCGGTCGAGGCCGGGCGCTACCGACTGGCGGTCAGCCGAGCCTGCCCCTGGGCGAGCCGCGCCGTCATCTCCCGGCGACTGCTCGGCCTGGAGGACGCCCTCTCCCTCGCCATCGCCGACCCGGTCCAGGACGACCGCAGCTGGCGCTTCACCCTGGACCCGGACGGCCGTGACCCGGTCCTCGGTATCCGCTTCCTGAGCGAGGCGTACGACGCGCGAGAGAAGGACTATCCGAACGGGGTCAGCGTGCCCGCCGTCGTGGACGTCCCCAGCGGGAAACTCGTCACCAACGACTACCACCGAGTGACCCTGGACTTCGCGACCGAATGGACGGCCCTGCACCGGCCGGGAGCGCCGGACCTGTATCCGGAGCCGCTGCGCGCGGAGATCGACGAGGTCATGGCCGCCGTCTACCGGGACGTCAACAACGGGGTGTACCGCGCGGGGTTCGCCACCGGTCAGAGCGAGTACGAGGAAGCCTGCCGGGATGTGTTCACACGGCTGGAGCTGCTGTCCGACCGGCTGGCGCAGCGGCGTTACCTGGTGGGCGAGACCATCACCGAGGCCGATATCCGGCTGTTCACCACGCTGGTGCGCTTCGACGCGGTCTATCACGGTCACTTCAAGTGCAACCGCTTCAAGCTGGCCGAGGACCCGGTGCTGTGGGCGTACACCAAGGATCTCTACCAAACGCCCGGCTTCGGCGACACCGTCGACTTCCACCACATCAAGCAGCACTACCACCGGGTGCACACCGGCATCAATCCGAACGGCATCGTCCCTCTCGGGCCGGACATGTTCGGCTGGCTGACCCCGCACTACCGCGAGGAGTTGGGCGGCAGGCCGTTCGGCGACGGCACTCCCCCGGGCCCGGTGCCGGCGGGCGAAGAGGTCCCACCGTCCGGACGCCCCTGACCCCGCTCGCCGCCCCGGCACCCGCACACGGCACGCCGCGCGAGGTGCGGCCCGGCGCGGCGGCGCATTATCCCCCGCGTCCGGGCCGTGAGATCCTGAGAACGGTGCGACCGGTCCTACCCGCGAGCGCGCCGAGCGCCCCGAGCTCCGGTTCACCGCGACTGCGCGAGGAGTGAGCTCGATGAGGATGGTTCTCAAAGCGCGAATCCCGACCGATGCAGGCAACGAAGCGATCAAGGACGGCAAGCTCCAGAAGGTCATTCAGTCGGCCATGGCCGAGCTCAAGCCCGAGGCGGCCTACTTCACCGTCGACGACGGTGACCGCTCCGCGTTCTTCTACTTCGACATGCGGGACGCGTCGCAGATGCCGGTCCTGCTCGAATCGTTCTTCATGGAGCTGAACGCGAAGATCTCGCTCCAGCCGGTGATGAACGCCGAGGACCTGCGTGCGGGCCTCGCAGACCTGATGAGCGGCAGCTGACGCCCACCCGCCTCCGCCCCACCACAGGACGCCCGTACGCACCGCAGGACGCCACCACCGAACCGCCGGATGTCAACAGCCCACTCCCGCTGACCACTTCGCCGCGCCGGCGCGGCGAATCGGCAGGCCAGGACTCGGCCCGCACTCGAGCTGCCGATGCCCCGGTGACGCAGCTCGTCACCGGGGCATCGGCAGCTTCCCCGTTCTCCCTCGCCGGGCGCGTCAGCCCGGCCAGGTGCCCGTCACCCGGCGCACGCCCACGGCGCCGCCGCGGTGCACGACAGCCTTCACGAGGGCGAAGATCGCGCCTTGCAGCGCGGCCGCCGGCAGCACCTCGCGCCAGCGGCGGTCCTCGTCGGTCGCGTCCGGCGTGTCCTCCTCACCGGCCACGAGCTTCCACAGCTGCTTGAAGAGGGCGCCTGCCACCACACCGCCGAGCACCCCGAACAGCAGGGAGAGCGGCTTGTAGAGCAGCTTCACCATGGGTCAGCACCTCTTCCCGCCGCGGTGCCCTCGCAGCCACAGGAACGCCAGCAGCACCGCCGCACCCGCCGCGAGGGCCGCCCCGGACGTGCGGGGGCCCGTCCGCTCGGCGGCCACCCGTACCCGCTCCGGAGTCTTCTCCTGGACGGTGTGGGAGACGTGCGCGGTCTTCTCCTGGACCACGTGCGCGGCCCGGTCCGCCTTCTGCTGCACCCGGTCCCGCAATTCGGCCGCCTTGTGCTTGGCCTGGCCCGTCACATCGGCCTTGGCGGCGAGCTGCTCGACCGTGTCGCCGAGGTGCTCCCGGGTGCGTGCCACCTGCTCGCGCAACTCCTCCGGGCTCTGCGCGTCGGGACCGCCTGAGTCAGGAGTGCTCGTCATCGTCGTGCCCTTCCCTTGATCTCCTCGACATCGGCTTTCACACTGCTCATCGCCTGCTCCGGGGTCGGCGGAACCGCTCGGCGGACCTCCTTCTTGCCTGCCAGCGCAAGCACACCCGCCACGACGAGCAGAGCCCCGGCAACGATCAGAGCGGCGCCCCAGAGCGGCACCACCAGCGCGAGCCCGGCGATGGCGGCGGCTGCCAGCGCTTGCAGCGCCACGAAGCCGACCACCCCGGCGCCGCCGAGCATCCCGCCGCCGATCCCGGCGCGCTTGCCCTTTTGCGTCAGCTCCGCCTGCGCCAGCCGCATTTCCTGGCGGACGAGGGTGGAGAGCTGCTCGGAGGCTTGCTGGACCAACTCACCCACTGAGTGCGCACCTGTGCCGTTCGGGTGGTGGTGAGTGGAGTGGCTCACTGGTCTCACCTCTCTACCGTTGCTGGGGAACACCCGAGTACCCGTGATCAGGCCGGTAACCCCACGCGCCCGACGGGGATCGCCACCTGTCCGCGGCTGTGGCAGGCCCTCGGCACGAGGGTCTCTCGCCCTGCCCGCACCGGCCAGCGCACCTGGCGGGTCCCGGCGGCGCGGGGCGGTCCACCAGCGGTCCGAGCGGCCCTGGGGCCGCCCGGATGGCTACGGCCGAACGGGTGGACGCGGGAGACACCGCCCTCTGCCGCGGTGAGTGGCGCACCGCCGCGGGACCTCGAGTCGACGCTTGTCCACTTTGTCGGGGAGAGTGATACGTGGTGTCGCCATGCGCGTCGCCTACGACGGCGGCCGCAGACCAAGGGGAGCCGAGATGGTGATGAAGTGGGAAGCGTTCCTGTCGGCCGTCCAGGAGCGCGGTGAATACCCCTCACGACAGGAAGCCGAACGGGCGGCCCGCGTGGTGCTCGGGCTCCTGGGTGCGCATGTGGTGGGTTCCGAGAGGTCCGAGCTGGCCGCCCGGCTTCCGCAGACCTGCGCACCGGTACTGCTCAACCCGCTGCCGGCCGCCGAGCCGCTCGACGCGCAGCGGTTCGTGCGGGCGACGGCGGCGTGGGTCGACGGAGCCACGGAGGAGACGGCGAAGTGGGATGTCGGCGCGGTGCTGAGCGTGGTCGCCGACGCGGCGGACGAGGAGCTGATGCGGCGCATTCTGCTCCAACTCCCGCCGGGCTACGACCTGCTCTTCGGCCGGCCGGAACCGGCCTGACCGACGCCCGCGCCGGCCGCGTGACGGTGGTTCCAGGAGCGCACCCCGCCGCGCCCGTCCCGCCCACCCGGTCGCGCAGCCCCCGCATCCTCCGTCAGCGCACCCGGCCCGAGTCCAGCAGCGCCGCGTGGGGGAGCGCCAGACGGCCGTCGGGGCCGGCGAACTCGCGGCTCAGCTCGACGAAGCCGCGCCTGATGCGCTCGATCACCTCCGGGCGCTGAGCGGTCACGATCCGGCCGATCGTCGCCACCCCCGCCGCCGGTCCGCGCCACCACTCCTCCGGCGTGGCGTACTGGTCCCAGCGCAGCGGCAGGCAGTTCACATCTGCCATGCCGCCGGCGCGCAGCAGCTCGGCGAAGCCGTCGGCGGTGCGCGGGAAGTCGTCCTCGGCGGCGAGGGCGGGCAGGTACGGCGGGCGGGTCACGCCGGCCGCCTGTACGGCGCGGCCGAGCAGCGCCTGCCCCGGTGCGCCGGGGGCCGCCCAGATGGTCAGCGCGATACGGCCGCCCGGTCGCGTCACCCGCCGCAGTTCGCCGAGGGCCTCCAGGGGGCGCCCGACGTGATTGAGGACGAAGTTGCCGACGACGGCACCGAACACCCTGTTACGGAAAGGGAGATGGGGCAGTGCGGCGACCTGGACCGCCGCGCCCGGGAGCGCATGTGCGGCGCCGGCGGCCATGTCGGGCTCGGCATCCACAGCGGTCACGCGCGCGCCACGGGCACAGGCCGCCTCGGCGGCGATCCCGGTACCCGTCCCGACGTCCAGCAGGCGGGTGCCTGCGCCGACGTTCGCGGCATCCAGCAGCTGCGGCACCGGGTGGGCGCAGAGCCTGCCGAACCCGGCCGCGTATGCCTCGGCGCTGCCCGCCCAGATGCGGCGCTCACTCTCGTCGAACGGCGTGTGCGGCACCGCTCCCCCGTCCGACCTCTCCTCGACCCTTGCCCAGGAAGGATGAGTGGACGCAAGGACACGGTTCCGCCGGAGCCCTCGCCCCTTGACGGAGCGTGACATCAACTCGGCGCGCCATGACCCCACTCACCGGCCTTTCGCGCCGACTCCCCCTCGCCGCAGCGACGTTACCCACCCGTAACCTACCGACGGGTTACCTCGGGTAAGAGGCGGACTTTACTCTCCATTCACATCGAGTCGACGGATGCCCCTCCTGTCTCCGGACAGCGTCCGGCGGTTCGCATCGAGATCTGGAGCAGAAGATGACGCCCTCCCGCACGACTCTGCGCGCCGCCGTCGGCACCGTCTCCGCCGCAGTGCTCGCCACCACGGCGCTCACCACGGCGCCCACCACCGCCGACGCGGCGACGGTGACGTCGGCCCCCGCCTCGGCCGCGTCGGCCGCCACCTCGTCCGTGAAGTTCGTCGACATCACGGGGGACGGCGGCACCACCCTCAAGGCCAATGTCTTCACGCCGGCCGGTGCGGACGGCACCCGGCGCTACCCGGTCATCGTGCTGCCCACCAGCTGGGCGATGCCGCAGGTCGAATACATGGCGCAGGCAAAGAAGCTGGCCGACGCCGGCTATGTCGTCGTCGGATACAACTCACGCGGATTCTGGCAGTCCGGCGGAAAGATAGAGACGGCCGGTCCGCAGGACATCGCCGACGCGTCGAAGGTCATCGACTGGGCGCTGGCGAACACCCCGGCCGACCCGCAGAAGGTCGGCATGGGCGGCGTCTCCTACGGCGCCGGGATCAGCCTGCTGGCCGCCGCGTTCGACAAGCGCATCAAGGTGGTCGCGGCGCTCAGCGGCTGGGCCGACCTGATCGGCTCCATCTACAGCGGCCGCACCCAGCACCTCCAGGCCACCGCGATGCTCGGCGGCGCGGGCGCGCTCACCGGGCGCCCCAGCGAGGAACTCCAGACCATCCTCAAGGACTTCCTCGCCTCGAACCTGGACAAGGAAGAGGACATGATCGCGTGGGGAAAGAAGCGCTCCCCCGCCACCTACCTCGACCGCATCAACGACAACGGCGCCGCCATCATGCTCGGCAACGCCTGGGGCGACTCGCTGTTCCCGCCCAACCAGTACGCCGACTTCTACGAGAAGCTGAAGGGTCCCAAGCGGCTGGAGTTCCGCCCCGGAGACCACGCCACCGCCGAGGGACTCGGCCTGCTGGGGCTGCCCAACGACACCTGGACCAACACCAAGCGGTGGTTCGACCACTACCTCAAGGGCGTGGACAACGGCATCGACCGGGAGTCGCCGGTGCTGCTCAAGTCCCGCTCGACCGGGGCGTACGAGGGCTACCCGAGCTGGAAGGAGGTGCCGTCCGCGCAGCGCAGGATCGAGCTGAACGACACCAAGCGGATCAGCGCCAACCTCGACTCCGGTGCCAACGGCGGGCTGATCTTCCTGTCCAGCATGCTGGACCAGTTCCTCAAGCTGCCGCCGATGGCCTCGATCCCGCTGCTGCCCCGCTCGCTGGCCGCCGTCTGGCAGTCCGAGCGCTACGAGAGCGAGCAGCGGGTGCGCGGGACCACGCGGCTGCACACCACCGTGACCAGCAACGCGGAGAGCGGCACCGGCATCGCCTACCTCTACGACGTCGGCCCGCTCGGCATCGGCAAGCTGGTCACGCACGCACCGTTCACCTTCCACGGCAAGACCCCGAACCAGCCCTTCGGCGTCGACCTGGAGCTGTTCTCCACGGCGTACGACGTGCCGGCCGGGCACCGGCTCGCGGTCGTCGTGGACACCGTCGACCCGCTGTACATCGAGCACAACCCGAGCGGCGCCCGGCTGTCGTTCTCCTCCCCCGCGAGCGACCCGTCGTATGTGACGGTGCCGGTTCGCGACTGACAGGCGCTGCGGCTGCCCTGCGACGGGGTCTGCGGCCCCGGCGCATGAGGCGCGGGCCCGGACGCTGAGCGCTCCGCGGACGCGGCGGTCCGGCTCTCGTGAAGGGCCGGATCGCCGCGCTTGCGTCGTCCTCAGCCGGCGGGCCTCTTGTGGCCGCCCGGGAGCAGCGAGCCCGGCTCCGGGGCGCCGACGTCCGTGGCCTCCACCTTCGGGTTGCGCTTCTGTCGCCTGGAGACCCAGTTGGCGAGCCAGGAGAGCAGCATGCACATCCCGATGTAGATCGGCGAGATGACCATGACGACGGGGATGAACGGCAGGTCGTAGTCGAGGTTGGAGGCGATGAGCTTGCCGGCGTGCAGGAACTCCTCGTAGGTGATCAGGAATCCGAGCGAGGTGTCCTTCAGCGCCACCACCAGCTGGCTGATGATCGTCGGCAGCATCGCCCGCACCGCCTGCGGCACCAGGACGTGCGTCATGACCTGGGTCTTGCGCATGCCCAGCGCGTAGGACGCCTCCCGCTGGCCACGGTCGACGGAGTTGACGCCGGTACGGAAGACCTCGGCGAGCACCGAGCCGTTGTAGAGGGTCAGCCCGGCGACCAGGGCGGGCAGCGGCTCGACCTTCAGCGCCACGTAGATGAAGAAGATCATGACCAGCACCGGCATCGCGCGGAAGAACTCCACCAGCAGGGTGCACACCCAGCGCAGGACCCGGTATTCGGAGAGCCGGCCGGCCGCGAGCACCGCGCCGAGGGCCACCGAGAGCACCGCCGCGAGGCCGAACGCCTTGAGCGTATTGCCCAGGCCCTTGAGCAACAGTTCCTGAATTCCCTTGTAGGTGAAGGGGGTCCACTTCTCGGCGACGAACTGGCCGGTGTCGAAGAGCAGGTAGATGATCCAGCCGATCAGGGCGAGGATCACCACGGTCGACGCGAGACCGTAGAACAGATGCCGCCGCTTGGTCCTCGGCCCCGGGACGTCGTAGAGGGCGGTGGTCATCGGGCGACTCCGAAGCGCTTCTCCAGCACGTTGAACAGCGCGCTGATGGTCAGGGTCACGATCAGATAGCCGACGGCGATCCAGATGAAGGTCCAGATGATGCTGTAACCCAGCTCGTTGAGCGGCTTGTAGACGCCGAGCAGCTCGACGACGCTGAACGAGCCGGCGATCGCCGAGTTCTTCGCGAGCGCGATGAGGGTGGAGCCGATGGGCGGGATGACCGACCGGAACGCCTGCGGGAGCACCACGTCCCCGAGGGTCTGCGGAAAGGTCATGCCCAGGCTGCGGGCCGCCTCGCCCTGCCCGACCGGCACGGTATTGATGCCGGAGCGCACCGCCTCGCAGATGAAGGCCGAGGTGTAGCAGCCCAGCGCGAGGATGGCGAACAGCTTGAAGGGCAGCACCAGCCCGAAACGCGGCAGACCCAGCACGACCGCGAAGAACAGCAGCGTCAGCGGCGTGTTGCGCAGCACCGTCACCCACGCCGTGCCGAAGACCCGCAGCGAGCCGACGGGCGCGACGCGGAAGGCCGCCATGAGGAAGCCGACGACGAGCGCGAGCAGGGAGGCGAAGACGGTGAGTTCGACGGTGCCCAGCAGGCCCTCCCCGTAGAGGGACCAATTGTCGAAGAGAACGTTCATCGGTTAGGTCCTTGCTCCTCAGCTCGCCGGGTAGCGGTCGACCGGGGGCGGCTTCGGTGCGGGAACTCCGGACAGCCCCAGAGTCGCGTCGTACGCCTTGTTCCAGTCACCGTTCTTCTCGGACGCGACGATCGCGTCGTCCAGGGCGAACCGCAGCGCGTTGTCGCCGCGCGGGACCCCGACGCCGTAGGGCTCCTCCGAGAACGGTTTGCCGACCACCTTCAGCTCGTCGGGCACCTTGGCGGCGTAGCCCAGCAGGATGGCGTCGTCGGTGGTGACCGCGTCGACCTGGAAGGTCAGCAGGTTGTCCACGCACACCGAGTAGGTGTCGTAGGCGATCAGATCGGCCTTGGGGTAGTCGGCCTGGATGCGCTGGTACGGGGTCGAGCCGGCCGCCGAGCAGACCCGTTTGCCGGCCAGGTCCTGCGGCCCCTTGATGTCGTTCTCGTCCGTGCGGACCAGCAGCGACTGGCCGGCCATGTAGTAGGGGCCGGCGAAGCCCACCAGCTTCTTGCGCATGTCGTTGATGGTGTAGGTGCCGACGTAGAGGTCGATCTGGCCGTTCTGCAGGGCCGTTTCGCGGTTGGCCGAGGCGATCGTCTTGAACTCGATCGTCTTCGGGGGGAAGCCGAGGGCCGCGGACATCATCTTGGCGATCTCGATGTCGAAGCCGGTGTAGACGCCGGAGGCCGGGTCCTTCTCCCCCATGTACGGCTGGTCCTCCTTGGCGCCGATGACGAGGTGGCCCCGGCGCTTGGCCTTCTCCCAGGTCGGGGAATCGGGCAACTGGAAGTTCGTCGCGACCTTGTACTGGGGCAGCTCGCTGCCCTCGGGGCCCTTGACCGGCGGGCTGCCTTCCTTGCCGCAGCCGCCGGTGGCCAGCGCGAGCGCGGCGAGAGCCACCGCGGCCAGGGCGCGGCGCAGGCGCAGGGAGTGGATGTACATCGCAGCGCCCCCGTTCAGTGCTTGAGGATCTTGGAGAGGAAGTCCTTCGCCCGGTCGCTCTCGGGCGCCGTGAAGAAGGCTTCCGGGGTGCGGTCCTCGACGATGCGGCCCTCGTCCATGAAGACCACGCGGTTGGCCGCGGAACGGGCGAAGCCCATCTCATGGGTGACGACGACCATCGTCATGCCGTCCCGGGCGAGCTGCCGCATGACCTCCAGCACCTCGTTGATCATCTCCGGGTCCAGCGCGGAGGTCGGCTCGTCGAAGAGCAGTGCCTGGGGGTCCATGGCGAGCGCGCGGGCGATGGCGACGCGCTGCTGCTGGCCGCCGGAGAGCTGCGCCGGATATTTGTCGGCCTGGGAGGCGAGACCGACCCGGTCGAGGAGTTCGCGGGCCCGTTTGGCGGCCTCGTCCTTGTTCTTCTTGCGGACCTTGATCGGCGCCAGCATCACATTGGCCAGCACCGTCTTGTGCGCGAAGAGGTTGAAGGACTGGAAGACCATGCCGACTTCGGCGCGCAACTGGGCCAGCGCGCGGCCTTCCTCCGCCAGCGCCCTGCCGTCCAGCGTGATGGTGCCCGACTCGATCGGTTCCAGGCGGTTGATGACCCGGCACAGGGTGGATTTCCCGGACCCGGAGGGGCCGATGACCACCACCACCTCACCGCGGCCGACGGTGAGGTCGATGTCCCGCAGGACATGCAGTTTTCCGAAGTGTTTATTGACCCCGCGCAGCTCAATCAGCGCATCACCGGCCATATGCAGACCTGCCCACTCTCATCCGTACAGCGGAGAGCCCGCAACCTACCGGGATGAAAGGGGCGTTTTCCTACTGACACGCACGGAGGCGCGGAGACAGGGGGAGAAACCAGGGCGACGAATGAACCTGTTGGGGCGGATGGACGACCGGTCCGGCACCGGAGCGCACGCGCCGGGACCGCCGCGCCGCGCCCGGTCCCCGGCGCGGCTCAGCTCTCCGCGACCTCGGCGTAGACCTGGGACAGCTCGGGCGCCCCGACGTCGGCCCACGCATGCCCGACCGCGACCACATCGATCTCCCGCCCCGACGCGAGCCGGACCACCGGCTGCCCGTCCGACCGCACCTCCCAGACCGCGCCGTGCACCGTGCGCACAAGGACGGTGCCGAGGTAGAGGCCGGCGTCGTTGCCGAGCCAGGGCACCACTTCCGGATCGTCCCGCCAGACCGGTTGCAGTTGGTCCAGTGCCTCCAACGACGCCGCGGAATCATCCAGTTCCACTCCCGCGTCGTCGGCCTGGGCACGCAGCAGCTCGCACTCGGACAGCAGCTCGACGACGCTGCCCGGGTCGGCGCGCACGGAGTCCGCGAGGGGCACCGGGTGCTCCGCGTGCAGGCGCTTGCGCCACCTGTCCAGAAAAGACATGTTCATGGTCTGCAGGGTCCCACCCACCCCCGGACCCCGGCCACAGGCGCGCGGCATGACGGTGACCCGATCGTCACCTTGACGCCCCCTCCCGGCCTCCCTACTTTCATGGCACTCGTATCGGATCAGCTGGATCCGCAGGAGTCCCCCTGCCCCTCGCGGAATGGCCGGATCGCAGTACTGCACCTGCCTGTTGGCGCCACCCGGAGGGAGCGCAGAGATGCGCGTACGACTATGGGGCACCGCCCTGACACTCCTGCTCACCGCGACCGCGCTGCCGGCCGGCACCGCCGTCGCCGCGACGGCCGGGCGGGCACAACGGCCGCCCGCTCCGTTGCCTTTGGCCAAGCTCTTCGACAATGCGGCCGTCAGCGACAACTCCAGACCCGGCGAGGCGGACTTCGACGGGGCGGGGCACTCGCTGTCCGCCCAGGACCTGGCCGCGGCCGGCTGGTCGCCGGGGAACGCACTGACGATCGACGGCGCACGGCTGGAATGGCCGCGCCGGGCGTCCGGCGCCGCGGACAACGTGGTCGCGGACGGTCAGGCGGTGTCGCTGCGTGGGCGGGGTGACGCACTCACCTTCCTTGTCGCCGGCACCGGTGGGAGCGGCGCCGGCGTCACCGGAAACGGCACCGTGCGCTACCGGGACGGATCGCGCAGCGGCTTCGAACTCACCGCGCCCGACTGGCGGTCGGGCCTGCTGAGCACCAAGGCGGTGGCACTGCCGCACATCAACGGCACGGACGGGCAGCAGGGCGGGCCGGCGCGGCTGTACGCGGTGAGCGTGCCGCTGCGGGCCGGCCAGGAGGTCGCCTCTGTGGTGCTGCCACGACAGGCCGACGGGGCGGGCGCCCTCCATGTGTTCGCGCTGTCCGTACGGGACACCGGGCAGGGCAGGACCGGGAGTTGGGCGGCGAGCACCGCCGGCTACCGGGCCGTCGGACCGTGGCAGGACCGCACGCTGCGGCTCGTGGTGCACGCCGGTGCGGGCGGGCCCCGGGCCCGGATACGGCTGGCGAACACCTTCGCGGCGGCACCAGTGGACATAGGCGCGGCGAGCGTGGCGGTGCAGGGCGCGGGCGCCGCGGCGGATGCCGCGCCGGTGCCGCTGACCTTCCGCCACGGGCACACCGGCGCGCGGATACCGGCCGGGTCGGAGGCCTTCAGCGACCCGGTGGACTTCACCGTGCCGGCGGACACCAATCTGCTGGTGAGCATCCATCTTCCGGGGACGGTGGCGGCGGCCCCGGTGCACCAGGAAGCCACCCAGCAGTCCTATCTGAGCGCGCCGGGCAGCGGGAACAGGACCGGCGACCGGGACGGCGGGGCCTTCCCGGGGACCATGACCATCTGGCCGTTCCTGACCGGCGTCGATGTCGGCTCGGGACCGGGATCGATCGTGGCGCTGGGCGACTCGATCACCGACGGGGTCAAGTCGACGAGCGGCGCCAACCGGCGGTGGCCCGATGTGCTCGCCCGGCGCTTCCAGACGCAGGACCGGTTTCCCCGCTACGGCGTGATCAACCACGGCATCTCCGCGAACCGCATCGTCACCGACCGCTATCAGGGCGACGGGGTGAGCACGGACACCGGCGGCGTGAGTGCCCAGCACCGGCTGGAGCGCGATGTGCTGGCGCAGCCGTCGGCGCGGACGGTCGTGGTCTTCGAGGGCATCAACGATGTGCGCTGGGGCACCTCGGCGGACGAGGTGATCGCGGGGCTGCGGGCGATCGCCCGGCGGGCACACGAACGCGGACTGCGGGTCGTCGCGGCCACCATCGCCCCCTGTGAGGGCTACGCCGACTGCTTGCCTGCGGTCGACGAGCGGCGGCAGGCGGTCAACGCGTTCCTGCGCGGCAACGGCGGGGTCTTCGACGCCGTGCTGGACTTCGACGCCGTACTCCGCGATCCGCAGCGGCCCCAGCGGATGCTGCCCGTCTACGACAGCGGCGACCACCTCCACCCCGGCGACGCGGGCCTGAAGGCGCTGGGCGACGCGGTGGACCTCGCCGCACTGGTGCCCACCCGGTACTGAGGCCGGGCCGGCAGCGGCAGACGCGCCCGGGGTCCGTCCGGCGGATCTTCGCGGGACGGGCCCCGGGCCTGTCACCGACGTCCGGATCAGCTCTGCTGCTCGCTGATGTTGACCATCCAGGTGATGCCGAAGCGGTCCTTGCACATGCCGAACACGTCGCCCCACATCTGCCTTTCCAGGGGGACGGACACGGTGCCGGCGTCGGACAGCTTGTTCCAGTAGCCGCGCAGTTCATCCGCGTCGTCGCCGCTGAGGCTCACCGCGAAGTTGTTTCCGGGCTTGTGGTCGGACCCGGGCGGATTGTCGGCGCACATCAGGGTGAACCCGTTCCGGCTCTCCAGCTGGCCGTGCATGACCTTGTCGGCGAATCCGGGTGGCGCCTCGCTGCCGAAGTCGCCGTAGGTGTTGACGTTCAGGGTGCCGCCGAGGACCTCCTGGTAGAACTCCAGGGCTTGCTTCGCTTCCCCGGAAAAGGTGATGTACGGATTCAGGCGAGAGGTCACAATCTTCTCCTTTCGTGACGAATGGTCAGCGCGGGCAGCCTACGCGCGGAAAGGATGAAGTCGGACGAACCGAGGGTGGTGGTCGCTCGCCTGGGCGGATGCGGCCGCCCCGGACCACGCCCCTTCCCTCGGGACGCAGGCTCCGTGGGGGGCGAAAGCAGGGCGGGTGCATCCGGCCGGCGGGAGTATGGCGGGACTGCTCGCGCCGGCACCTCGGAGGGCGCGTTTGCGGGCACGGGCGCCGGCCCGGTGAGCGAGCAGGTGGAAGATCGAGGCCACGCCGACCAGGGGCCGGCCTCCCCGTTGGTCGGCCTGCGGTGACACGTCCGTCACCGCAGGCTCGGACAGGCTCTAGACGTCCAGATCCACGACGACCGGCGCATGGTCCGACGCGCCCTTGCCCTTGCGCTCCTCGCGGTCGACATGGGCATCCGAGACGGCCTTGGCGAACGGGGCGTTGCCGTAGACCAGGTCGATCCGCATACCGCGGTTCTTGGGGAACGCGAGCTGGCGGTAGTCCCAGTAGGTGTACGGCCGGTCGTACTTCAAAGGGCGCGGCACGATGTCCGACAGGCCCGCCTCCCGCAGCCCGGCCAGCGCCGCGCGCTCGGCCGGCGTGACATGGGTGGCGCCCTCGAAGGCAGTGGGGTCCCAGACGTCCTCGTCGGTCGGTGCGACGTTGTAGTCGCCGAGGATCGCGAAGGGGCGGTCGCCCGCCGCGTCCTCGGCGACCGCCGCCTTCAGCGCCTCGAACCAGCTGAGCTTGTAGGCGTAGTGCGCATGGTCGACCTCCCGGCCGTTGGGGACATACACCGACCAGACACGGGCCGGGCCGCAGGTCGCGGAGATGGCGCGCGGCTCCTGCACGCCCTCGTACCCCGGGCCGTCGGTAAGGCCCAGGACGACGTCCTCCAGGCCGACCTTCGACAGCAGGGCCACGCCGTTCCACCTGCCGTCGGCGTTGACCGCGGCCTCGTAACCGAGGTCCCGCAGGGCCTCGCTCGGGAACTGCTCGGCCGAGCACTTGGTCTCCTGGATGCACAGCACGTCCGTGCCGGTGCGCTCCAGCCAGGCCAGCAGCCTCGGGAGGCGGGCGGTGATCGAATTGACGTTCCAGGTCGCGATGCGCATATCCGTAACCTACAGCGAGGGTCTGACAGTCAGCCCAGACCGGTGCGGGTGCCCGGGGTGAGACGGCCGTGGTCGGTGCCGCCCAGCTTGTCGATCATGGAGTCGTAGATCGGCCTCGCGTGGTCCTGGAGCAGGCTGTCGTGGATGTCGATGGCCCGCCGCGGCGCGACCTCGCGGACGTAGTCGATGATCTCGGCGACCTTGTTCCAGGGGGCGTGCACCGGCAGCAGCAGGGTGTCGACGCTGCGGCCCTGGGGCACGGTCAGCGCGTCGCCCGGGTGGAAGACCGAGCCGTCCAGCAGATAGCCGACGTTGGTGACACGCGGGATGTCGGGGTGGATGACGGCGTGCAGCTGGCCGTGCACCTCGACGTCGAAGCCGGCGGCGGAGAAGGTGTCGCCCTCACCCACCGTGTGCACCCGGCCGGGGAAGGCGGCCGACAGCTGGTCGGCGACGCTCGCCAGGGTCCAGATCTCGGCCGCGGGGTTGGCTTCCATGCCCGCCCGCAGCCGGCCCTCGTGAAAGTGGTCCGGGTGTTCATGGGTGACCATGATCGCGTCCGCGCCGACGGCCGCGTCCTCCTCACTGAACACACCCGGGTCGATGACGAGTGTCCGCCCGTCCTTCTCCAGCCGGACACAGGCATGGGTCTTCTTCGTGAGTTCCATACCTGCCATCTTGCCGCGCACGGCCGCCGGATCGCCGCCCGACGGCTCCACCCGTCACCGTCTCCCCGGGCGGACCGGGCCCCCACCGACGGGGCCAGGCCCCGTCGCTTCGCAGCAGCCGGTGCGTCCAACTCCCCCCTGCCGGTGAGCAGTTACCGGCCGCCTATAGGGTCGCCCCATGGTCATAGACAGCCGGCAGGCGACCCCGACGAACTCGTCCGTCACCTTCATCAACGTCTTCGAAGTAGCCGCGGAACACGTCGACGCGTTCGTCGCCCGGTGGGAGCAGCGGGCGGCGCTCATGAGCACCAAGCCGGGCTTTCTCGACACCCGGCTGCACCGCGCCCGTACGTCCGACAGCCGGTTCCAGCTCGTCAACGTGGCCCACTGGGAGAGCCAGGAGGCATGGGAGGCCGCCACCGCGGACCCCGGGTTCCGCGAGCGCACCCGCGCCGCGCGTGAGGATGAGCAGCTGCCGGTCACGGCGAACCCGAGCCTGTACGACGTCGCCGTCGAATTCACCGCCGAAGCGGCCGACGCGAGCTAGGCGCGCGAACCGCCCTCGGGCCGGCCCAGCCCCACCGGGCGGAGACGCCCCCGGCGTGTCCGCAAAGCCCTGCCTAGCCCTCCGGCGTGGTCTCTTCCCGTATCACCTGCTGGGCGACCCGGAAGGCGGAGTTCGCGGCCGGCACGCCGCAGTAGACCGCGGTGTGCAGCAGCACCTCCTTGATCTCCGACGGGGTGAGGCCGTTGCGCAGCGCGGCGCGGGTGTGCAGCGCCAGCTCCTCCTGGTGCCCCCGGGCGACCAGCGCGGTGAGCGTGATGACGCTGCGGGTGCGGCGGTCGAGACCGGGTCTGCTCCAGGTCTCGCCCCAGGCGTAGCGCGTGAGGAGGTCCTGGAAGTCGCCGGTGAAGTCGTCGGCCGCTGCCTCGACCCGGTCGACGTGGGCGTCGCCGAGCACCTCACGGCGGACCTTGATGCCCTGCTCGTACGTACCGCCGCGGACCTGGGCCGGCTGGGCGAGGCCGGACTCGATGGCGGCGGGCGGCGCCATCGGGGGCGGCGGGGGCGCGATCTGCGGCTTGGGGGCGGCGGCGCCTATGGCGGCCTGTCCTGCGGCGCCCGGCTTGTCGTTCCAGGCGGTGGTGAAGTGCCGGATGAGGAGGTCGGTGACGGCCGCGGGCTGCTCGACGGGCGCGAGGTGGGAGGTGCCCGGCACCAGCGCGAGGCCGGCGTCGGGTATGCCGGCGACCAGGGTGCGGGCGTCGGTGGTCGGCGTGACCTGGTCCTCGGAGCCGGCGACGACGAGCGTGGGCACGCCCACCCGGCTGAGCGAGGACCGCACGTCGTAGGAGGCCAGGGCCTCGCAGGAGGCGATGTAGCAGCCGGGGTCGGTGGTGCGCACCATCTGGACGGCCCACTCGACGATGGCGGGCTGGGCGCCCGCGAAGCCCGTGGTGAACCAGTGCTCGGGGGCGGTGCGGGCGATCGGGTCGAGCCCGTTCGTCCGGATCACCACACCGCGCTGGCGCCAGGCGTCGGCCGTGCCGTAGCGGGCGGAGGAGGACACCAGCGCGAGGGAGGTGACCCGGTGCGGGCGGGTGAGCGCCAGCTGGGTGCCGATCGCGCCGCCGATGGAACAGCCGGCGTAGCCGAAGCGGTCCACTCCCAGTGCGTCGAGGGTGGCGACCAGGCGGTCGGCCAGCTCGGCGATGGAGGAGGCGGGGTGGGCGGGCGAGCCGCCGTGACCGGGCAGGTCGAAACGGATGACGCGCCAGTGGCGGGTCAGTTCGGGGATCTGCCGGTCCCACATGTGCCAGGTGGTCCCGAGAGAGGCGCCCAGTACGAGTACGGGGGCGTCGTCGGGGCCGTCGATCCGGTGCTGCAGGGTCTTCTCGCTCACCCGACCACGCTACCGACACGGTGACGCGGTCCTGACACCCGGGTCAGGAAGATGCCGGAAAGAGTCAGAATTTGACGGTCGAGACGGTGTAGACCACCGGATGCCCCGGCTCGTCGAAGCTGACCATGATCCGCTGGGAGGGGTGCGGCGCCTTCTTCGGGTTGACCGCGCCGGCCCACTCCTCGTCGGTGGTGAAGTCCCAGCCCACCTGGGCCGCCTGCCCCGCCGGGATGGTGACCTTGCCCTTCTTGAGCGCGGCGGAGTCGGTGCCGACCTTCCTCAGATAGCGGTCGAGCCCACCGTCGTTGGTCCTGAACTGCACGAACAGCGAGCTGCTCTTCCACGAGTTGCTCTCGTAGTAGTAGACCGGGGTGGAGCCCTTCGGCACCGGCACGTCGTAGGTCCGCTGCTGGACGCGGGCGGGGAAGGCGTTGGTCAGGCCGGTGGCGGCGGCCTCCTGCTCCTTGTTCTCGCCGCTGTCGCGGCTCTGCTCGGCGGAGATGACGATGTAGCCGGCCGGGATGGCGATCAGCAGGAAGACGATCAGCGCGGACAGCACGGGGCGGCGGCGCTTGGCACGGGGCTGCGCGGCGGACTGGTGGTCGTCGTGCAGGGGCGGCAGGTCCGGGTCGGTCATCGGCGGCCGGACCGTTCATAGCGCTCGGAGCGCTCGACGCGGCGGCGGTTGGCGCGCCGGAAGCGGCGGGCGACCAGCCGGGCCAGGTCGGCGGCGCCGACCATACCGGCCTCGGGGCCGAGCTGGGCCTTGGCGATGCGGGCCTCCGGGCGGTATCCACGGCCGGTGAGATGGCGCCGGAAGGATTCCCTGGCCGGGCCGATCAGCAGGTCGTCGGCGGCGCTGACGCCACCGCCGATGACGAAGCAGGAGGGGTCGAGAGCGGCCGCGAGGTTGGCGATGCCGACGCCGAGCCACTGGCCGATGTCCTGGAGGAGTTCGACGCACATCGCGTCACCCTCCCGGGCCAGCTCGGTGATCAGCGGCCCGGTGATGTCGCCGATGCGCCCGCCGACCCGCTCGATGATGTTGTACGCGACCGGGGAGTCGGCGGCGGCCAGCTCGCGGGCCTCGCGGACCAGGGCGTTGCCGGAGCTGTACTGCTCCCAGCAGCCGCGGTTGCCGCAGGGGCAGCGGTGCCCGGCCGGGACGACCTGCATATGGCCGAACTCGCCGGCCACGCCGTACTTGCCGCGCTTGACCGCGCCGTCCTCCAGGATCGCGCCGCCGATGCCGGTACCGAGCGTGATCATGACGAGGTGGTCCTCACCGCGGCCGGCGCCGAACCGCCACTCCGCCCAGGCGGCGGTGTTGGCGTCGTTGTCGACCATGACCGGGACGGCGAGGCGGCCCGCCAGCCGGTCGCGCAGCGGTTCGTTGCGCCAGTTCAGATGTGGGGCGAACAGCACCTTGCTGCGGTCGGCGTCGACCCAGCCGGCCGCGCCGATGCCCACCGCGTGCACGTCGTGCCGGTCGGAGAGGTCCAGCACCAGCTCGGTGATGGTGTCCTCGACGACCTTGGGGCTCTTGGACTTGTCCGGCGTCTCGGTGCGGACCTTCTCCAGGATGACGCCGTCGGCGTCGACCACACCCGCCATGACCTTCGTGCCGCCGATGTCGATGCCGACGGTGGGCACGCGCGGTGCGGTCAGATGCGAGCGCCGCTCGCGGGTGCCCACCGTGCGCAGCACGGTGGCTCTGGCCGATCCCCGGTGGACCCGTTCCCGGTAGATGCTCATCGACCCACCTCATCGCCGTTACGGCTGCCGTTACGGTCGCGGCGGCTGCGTGCTCGCAAGAGTCGTCTCGTCCCTGCGGGGTCTCGGGAGGCCGGGGGCCTCGGCGTGCATGTTTCGGTGCGATTGTGCATCACGCGAACCATCCGGCGCACCGCGAGGTGAGCTGGGACGCCCCGCGGCGGGTGGCCCGCCGCGGGGCGCGGCCGCTCAGTCCGGCCGGTGGCCGCCGGGAAAACTCGGGGTCGCCGTGCGGGCCAGCTCGTGGCTGAGCTGTTCCAGTTCACTGCCGCCCGCCATTTGACGGGTCAGCTCCTCCAGGGCGATATCCGACTTGGCGTGGCTGCCGGCCATGGTGCCGCGCTTGAGGAGGACGAAGCGGTCGCCGACGAGGTAGGCGTGGTGCGGGTTGTGGGTGATCAACACCACGCCGAGGCCGGCGTCCCGGGCAGCCGCGACGTACTTCAGGACGACGCCGGACTGCTTGACGCCGAGCGCCGCCGTGGGCTCGTCGAGGACGAGGACCTTGGCGCCGAAGTAGACGGCACGGGCGATGGCGACGCACTGCCGCTCGCCGCCGGAGAGGGTGCCGATGGGCTGGTCGACGTCGCGCAGGTCGATGCCCATCCGCAGCAGTTCGCTACGGGTGGTCTCGCGCATGGTGCGGACGTCGAGCCGCTTGAAGGGGCCCACGCCCGTCGTCGGCTCCGAGCCGAGGAAGAAGTTGCGCCACACCGGCATCAGCGGGACGACCGCCAGGTCCTGGTAGACGGTGGCGATGCCCCGGTCCAGCGCCTCGCGGGGCGAGGAGAGCCGGGCCTCCTCCCCCTCGATGGTGAAGGAACCCGCGTCGTGCTGGTGCAGACCCGCGATGATCTTGATGAGGGTGGACTTGCCGGCGCCGTTGTCACCGAGCACGCAGGAGATCTCCCCCGCGTGGACCTCCAGCGACACGCCCTCCAGCGCCTTGATGTTCCCGTAGAACTTGCTGATGTCGGTCAGCTCCACCAGGGCGGGCTTCGCGTCCGGGGCGGTCTTGGTCAGGGCAGTCATGCTTTCTCCTCCGCCCGCTTGCGGACCCATGCGTTCAGGAGCGTGGCGAGCAGCAGCATCGCGCCGAGGAAGAACTTGTACCAGTCCGGGTTCCACTGCGCGTAGACGATGCCCTTGCTGGTCATGCCGAAGATGAAGGCGCCGACCGCGGCGCCGATCGCCGAGCCGAAACCGCCGGTCATCAGGCAGCCGCCGACCGCCGCCGCGATGATGTAGAGGAATTCGTTGCCGACGCCGTCACCGGACTGGATCGCGTCGTACGAGAACAACAGGTGCTGGCCGGAGACCCAGGCGGCGAAGGCGACGCCCATGTAGAGGCCGATCTTGGTCTTGGTGACCGGTACGCCGACCGCCCGCGCGGCGTCGGCGTTGCCGCCCACCGCGAAGATCCAGTTGCCGACGCGGGTCCGCAACAGAATCCAGGTGGCGGCGGCGACCAGCACGATCCACCACACGATGGTGATCTGGATGTCCACGTCGCCGATGGTCAGGTGCGAGGCGAAGAGCGCCCGGGCCGACTCGAAGCCCTCCATGTCGGCGATGGTCTTCGTCGAGACGGTGCCGCTGATCAGCTTGGTGAAGCCGAGGTTCAGGCCCGTCAGCATGAAGAAGGTGCCGAGGGTGATGAGGAAGCTCGGGAGTTTCGTCCGGGTCAGCAGGAAGCCGTTGAAGACCCCGATGGCGAGGGTGACCAGCAAGGACACCCCGACGCCCACCCAGGTGTTGGCGGTCATCTGGTAGCTGAACATGGACGAGATCAGCGCCGAGCTGACGACCATGACACCGGCCGACAGGTCGAACTCGCCGCCGATCATCAGCAGCGCCACCGGCACGGCCATGATGCCGATCGTCGAGGACGCGTAGAGCACGGTGGAGAGGCTGGACGCCCGCAGGAACGGTTCTGCGGCCACGGAGAAGAAGACGAAGACCGCGACGGCGCCGACGACCGAGCCCAGTTCGGGGCGACCCAGCAGGCGGCGCGCCGGCGAGCGGTGCACCAGCCGGTCGTCTGCCTTGCTCACCGCCGGCGGGCCCGCGGGCTCCCGGGGAGGAGCTTCGGCGCTGCTCATCGGGTACCCCGCTTCGTGTACTCCTGGAGCGCGGAGGCGTCCTTCTTGGTGATCACCTGGGGGCCAGTCAGCACCGGCTTGCCGCCGCCGAGGGCGTCGGAGTTGTACTTGTACAGCCACAGCAGGTCGACGGCCTCGTAGCCCTGGAGGTAGGGCTGCTGGTCGACGGCGAAGCCGAGGGAGCCGTCCTTGAGGCCGCTCGCGACCTGCGCGTTGAGGTCGAAGGTGTCGATCTCGGCCTTGCTGCCGGCCTGCTCCGCGGCCTTGACGGCGGTGGGGGCGAACGGCGCGCCGAGCGTGACGACGGAGTCGATGCCGCTGTCCGCCTGGAGCTTGGACTCGATGGCCGACTGCACGTCGGGCATGTTGGTGCCCTCGACGTAGAGCTTCTGGAGATCGCCCTTGAAGGTCTTGGCGGTGCCGTCGCAACGCTGCTCGTGACCGACGTTGCCCTGCTCGTGCAGGACGCACAGGGCCTTCTTCCGCCCCCGCTTGTTCAGTTCCTCGCCGACGGCCTCGCCGGCGACCTTCTCGTCCTGCCCGATGTGGCTGAGCGCGCCGAAGGCCTTGGACTCCTCGGCGCCGGAGTTCACCGTGATCACCGGTATGCCGGCCTTCCGGGCCTTGGCGACGACGTCCTTCATGGCGTTGGGCTTGGCCAGGGAGACGATCAGCCCGTCGACCTTCTGGTCGATGTAGGACTGCACGAGCTGGCTCTGCCGCTGGGCTTCCTTGTCGTGGCCGTAGAGGAACTTGATGTTGTCCTTGGCCGCTGCCTGCTCGGCACCGTTCTGCACGATGTCCCAGAAGGTGTCGCCGTCTCCGGAGTGGGTGACCATCGCGAAGGTCCACCTCGGAGTGTTCACGGCGGCCTTGCCACCGGCGGCCATCGCTGCCCGCTCGTCCTCGGCGCGCTTGCCGCCGGTGCTGCTGCATCCCGCCAGGGACGCCCCGAGCACCGCTGCCAGCACGGCGCTCACGACGCGTACCCGTCTCCGAATCCTTGCCACGAGGACTTGCCCTTCCCGCTGATGAACTGCTGTGTTGGCTGCGTGTGCGGTCGCGCACATCGGCGCCGGAGCTCCGGCCCCAACCGCGCAAGTATCCGTTACCGGTGATCTGTACCGGTTCATCGGGTCCCGTCTTCCATAGGGCTGCACCGGGCGCGACGACATGGCCGCACCGTGTCATCACGCCAGGTGTGCTTCGCCGGCTTCGGTAGGTCCTTGCCGCCGGCCGGGGCGGTTCCGGTGGACACCGGCTCGCCGCTGCCGAGGAGGCCGGACGCCGCGGTCCGCACCGCGCTGCCCGCCTGTCCCTCGGCCTTGACGGAGATCGCCGACGGCGGCTCTCCGAACGTGACCACCGCGTCGGCAGACGAGGGGGACACGCGGCCGCACCGCCCCGGCTCGGCCCGTCCGGCGCCCTCTTGAGCCGGGGCCCGGAGGGGCGTCACGTGGTCCATGACGGTGGCACCGCGGGCAGGGGCGGGCCGAGCCGTACGCACGCCGATCATCGTGGCACCGCCTTTGCTCCCGGCCGCCGGAATGCGGCTGGAGGAGTTCTAACGGCGCGCGCGGAGCCACGTCAATGGTTTGTCAGAACATTCTTACGCCGGGCCTGCGCAGAGCGGGACATCCCACCGCGATACGCCCTGGGGCGTGTCCGCGAAGCTCCGTCGTCCGCCCGTAGCGCGGGGCCCACGGCGTCTGGTGCACTGCGCTCGTTGCACTCGCTCCGTCTCGGCTCGGAGCCGCCCTCGGAAGCCGAGCACAATCGCGCGGCGGAGGGTCGCCCTCGTAGTGGTCTACGTGGACGATCCCGACAACGCAGCTGGGGGCATCCCTGGGGGGAGCGCGTGCGGATACGCCCTAGGGGCGGACGAGAAGCTGGAATTCGAAGGCGTAACGGGAGGCGCGGTAGACGTGCGAACCGAACTCGACGGCACGGCCGGTGTCGTCGAAGGTGGTCCGCTGCATGGTGAGGAGCGGTGCGCCCTCGGGTTCGTCGAGCCGCTCACCCTCCTCGGCGGTCGCGGCCCGCGCGCCGACGGCTTGCCGAGCGCTGTGCAGGGTGATGCCGGCCGACCGCATCAGGCGGTAGAGGCCGGTCTCCTCCAGCTCGGCGGTCTCCAGCCGGAGCAGCCCGGCGGGCAGATGGTTGCGCAGGTGCGCGACGGGCTCGCCGTGCGTCAGGCGCAGTCGCTCGACGAGCGCGACCTCCGCGCCCTCGGCGATGCCCAGCGCGGCGGCGACCTCGGCGTCAGCCGTGGTGGTGGTGTTGAGCAGGACGCGGGTGGCGGGCTTCTGCCCGGCCGCCTCCAGGTCGTCGTAGAGGCTGCTCAGCTCCAGCGGACGCTTGACCTGGCTGTGCACGACCTGGGTGCCGATGCCGCGACGGCGGACCAGTAGCCCCTTGTCGACCAGCGACTGGATCGCCTGGCGCACGGTGGGCCGGGACAGCCCGAGGCGGCCGGCCAGCTCGATCTCGTTGCCGAGCAGACTGCCGGGGGCGAGCTTGCCGTTCTCGATGGCGGCCTCCAGCTGCTGGGACAGCTGGAAATACAACGGGACCGGACTACTCCGGTCCACGCTGAACTGGACTGGGCTCTCGGCGCCCGCGGTAGCTGCTTCGCGTTTCCCCACGCTCGCGAGCGTAACCGGAGGCGCTGATGACGGGAAGTCCAGAGGTCACATTGTCCGGACAAGGGCGGGTGTGCGGGCTGCCCGTCCGCGTAGTGCGGTGGCCTGGCGCACCAGGGCAGCGTGACCCTCGGCCCGATCCGCGGAGGCGCCCGTCCCGGAAAAGCCGCATGTCGGGCGGACGGGCGAACGGCAGGCAGTGTGGTCACGGACGGAACGCTCGCCGCGCCGGCTGCCTGACCGCCTGATCGCCTGCTGCGGGGGCCGTGGAGCCCAGGAAGCTCGGTGCGGCGGGGCGCCGCAGACGACCGCAGGCCCGGTTGCCCGGTGGTCGACCGGTGTCCGTACGCCGCGTCGTCCCGACACGAGCGTCGAGGTGGACGAGGCGGCGGTGTACGTAGCTGTGCTCGCAGCGGCGGGCGCGAGCCGTCGCACTCTCGCTCGTACGCCCGGTGACGGGCCGCCGGACGCGGCACGTGACGGGCGCGTCCCGGCGACGGGAGCGGGCAGCGGGCGTCGGGAGCGGCGGCCCCGAAGGTCGACGTCAGCCGTCGGCCGGGCTGTTGAGCGGCATGACGGTCCCCTGGGCCACCGCGCACACGCGCTCCGCGCCGTCCGCGTCGATCACCGTCAGGTCGCAGCGGCAGACGGCCTGCCGGCGGCCCGCCTGGACGACCTCGGCGCGGGCGCGCAGGGTGCGCCCCCGGGCCGGGCGCAGATACTGGATCGAGAATCCGCCGGTGAGGACCGCGGGGCCCAGGGCCGTGGCGGCGGCGAAGGTGAGGGTGTTGTCCGCGGCGTAGGCGAGCACGCCGCCGTGCACGAAGCCGTGCTGTTGCAGGAGTTCCTCGCGGACGTCGATCTCCAGAGTCGCCCCGCCGGAACCGAATGCGGTGATCCGCGCGCGCACCAGCCTGCTGAACGGCTGGGAATCCAGGGCCTCCTGGGCCGCGCCCAGATCGAACGCCGTACTCTCCTTCTCCCTGTCCGCACCGGCCATCACGCCGCCCGCCTCTCTTCCGCAGGTACACCATGAGAGCCACGGCCGAGAAACCGCGGCACCGTCACGGGCCCGGCCGCACCGCCGACCGCCCCGGCCGTCCCCTCTCCCTCCAGGCTCACTTCATCCACGCGTCCTCGTACTTCCGGTACGTCCCGTCGTGCGTCGCGAGGTGCACCCACTGGTCCACGTACGCCCGGAACTCGGCGTCGCCGCGGGGCAGCGCGTAGGCCTTCTCGGAGAAGGTGAAGGGCTTGTCCGGGTGGACCGAGCAGAGCTCGGGGTGGATCTTGGCCTGGTAGCGGGTCTCACTGGCATCCGTCATCATCACGTCCGCGCGTCCCGCGACGATCTCGTCGAAGATCGTGGTGTTGTCCGGATGGACCTTGAGGGACGCCTGCTTGATGTGTGCGCGGGCGAACTGCTCGTTGGTGCCTCCGGGGTTGACGATGACGTCCGTCCCGGGCCGGTCGATCTGTTCCAGCGTCTGGTATTTGTCCTTGTCCTCACAGCGCACGATGGGAGTCTTGCCGTCCGTGCGGGTGGGCTCGCTGAAGGACACGGCCCGCGCGCGCGGAAGCGTGATCGAGACGCCGCCCATACCGATGTCGCAGCGGCCCGCCGTCAGGTCGCCGACGAGTTCGGCCCAGGTCGTGGCGACGTAACGCGGCTTGGCGTCCAGGCTCTTGGCGAGGTCCTCGGCCATCTCGATATCGACGCCGCTGTAGTCGCCTGACTTCGGGTCGAGGTGGGTGAAGGGCCGGTAGTCACCGGTGGTGCAGACGCGCAGCACACCGCGCCGCGGGACGCTGTCCAGGAGCGAGGCCGGTGGGCGGTGGCCCGCCGCGGCGCCGGCGGAGGCACCTGCGGATCCCGCCGCGGGCGCCGTACCGGGCGTCGGCGCGGGGGTGTCCGAGGAAGCCGGGGCGGCGGCGGTGACGGCCAGCAGGCAGGCGAGGGCGGACAGCGTGGCGGCGCGCTTCATGGTGGCTCCTGTACGCGGCGGGACGGCTGGACGCGGCGGGGCGCGATCCACGGTCGGCTCGGGCATGCGGTCGTCCGCCGTCAGCCGGCGGCACCGACGCGGCAAGATCACATGATCGAGAGCTCAGCGTGGCAGAGCCCATGGCCCAGGTGAAGACCATGACCGCCCGGCGAGACGGCCGCGGGGGCCGGACAGCCGGTCATCGCCGGGGACTTGACGGTCGGGAGGGAGCGCGGGCGCGGGACCTGGCGGCCAGGCGCTGCCCCGAAAGCCCCGCCCGCCGAGGCGAGCGGGGCGGGCAGGGGGCCTCAGTCCTCGTAGAGGTCGGCGGTGCCCCTGGTCGTCGGGCGGTCCGGAAGGGCGTCGGCCAGGCGGCTGAGGAGGTCGGCGGCGCGCTTGGCGACGGTGTCCCGGTCCCCCTCGGACAGGGCCGAGCCCATCCCGACCGCGACCGCGCCGGCCGCGATCCACTCCGGCGCGCTCTCGACCGTCACCCCACCCGTCGGCAGCAACGGGGCCTGCGGAAGCGCGGCGCGTACGTCCTTGACCCAGGAGGGGCCGTGGGCGGAGGCCGGGAACAGCTTGAGCGCGTCCGCACCGAGTTCCAGGGCGCGGACCATCTCGGTCGGCGTCGAGACCCCGGGGAAGACCGGGACGCCGTAGCGGTGGCCGGTGCGGATGACCTCGGCGTCCAGACTCGGCGAGACGAGGAAGCGGGCCCCGGCGTCCACCGCCATCCGGGCCGACACCGCGTCAAGGACCGTGCCCGCGCCGATGACGGCGTCGTCACCCAGCTCGCGGGTGAGGGTGGTGACCGCCTCCAGCGCGAAGGGCGTGGTCAGAGATATCTCCAGGCTGGTGATGCCCGCCGACAGCAGGGTGTCGGCCGTGGCGCTGGCCTCGTCGTAGGTCTTGCTGCGGACGACTGCGAAAACACGCTGCGCCAGTGCGGCCCGGGTGATCTCCCAGCGATACACGGCAGTTCGCCGTCCTTCCTTGTCTCCAACACTCCATGCCGCCTTGCCGTGACTCACGGCAGACGCAGCGCTTCCCGGAGGGGGACGGGACGGCGGACCACGGACCACCACATGATCCCTATGCCGCCGATGCCCCGCCCACTCCTCGTTTCTACCGAAACGCTACCGGGAACCTCCGACAATGCTCCCTCGGGGGTGCGCCCGGCGCACTCCTTCCGCCAAGTACGGGCAGACCGGGACCCGCGTGCACAGAGGGGCGCACGGGAAGCATGGGGGGCGCGGGGTATGCAGGGGGCGCGGGGCGGACGCTGAAGCCAGGCGGGGCCGGGCGAGGCGAGACGGTGCCGGGCCGGGTGCCGGGCCGGGCGCCGGGCCGGGCGCCGGGCCGGGGGAGCCGACCTGCGGGGCTACGGCCCACGGCCCTCGGCCCACGGCCCTCGGCCCACGGGGCCTACGGAAGCTCGCACGCGGGGCGGGCGGCCAGTTGATACGGACTCACCCCGGCCGGCGCGCGCCCGGCCCCCCGGACAGCGCAGCGGCGGCCGGGGTGCCCGTGCACCCCGGCCGCCGCGTGTCGTCCGCCGCGTCAGCAGCTGCGATCGACGAGGTCGAACGACTCGTAGTGGTCAGCGGTGTAGTAGTCCTCGTTCGTCTTCTCGCCGGCCACGATGCGCCGGGCGCCACGGTCGGGTGAGCCGGGGGTGACGACGGTGAACTCGTGGTAGTAGCCGGAACTCTGCTGCGGAAGGATGCCCTCGCGGTTGTCGAAGACCGTCCCGTCCTGCGGATAGGGGTAGGGCCCGCCCTTCTCGATCAGGTCCAGCGTGTCGTGGGCCTGGGAGGGCAGCTTGGAGTAGCAGATGTCGCCGACGGCGTTCACGTGCACGGGCGCGGCATGCACAGGCGCGGCGTACGCCGACGCGGTGTATGCCGTGGCCGATTGCGGCGTGGCGACGGTGGGCGTGGCGGCGACTGCGGCGCCCCCGCCCATGAGAAGGGCCGATGCGAGGGCGCCTGCGGCGCCGATCCTGGTGATCCGTGGGGGGATTCTCATGGCTCCAGAATGACGCGCGTAGACATGACCCTGTCAACCCAAGGGGCGGAAGTTTTCCGTGAGTTCACCGGTGCAGCGAGCAGCCGACGGCACCTCGGCACGCACCCGGCGGAGCGGAGACATTGGCCGGATCTGACATCCGGCGGTGATGGAGGGGGCCCCGGATCCGGCTTTGCCTGTGAGGCAAATCTTTTGCCTCACAGGCGAGCGCTCGCTATACCCGGTGTATGAGCGAAACCTCAGACGAGCCCGTCGCGGACCCGCCCGACGATCTGGCCACCGTCGCGCCACGCTTGCGTGACCTGCGACGACGCAGCGGGCTGACGCTGGAGGCGGCGGCCCGGCAGGTCGGGCTGTCACCGGCGCACCTGTCGCGGCTGGAGACCAACCGGCGGCAGCCGTCGCTCCCGATGCTGCTGGCACTCGCCCGTACGTACGGCACCACGGTATCCGACCTGCTCGGGGAGACCGCGCCCGAGCGGGACCCCATCGTGCGGGCCGGCCGCACCGAGCCGTCGGAGGCCGGCGGCTGGACGTACTGGACGGTGGGCGGCGCCGGTCGGGCGATGCAGGCCCTGCGCCTGCACGTGCCGCAGCGGGCGCAGGGCGACCTGGTGCGGGTGCATCCGGGCGAGGAGTGGCTGTACGTCCTCAAGGGACGGCTGCGGCTGGCGCTCGGCGAGGCGGTCCATGTGCTGGACCCCGGCGACGCGGCGCACTTCGACTCACTGACCCCGCACCGTATCGCCGGCGCCTCACCGGGCGGAACGGAGCTGCTGTTCGTGCACACCCTGCTGCAGAGCGGCGCCGCCGAGCTGTGCCTGGGTGACGCCGTACCGCGCCGCGGCGTGTGACACCGGGACGCCGGCCTCCGCGCCGGGTCCGTAGCACCGTTTCCGAGGGGAAGGACCCTACCGCCGTGCCCGATCAGACCCATCCCGCGTCCGGCGCGCCGGAGCCCCGGGGCGAACCCGCCCGCATCTATGTTGAGAACAAGCCACCTCGCGGGCTCTACGTCCGGGTGTTCATCTACGTCATCGCCACACACGTCCTGCTGGCGTTCATGAGTCTGCTGGTGGTCATCGCCAAGACGCGCTGAGCGGCGGGTTGCCGGCCCGCGCCAACCGGCACGGCGACCGTCAGCCGGCGAAGGTCTCGGATCTCCCCCCGGTCCGGCTCGCTTCGCCAACCTCCATCGACCCGGCGGGAAAGTCCATTGCTCCGCCCCGGCATCCGGGTGAAGCCTGCTTCCGCGCGCGGCACCGCGTCCCGCAGTCCGTCCGCACCGCACAGCAGGCCCCACCCGCTGCACCGAGGAGGACCGAAGGATGCACCGCACGCGTACCGCGGCCGCCACCGCGCTCGCCGTGGCCCTCGCCCTGATTCCCCTGACGGGCATGTCGGGGCCACCGGACAGGACGTCCGCCCCGGCCCCCGACCCCGCCCGGGACAGACCGGGTGCCGCAGGCTCCCTCTCCCCCACCCCGCAGTCCGTGCGGGCCCGGCACGACCGGGTCACCATCACCCGTACGGTCACCGTCGTCACCGGCCCGAAGACCGACGCGCCGGCGCTCGACCTCGTCGAGGCGTCGCTCAAGGACGCGGGCGCCGAGCAGGTCGTGCGCGCCGAGCGTGCCCTGGCCGGCGGGCAGCTGACCGTGTACGTGGACGGGCCGGCCGCGGCGCGGGCCCTGACGGAACTGGGCGCCGGAGAGACCGGCGAACTCCCCGCGCAGGGCTACGCGCTGGCTCTCGGCGAGGGCCGCATCGCCCTGGCAGGCAAGGACGCCACCGGCACGTACTACGCCGCCCAGTCGCTGCGCCAACTGCTGCCGCACCGCGACCGGCCCGGCGCCCGCGTCCTGGGCACCGCCGTACGCGACTGGCCCGCCACCCCCCTGCGCGGCGTCATCGAGGGCTTCTACGGCACTCCTTGGTCGCACCGGGCCCGCCTGGACCAGCTGGACTTCTACGCCGAGCACAAGATGAACATCTACGTCTACTCACCGAAGGACGACGCCTATCTGCGGGAGAAGTGGCGCGATCCCTACCCCGCGGACCGGCTGGCCGAGATCAAGGAGCTCGTGGACCGGGCGCGGGCCCGGCACGTCGAGTTCACCTACGCCCTCTCCCCCGGCCTGTCCGTCTGTTACAGCTCCGACGCCGACCTCGCGGCGCTGACCGAGAAGTTCCGCACGCTCTGGGACATCGGCGTACGGACCTTCGCGGTACCCCTGGACGACATCAGCTACACGGACTGGAACTGCGCAGCGGACAAGGACGCCTTCGGTACCGGAGGCGGTGCGGCGGGCACGGCGCAGGCGCACCTGCTCAACCGCGTCAACAAGGAGTTCATCGCGCGGCATCAGGGCGCCGAGCCGCTGCAGATGGTGCCCACCGAGTACTACGACGTGAAGCCGTCGCCGTACAAGAAGGCACTGGCCACGAAGCTCGACAAGGACGTGCTGGTGGAGTGGACGGGCGTGGGCGTGATCGCGCCCACGATGACCGTCGACCAGGCCAGGCAGGCCCGGGAGGTCTTCGGGCACCCGATCCTCACCTGGGACAACTATCCGGTCAACGACTATGTGACCAACCGACTGCTGCTCGGCCCGTTCAGCGGCCGGGAGAAGGGACTGCCGGCACAGCTGGCCGGCATCACCGCGAACCCGATGATCCAGCCCGCCGCGTCCAAGATCGCGCTGTACACGGTCGCGGACTACGCGTGGAACGACCGCGCCTACGACGCGCGGGCCTCCTGGGGCGCGGCGATCGAGGAGCTGGCCGGTGGCGACGCCCGCACCGCCCGCGCCCTGCGCGCCTTCGCCGATGCCCACTACTCCTCGTCCCTCAACCCCCGGCAGGCTCCCGAACTCGCCGCCGCCATCGCCGAGTTCGGTGAGACCGGGGACGCGCGACGGCTGGACGGGGCGCTGCGCACCCTGCGCGACGCCCCGGGCGTGCTGCGCGACCGGCTCCCGGACCGCGGTTTCGTGGCGGACAGCGAGCCATGGCTGGATGCGACACGGGCCTGGGGCACCGCGGCGCGTACGGCGCTCCGGCTGATCGAGGCGACACGGGCCGGGGACGACGCCACGGCCTGGCAACTACGCCAACGCCTACCGGCGTTGGTGAAGACCGCCACATCGTTCGTGTACGTCGATCTGACCGGCAAGAAGATCCCGGTGCTGGTCGCGGACGGAGTGCTGGACACCTTCGTCGAGAACGCGGTCGCCGCGCATGACAAGGCCCTGGGCCTCACCGGCAGGCCCACGGCATCGACGGATCTGGCCGTCCATCAGGACAACGCCGTCTCCCGCATGACCGACGGCGACGACAGCACCTACTTCTGGAGCGCCGCGGCACCCCGCTCCGGCTCCTCCGTGGGCCTGGACCTGCACGCCGAGCGTCCACTCGGCACCGTCACCCTGGCCATGGGAAAGAGCGGCAGCCCCGACGACTTCCTGCGGCACGGCGTCCTCGAATACTCCTCGGACCGGAAGAACTGGCAGAAGCTGGCCGCCTTCGACGGGACCGCGGAGGTGACGGCCGAGCCGCCGGCCGGCGCCACGGCACGGTACGTGCGCGCCCGTGCCACGCAGGGGCAGGACAACTGGCTGGTGGTGCGGGAGTTCACCGTCGAGGCGGTGGAGCGGGGCACGGTGACCGGCAACCCGCCGGCGGCGGACGGCAGCGCGCTGCGGTCGGCGGCGGACGGCGTGGCGGAGAGCGTCTACCGCGCGGCGCGGACTGCCCGGCCGGGCGACGCGCTGGAGTTCAGGCCCGCCGAGCCCAGGGCCGCCCGGTCCGTGGTGGTACTGCGACCGGAGGGAGCGGCCGGGGACGCACGGGTCGAGGTCCGCACGGCCGCCGGTGTACGGACGCTCGGCACGCTGTCCGGTGCGTACACCGCCCTCCCGACGGGCGACGGCGCGATCAAGGCGGTACGGCTCGTGTGGCGCGGCGGGTCGGCGACGCCGCAGGTGAACGAGGTGATTCTGCGCTGACCCGGGAGGACGGACCTGGGGGCGGGGCCCGGCTGACTGCCGTCTGGGCCTCGCCCCTGAAGGGCCCCGGAGTCGGCCCCCCATCCGGCCCGTCCGGTCCGGCGGCACGGCGCACCCGGATCGCGCGGCCTCGCGTCACACGCCCTGAGCCGCTGTCCTTCGCCCTACTGTGAGCCCTGGCCACCCTCGCACCCACCGCAGGAGACCGCCACCATGGCCCGACCCGCCGACACCGCCCGCCCGACGGCGGCCGCAGTCCTCGACGACGCCGTACGCGCCCTGGCCCCGGACACCGGCGCCAACCGGCTGGTCCCACAAATCGCGGCGGGGCAGGCGCCCCGCACGGTGTTCACCACCTTCGCCCTGGAACAGCACCAGGTCATCGCCGCCGACCGGCTCAGCTTCCAGCACCTGGCGCGCCGCGCCGACGCCGATCCGCCCGTGGCCGACTTCTTCGATCTGCTCGCCGAGGGCGAGGCCCTGGCTCTCAAGCAGCTGGCCGGCCTGGCCGATGCCTGTGAACTGACGGATCGGGAGATCTCCGCGTACGAGCCGCACCCCGGCTGCCAGGCGTACCCCTCCTACGCGGCGCGGCTGGCGCTCGGCGCGGAGCCGGCCGATGTGGTGATCGCGCTGAGCGCCAACTTCGCGGCCTGGGGCGCCTACTGCGGCACGGTCGCCGCCGCGATGCGCGAGCATTACGGCTTCCCGGACTCGGCCCTCGGCTTCTTCGCGTTCTTCACCGAGCCGGCCCCGGACGTGGCGGACCGGGCCCGTACCGCGCTCCAGCACGGCCTGGACACCGGACAGGCGCGTCCCGAGGCCGCGCACCGCTACGGGCGGCTCCTCCAGGCGTACGAGTTGATGTTCTGGCACTCCCTCACGGACGGTCCCGCGAGCCGTTCCTGACCGGTGGGCTCCCGGATCACGCGCCACCCGGACGACGGCGAGGCGCGGGGTTCCGGGAAGCGCCCGCTCGGGGAAGTGTGCGTTCCGGGAAGAGTGCGGGCACCCCCGGTACCGGGGGTGCCCGCACTGCGACGGTCGTTGCCGCCGGGGTTCAGCCGCCCCACTCCTGGTGGCGGGCGCGCAGCCGCCGCTCCCCCTCGTCGGTCAATGAACCGTGCAGCCGCAGCCTGGCGATCCCGCCGTCCGGGTAGATGTCGATCCGTACGTGGGTGACGGCCGGCGCGTCCGCCGGGAGCAGGAAACGGTGCACGGTGTCGGGCTGCAGTCGCGTACGGGGCAGCAGTTCGGTCCACTCACCGTCCGCTCCGTCCCGCCCGAGCAGCCCCGCCCAGCCGGCCGCGTTGCCCTTGAGGTAGCCGGTGTCGATCTCGACCGCGCGGAGCACGGCCTGCTCGGTGAGGCGGTAGCGCACCCAGTCGTTGCCGGAACCCCGGCGGCGCCGGGTCTCCCAGCCGTCGTCCATCTTGCGGGAGCGGCCCGGCTGGATGGTGTTGGTGGGCGAGGAGTAGAAGCGGTCCGAGGCGTCCTCGACCTGGCCGCCGTTCTCCAGCGCGGCGAGATCGAAGGTGCCCAGCGCGGCCAGCCACTCCGGCGCCGGGACGACCTCGCCGTGGACCCGCAGCCGGGCGACGCCGCCGTCGGGGTGCTGGTTGAGCCGCAGGTGGGTGAAGCGCCGCTCGATGTCGACGGCGAAGCCGTTGGCGGCGTGCCCGCCGACGGCCGTACGGGGCACGAGCGTGATCCACTCGATGTCGTCGTCGGCCAGGAGTTCCTCGGGTGAGGGAGAGCCGGCGACGCAGGCGCCTTCGACACTCACGGACTGCGGGTAGTTGCCGCGGAAGTGAGCGGTGTCGACGACGATGCCGCGGATCACGCCGGGCGCGCCGAGCCGGATCAGCGCCCAGTCGTGGTCCTCGTCCGTCGGGAAGGGGTGCGCGCCGTCCGCGCCGCGGCGGCGCCGGGTCTCCCAACCGTCCATGATCTTGCCCTTGTGGCCGAAGGCCTCGGGGTCGAAGTGGGCGGGCTCGGGCTTGAGGAGATTCTCGCGCTCGGCGAAGAACTCGTCGTTGGCGGCGGTCACGCCCGCCCCCAGCCGCCGGTCCGCGAGGTCGGCGAGGTGGGTGAAGGGGAAGTCGGCGGTGCGGTAGTCGGCGTACGGGTCGCCGCCCGCGTACGGCGCGGCGTCGCCGGTGAAACGAGGCAGGTCGGCGGTGGTCATGCGCGGTGCGGCCTTTCGAGGAGTTCGCCGGTGGGCTCGGCGAGCGTGGCACCGTCGTTGATCTGCCGGCCGCGCAGCCAGGTGGACCGCACGACGCCGTACAGCGTCTTCCCGGCGTACGCCGTGATCTTGTTGCGGTGCTGGAGGGCAGCCGGGTCGACGGTGAAGGTCTCCTCGGGCGCCAGGACCGCGAAGTCGGCGTCCCTACCGGGCTCGATGGCGCCCTTGTGGCCGAGACCGACCAGCGCCGCGGGGGCGGTGGCCATCCAGCGCACGACGTCGTCGACGGTGTGGCCGCGCTCGCGGGCCGCCGTCCAGATGGCCGGCAGACCGAGCTGGAGGGAGGAGATGCCGCCCCAGGCCGCGCCGAAGTCGGCGGTCTTGAGGTCGGCGGTGGAGGGCGAGTGGTCGGAGACGATGCAGTCGATCGTGCCGTCGGCCAGACCCTGCCACAGCGCGTCCTGGTTGGCGGACTCGCGGATCGGCGGGCAGCACTTGAACTCCGTCGCGCCGTCCGGGATCTCCTCGGCGGTCAGGGTCAGGAAGTGCGGGCACGACTCGACCGTGATCTTGACGCCCTCGGCCTTGGCGGCGGCGATCAGCGGCAGCGCGTCGCTGGAGGACAGGTGCAGTACGTGCACCCGCGCGTCGAGCCGCTTGGCGAGGGCGATCAGGCCGGCGATGGCGTCGTCCTCGCTGACCCGCGGACGGGAGGCCAGGAAGTCGGCGTACTTGGGGCCGTGCGGCTCCGGCGCCGCGTCGAGGTGGCCGGGGTCCTCGGCGTGCACGATCAGCAGACCGTCGAAGCCCGCGATCTCGCCGAGGGCGGCGGCCAGTTGCTCCTGGTCGAGCTGCGGGAACTCGTCCACGCCGGAGGGCGAAAGGAAGCACTTGAAGCCGAAGACCCCGGCGTCGAAGAGCGGGCGGAGGTCCTTGACGTTGCCGGGGATGGCGCCGCCCCAGAAGCCGACGTCGATGTGCGCCTTGCTGCGGGCGACCTCGCGCTTGATGTCGAGGTGGTCGACGGTGGTGGTGGGCGGGAGGCTGTTGAGCGGCATGTCCACGAGGGTGGTGATCCCGCCGGCCGCCGCCGCGCGGGTGGCCGTCCAAAAGCCCTCCCACTCGGTACGGCCGGGGTCGTTGACATGGACGTGGGTGTCCACCAGACCGGGCAGCAGGACATCGTCACCGAAGTCCTCGACCCGTGCCCCGGCGGGGACCTCGGCGTCGTGCGGCAGCACCGCCGCGATCTTCCCGTCCTGGACGGTGACGGACGCGGCACGCGTCCCCTGCGGGGTGACGACGCGCGTGGAGCGCAGCACCAGCTCTACCTCGGACACCGGGTCCCCTTCTCGATTCGTATCTTCATCGTCGCGTGATGGCGCGTGGGGCGCACGGCCGCCGATCAGCCGTGGAGCCCGCACGCGGAATCTCGGCTTCAACAGACTGTTGAAGCAGTCTTCACTCCGGACCTCACCCCGTCAAGACCCTTCGGCCGGCACCGGCCGGACGGCCGCCACGGGCGCCTCCGCGACCGCGGGCGTCTCCTCCACGATGCCCCTGACCTGCGAGGTGATGATGTCCTCCGGGACCGGGCCGGCATCGGCCGTCTCCCGTCCGCGGCGCGAGACCAGATGGTAGAGCCCGCCCGCCAGCCCCATTCCGAAGATCCACGAGAACGGTGCCAGCACACCGAAGGCGGGGACCAGGGCGAGCGCCGCGGACACCGCGGCGGCCGGCAGGAAGGCGACGACGGCCTTCGGGTTGTAGCCCTTTCGGTAGTAGTACTTGCCTTCCCGGTCGGCCGAGAAGAGCGCGTCCACGTCGATCCGGCCGCGCCGGATCAGGTAGTAGTCGACGAGCAGGATCGCGACCAGCGGACCGAGGAAGGCGCCGAGCGCCCCCAGGAAGTACTGGATCACCAGCGCCGAGGAGTACAGCTTCCACGGCATGACGACGATGGCCAGTACCGCCGTGATCATGCCGCCACGCTTGAAGTTCAGGTACTTCGGCGCCAGGTTGGCGAAGTCGTAGGCGGGCGAGACGAAGTTGGCGACGACGTTGATACCGATCGTCGCGATGATGAAGGACAGCGCGCCGATGACCGTCACGACCGGGTTGTCGATCTTCTCGATCACCTTCACCGGGTCGTGGATCGCCTCACCGAAGACCGAGATGGTGCCCGCCGTGACCAGTACGGCGACCACCGCGAAGGCGGTGAAGTTCACCGGCAGCCCGATCAGATTGCCGCGCCGGTAGGAACGGTGGTCGGGGGTGAAGCGGGCGAAGTCCGCGTAGTTGAGGACCAGGGTCAGGAAGGTGGCGACCGTGAGGCTGACCGCGATCAGGCTCTGCTCGACCTGTGCGGAGCCGCTCAGGCCGGTGAGGCTGCGGGTCAGCGAGATCCCGCCGTCCGCCTCGACCACGAGGTACACCGCGAGCGCCAGCACCACGAGCCAGACCACCGGGCCGGTCGCGAAGTCCTGGACCTTGCGGATGAATTCCATGCCGCGGGTCAGCAGGACGGCCTGCAGCCCCCACATCACCAGGAACGCGATCCACCCGAGGGTGGACAGGCCCAGCACCGAGTTGTGGTGGTAGACCTCCAGGCTCGGCACGATCTGCAGCGTCAGCAGGACCACCGCGGTCGAGGCGAGCCAGGTCTGGATGCCGTACCAGGCCACGGCCATGATGGCGCGCAGCAGCGCCGGGATATTGGCCCCGTAGACGCCCCAGCCGGCGCGCGCCAGCACCGGATAGGGCACGCCGGTGCGGTGGCCGGCGTGTCCCATCCGGTTCATCAGCCAGTAGACGATCGAGATGCCGACGAGCAGCGCGAGGAACACCTCCCAGGCCGGCAGACCCAGCACGAACAGGCTGGCGGCGAAGGCGTAGTTGCTGATCGCGTGGGTGTCGGACATCCACAGCGCGAAGATGCTGTACGTGCCCCATTTGCGCTCGGGAGCCGGTGCCAGGTCTTCGTTGTAGAGCCGCGGGTCCGGCTCCGGGGGGTTCGCCACAAGTCCTCCCAGGCAGGTGGGGTGGAGCTTCGGTTATCAGATGTCTGTTATCAGATGTCTGACGTCTAACGGGAAAAATTGGTGTGCCAGGGTGCGTCCACAACGCGCTCCGACGGAAGATGTGCGCTCAGCGGCCAGGAGCCGATCACCTTCGGGCGCGGCGGGGCGAAGCTCCGGTGCGCACTCGTGGTGAGGTCCAGGCCGACGATCGCCTCCGCGAACTTCACCGCGGCGGCCACGCCGTCCACCACGGGCACCCCGAGTGCCGCGGCGACCTTCTCCTGGAGTCCGGCCATGCCGCCGCAGCCCAGGCAGACCACCTCGGCGCCGGCCGCGACGACCTCGCGCGCGGTCTCGATGATCACCTCGACGGTGCGCGCCTCGTCCTGCTCCAGCTCCAGGACGCCCAGCCCGGTGCCGCGTACGGCGGCGCAGCGCTGGAGCAGGCCCGCGGTCAGCAGCCGGTCCTGGATCTGGGGTACGGCGCGGTCGAGCGTGGTGACGATGCCGTAGGCGTGGCCCAGCATCATCGCCATCTGGGCGGCGCTCTCGGTGATGTCCAGGACCGGGACGTCCAGGAGCTCTTGGGCGCCCTCCCTGCCCGGCTCGCCGAACCCGGCCATGACCAGCGCGTCGAAGGGCATGTCGAGCGTGGCGAGCCGGTCCAGCACGGCCGCGGCGCTGAGGTAGCCCTCGAAGTGCCCCTCGATCGATTCCGGGCCCCACAGGGGCTCGGTGGCGACGATCTCGGTGCCGGGCGCGGCGGCTTCGGTGGCGGTGGCGCGGATCGAGGCGGTCATGGAAGCCGTGGTGTTCGGGTTCATGACGAGAATGCGCATGACGCTCCAGCGATTTGGAGGATTCCACAGAATGGACAGTAGGTTTCGCGCAGCAGAACGTAGCTACGGCCACTGGCACCGTCAAGGGATCGCGACTAACGGGTTGCCGCTCGCTGACTCCGGGTCGCTGACCGGCGGGAACGAGTGTGCGAGAGTCAGTGTGTCCGCGGAAGGGGACCGGTAGGCTGCTCCGGTCGGGCCCGGCGCCCGCAAAGCCCAGGGCACGACCCAGCCGAGACCGATCCGCCCCGCCCCGAAAGGAACGCGACGTGCCGCCGTCCAGCGCCAGCACATCCGCCGCCGAAGCCAAGCCCGCAGGCGCCAGCGGCGGCGTCCAGTCCCTCGAGCGCGCCTTCGACCTGCTGGAGCGGATGGCAGACGCCGGCGGCGAGGTCGGCCTGAGCGAGCTCTCCGGCAGCAGCGGGCTCCCGCTCCCCACCATCCACCGCCTGATGCGCACGCTCGTGGCCTGCGGCTACGTCCGCCAGCAGCCCAACCGCCGGTACGCCCTCGGCCCCCGCCTGATCCGTCTGGGCGAGAGCGCGTCGCGGCTGCTCGGCACCTGGGCGCGGCCGTTCCTGGCCCGCCTGGTCGAGGAGACCGGCGAGACCGCCAACATGGCACTGCTCGACGGCGACGAGATCGTCTATGTCGCCCAGGTGCCGTCCCGGCACGCGGTGCGGATGTTCACCGAGGTCGGCCGGCGCGTGCTGCCGCACTCCACCGGCGTGGGCAAGGCGCTCCTGGCCAACCATCCGCCCGAGGAGGTCCGCGCGCTCCTCGGCCGTACGGGCATGCCGGCGGCCACCGAGAAGACGATCACCGACCCGGACGCCTTCCTCGCCTCGCTCGCCGATGTCCGCCGACTCGGCTACGCCGTCGACGACAACGAGCAGGAGATCGGCGTCCGCTGCTTCGCGGTACCGGTGCCCAACTCCCCCACCTCCGCGGCGATCTCCATCTCTGGCCCGACCGGCCGGGTGACGGAGGCGTCGACGGACAAGATCGTGCCGGTGCTCCAGGACGTCGCGGCGCAGCTGTCCGTCGCACTCGCCAACCAGTCGCCGGCCTAGAGCAGCGCTCAGCCGTAGCGAAAAACCGCCGGGCCGGGAGGCGTACGCCCCCGGCCCGCGGCCTTTCCCGCGCCTGGGTTCACCAGCTGCGCGGCAGCTCCCCGAAGCGGTCGATGCCCTCCCGGACCTCGGTCAGCGCGGGCGAGAGGGCACTGACCGAGCCGACCGCCCCGGCGATCAGCAGCAGCGACCGGCGCAACCTGGGCACCTCGGGCATGCCGTGGCTCACCATCGCGTCCAGTGCGGCCAGTTCGTCATCGGCAGCCGCCCGATCGGGTAACTCCCCTGGAAGTACGGCCAGTTGGCGGCGCAGGCGGGACACCGCACCGCGCAGCTCCTCGACCCGTGGGTCATCCTCGACCCCGGTCACTCGCCTCTGCCTCTGTTCCACAACGACGGCGCTCTCCAAGGACGTTGACCCGTTTCACAATGCGGGACAGTAAACGCCACTCTGTGGTGACCGCGCCATACGGAGAGCGAAAAAATCCGATCACCGCACGGTTACGGGCCGTTCCGCACAGTTGCCACGCCGCGCCCGTTCCGTCGGCCGGTGGCGGCCGGCACCACGCGGACGATCCCCGCCCGGCCGGCGAACCGGCCATGACGGGGATCGTGAGCCGCGCCGACCGCGCGGGTGCGGGTGGTCAGGAGTTCTCTTCGGGCTCCACCGCGTTGCGCCACACCCGCACATCGACGGTCATGTACTTGCTCGGGGACGACTCGGGCGCGTAACCCCTGAAGGTGATCAGCGCGACGTGGCCGTAGCTGGTGGTCAGGCACATCTGCGAGCCCTTGCTGAGGCGCTTGGTCAGGATCGTCTCGGTGAAGCGGGTGTCGTTGCGGCAGGTGTCCAGCGTGCCCTGCTGACCGGCGTCGAGCAGCACCAACTTGCCGGTCTGGGTGTCCACCTGGTCGTCGGAGTAGTTGTTGTCGGTGTACGAGAAGTCGATGTCCGAGGAGTTGTCCGCGTTGCTCGGCTTGACCGGCTCTTCGGCCACCGACAGGTGGTACTCGTCGGGGAGGTTGATGCCCTTGAAGTCGACCGGCTCCGGATCCTGCTTCGGGGCCTGGGCGTTGTCGCCCGGCTCCGCCCCGGAGCTACCCGTGGCGCCATCGCTGGGCGACGGGGCCGCGTCGGTGTTCTTCGTCTTGCCGTCGGCCCGGGTGTTCTTCTTCGCGCCGTCGTCCTTCTTCATGAAGTAGTAGACGGCGCCGCCGCCCGCGCCCGCGAACGCCAGCAAGCAGACCAGCACCAGGGCGGTCACCAGCCCCTTGCGCTTCTTCTTCGGGGGCTGCGCGGCCGGCATGGCCGCTGTCGGGCCGGTGGAGCCCGGTCCGCCGGCCATCGGCGGTACCGGCGCCGCACCGGTGGCGGTCGGCGCGTACGCGGCCGGCCCGTAGCCGGGCGGCGGCGTCTGCGGGTGGTTCAGCGCCGTCGGCACCTGCTGGACCGGCGGAGGGGTGGGCGGCTGCGCGGGCTGCGTCGGCGGCTGCGGGACGGCGGCCTGGGAGGCCGGCGCCTGCAGCGGTGGCGGCGGGGTCTGCACCGGCGCGGGGGCGGCGGTACGCGTGGTGATGTCCGCGGCGACCGCGGTGGGCAGCCACTCCTCGGGGCGGCGCAGCTGCGTCTGGCCGGACGCCTCGCCGCACAGGGCGATCACCTCGGCGACGGACGGCCGCTGCGACGGCTCCTTGGCCAGGCACCGGGACACCAAGTCGCGCAGTTCGTCGGGGAGTCCGGTCAGATCCGGCTCCTCGTGGACGATGCGGTAGAGCACACCGTGCGAGGTTCCCTCGCCGAAGGCGGGCGTGCCGATGGCCGCGTACGCCGCGACCTGACCGAGCGCGAAGATGTCGGTGGCCGGGGTGATGGTGCTGCCGGCGGCCTGCTCGGGAGCCATGAAGGTGGGGGTGCCGACCGTGACGCCGCTGCTGGTGAGCGACGTGGCGTCGGCGGCACGCGCGATACCGAAGTCGATGACCCGCGGACCGTCGGCGGCCAGCAGGACGTTGGACGGCTTCAGGTCGCGGTGCACGATGCCCGCGCCATGGATGACCTGGAGGGCCTCGGCGATACCGGCCACCAGCAACAGCACGGTGGAGACCGGCAGGCGGCCGTGTTCGGCGACCGCGGCGGAGAGCGAGGGGCCGGGGACGTAGGCGGTGGCGAGCCAGGGGCTGGGGCCCTCGGCGTCGCTGTCGATGACCGGGGCGGTGAACAGGCCCTGGACGCGCTGCGCGGACTGCACTTCCTGCTTGAAGCGGCGGCGGAACTCCGCGTCCTCGCTGAACTCCGGGCGGATCACCTTGATGGCGACCGGCCGCCCGCCGGGCGTGTAGGAGAGATAGACCTTGCCCATGCCGCCGGCGCCGAGCTTCGCCGAGAGGCGGTAGCCCGCGATCACCCGCGGGTCGTCGCCTTCCAACGGCTGGAAGATCCCGGACGGGCCCACACTGTTCACCACGACGTCCCCCGACTAAGAAATGGGCCCGTCGTCGACACGACGGCCCGATATCCGCAACGGGGCAGCACTTTATCCGGACCGGCGCGGCGCGGTGACATCCGTGCCCGCGAAGTTTGCTCCTTGTCCGAAGCGCCGGTTTCGCGACCGCATCGGGCGCGCCCCTTCGCGCGTTGCCCACAACGTGGCTGATCATGCGTCAGACGTGTGTTCCCCCTGACACCCGTTGGTGTGGGCGTATGCGATCCGATGCGTAGCGCGGAAGGGGATGGAGCATTCTCCCTTCCGGGGAAATGTCCGGCATATCACTGGATCGGAGACTGTCATGGAGTCCAACAACGGCCCAGAAACCGGCCCGAACCCTCGCCGCGTCAGCGTCGTGCAGCTCATCTGCCGGGCGTACGGCCTCTCGGACGCGTCCGAGATCACCGTCGAGCACATATACCGCTACGTCAATGAGCGCCGGCGGGCGGAGGAGAAGGCGCACCACGTCCGCGAGCGGCTGCGCCCGAGGATTCCCCGCCCGCGGGCGGCCGCGGACGACGCGGCATGAGGTCCCGCGGCGGCGCACCGCGCACCGCGCCGCGGGGCGCCGTGCGGTAAGCAGGTCCCATGGCACCCACAACACCGGCCGCACAGCCGGGAATCACGGCACGGACAGCGGGGGGCGACCGCTCGCCCCGGGGGAAGGTGGCCGGGCTGCTGCTCGCCGCGGGCGGCGGCCGGCGGCTGGGCGGGCGACCCAAGGCGCTGCTGGACCACCGGGGGCGACCGCTGGTCGAGCACGCCGCGCGGGTCCTGCGGGAGGGCGGCTGCGGCCCGGTGCACATCGTGCTGGGCGCGGCCGCGGACACGGTGCGCCGGGTCGCCGACCTCACGACGTACGACACCTCCGACAACCCCGACTGGGCGCAGGGCATGGGCTCCTCGCTGCGGGTGGGGCTGACGGCGCTGGCCGGGTCGGAGGCGGATGCGGTGGTGGTGTCCCTGGTGGACCAGCCAGGGATCGGCGCCGCGGCGGTGGCGCGGGTGGTGGCCGCGTACGACGGCCCCGACTCGCTGGCGGCCGCGGCGTACGGCGGGCGGCGGGGGCATCCCGTCCTCTTCGGGTCCGCGCGGTGGGCGGACATCGCGGCGAGCGCGGAGGGCGACCGGGGGGCGCGGGCCTATCTCCAGCGGCATGCGGAGGCGATCCGGCTGGTCGAGTGCTCGGATGTGGCCGAGGCGTACGACATCGACACCCCGGAGGACCTGCACCGGCTGGAGGGGCCGGGCGACCGGGGGGCTTCAAGTAATCGAGAGTGACCGCCATGGCACCCAGAGCCATTTGATCATGACTTCTGTCGACTCGGAGAATCTCGATGTCAACAAACCATTGAAGTTCCGCGATAAGGAAACTACTCTCCACTGGTCAGAAGCGCCCTGAACCCGAACGGCGCCCGCGACCGTATCTCGGAGCCCGCGGCACCCCGTGCCGCTCGGGCGTCCCGGCGGCCGCCAGGCACCGCCGCTGAATGGAGTGACAGCTCATGTCCGCACCAGCGCCGTCCCCGCTGGCCATCGTCGAAGTCGACCCCGACAACACCCCTGCACGGCAGGGCGAGGTCCTCACCGACGCCGCACTCGCCTTCGTGGCCGAGCTCCACCGGCGGTTCACCCCGCGCCGCCAGGAGCTGCTCGCCCGCCGCGCCGAGCGCCGGGCCGAGATCGCCCGGACCAGCACGCTGGACTTCCTCCCGGAGACCGCGCAGATCCGCGCGGACGACAGCTGGCAGGTCGCCGGCGCGCCCGCCGCGCTCGACGACCGCCGGGTGGAGATCACCGGCCCCACCGACCGCAAGATGACGATCAACGCGCTCAACTCGGGCGCCAAGGTCTGGCTCGCCGACTTCGAGGACGCCTCCGCTCCCACCTGGGAGAACGTCGTCACCGGGCAGCTCAACCTGATCGACGCCTACGAGCGCCGGATCGACTTCACCGACCCGCGCTCCGGCAAGTCCTACGCGCTCAAGCCCGCCGAGGAGCTCGCCACCGTCGTGATGCGGCCGCGCGGCTGGCACCTCGACGAGCGCCACCTGCAGTTCGAGGGCCAGACGGTCCCCGGTGCGCTGGTCGACTTCGGCCTGTACTTCTTCCACAACGCGCAGCGTCTGCTGGATCTCGGCAAGGGCCCGTACTTCTACCTGCCGAAGACCGAGTCGCACCTGGAGGCCCGCCTCTGGAACGAGATCTTCGTCTTCGCCCAGGACTACGTCGGCATCCCGCAGGGCACGGTGCGCGCCACCGTCCTGATCGAGACCATCACCGCCGCGTACGAGATGGAGGAGATCCTCTACGAGCTGCGCGACCACGCCTCCGGCCTGAACGCGGGCCGCTGGGACTACCTCTTCTCCATCGTCAAGAACTTCCGTGACGGCGGCGCCAAGTTCGTCCTGCCGGACCGCAACGCGGTGACGATGACCGCCCCGTTCATGCGGGCGTACACCGAACTCCTCGTCCGCACCTGCCACAAGCGCGGCGCGCACGCGATCGGCGGCATGGCGGCCTTCATCCCCAACCGCCGGGACCCCGCCGCCAACGAGCAGGCCCTGGCCAAGGTGAAGAACGACAAGGACCGGGAGGCCGGCGACGGCTTCGACGGCTCCTGGGTGGCGCACCCCGACCTGGTGCCCGTCGCCCGCGCCTCCTTCGACGCCGTCCTCGGCGACAAGCCGAACCAGAAGGACCGGCTGCGCGAGGACGTCGACGTCAAGGCCGCGGACCTGATCGCGATCGACTCGCTGAAGGCCAAGCCCACCTACCAGGGCCTGGTCGACGCCGTGCAGGTCGGCACCCGCTACTTCGAGGCATGGCTGCGCGGCCTGGGCGCCGTCGCCATCTTCGGCCTGATGGAGGACGCGGCCACCGCGGAGATCTCCCGCTCGCAGATCTGGCAGTGGGTGGACGCGGGCGTGGTCTTCGAGAACGGCGAGAAGGCGACCGCGGAGCTGGTGCGCACCGTCGCCGCCAAGGCCCTCGCCGACATCCGCGCCGAGGTCGGCGAGGACGCCTTCGCCGCCGGCAAGTGGCAGCAGGCGCACGACCTGCTGCTCCAGGTGGCGCTCGACGCGGACTACGCGGACTTCCTGACGCTGCCCGCGTACGAGCTGCTCGGCTGATGCGCGCCGGGTCCGGCGGAAGCCGGATCCGGTACGCCGAAAGGCCCCGGCCCGCACCGGCCGGGGCCTTTCCGGCGCGCGGTTTCATGAGAAGCTGAGGTCTCGGGCTCCATTCCTGCTCACCCTTTGTTGAGGCATGATGCGCGTCACCATTGCCGGCGTTTTCTTCTATCTCCAGGCGAGCGAGGTGGAGCAGAAGATGAGCACGGTCGAACCGGAGCCGATCGACGGGGACTCCGTCGTGGTCGGCACCACCGCCTACCCCGTCAAGCAGGTCGGCCGGATCGTCACCGGCCAGGACCCCCGGGACTTCAGCACGGGTGAGATCGTCCGGGCGCTGCGGCAGCTCGGCTTCACCTGCAAGCCCCGCCCGACGGCTCCGGAGCCGACCCCCTTCCTCTGACCGGACGGGCACGCTCGCCCGCCCCGGCCACGCCCCGCTCTCCGGGCCTGACGGCGGCGCTCGCACCCGCGCGCCGGCCACCGCGTACCCGCGGTCAGCCGATCACCGCGCCCAGCGCCACGAAGCCGCAGATGAGAGCGAAGAGGACGGCCAGCAGTGGCCAGACGAAGCGCAGATACTTGTCGTAGCCGACTTTCGCCAGGGAGATGCCTCCCATGATGACGGCGGTGGTGGGGACCCACAGGTTCATCAAGCCGCTGGCGGCCCCCCAGGCCGTCACCACCACCGCCCGAGGCACCCCCGCGAAGTCGGCGAGCGGCGCGAGAATCGGCATCGCGAGCGTGGCGTGGCCCGAGGTGGACGGGATCAGGAACGCCAGCGGCAGATTCACCACGAACACCATGATTCCGAAGAGCCCCGACGGGGTGCCGGAAACGGCGCCCTCGATCGAGTGCAGCACGGTGTCGGTGATCTTCGAGTTGTTCATGATGACGGTGACCCCGCGGGCCAGCACGATCACCAGCGCGGGCGCGATGAAGTCCGCCGCGCCCTGGACGAAGGTGGCGCTGAGCTTCTGCTCGCCCATCCGCGCGAGCAACCCGACCAGCACCGCGGCCACCACGAACAGGGCCGCCAACTGCGGGAAGGACCAGCCGAGTTCGAAGCCGTACGGCTCGGCGTCGGCGTCCCCGGAGAGCGCGCCCGCCCACGGGATCACCGAGAAGATCATGAAGGCGAAGACCAGGGCCACCGTCACCAGGACCGTGAGGTGCAGCCCGGTCAGCGCGGGCGGCTCCTTCGCGCCCGCCGTCGTCTGCGCCTGCTCGCGGTCCCCGGGCAGGAAGCCGCACAGGGAGCGGCCGGGGTCCGCACGCACCCGGCGCGCATAGCGGACCACGTACGCGATGGTGACCGCGGTCAGCACGACCCACATCGCGGAGCGCAGCGCGATGCCGTCGCCCAGGGAGATCTCCGCGGCGGAGGAGGCGACGCCGGTGGCGAACGGGTTGACGGTGGAGCACAGCACCCCGACGCCGGCGCCGAGAATGATCGTGCCGGTGGCCACCAGCCGGTCGAAGCCGAGCGCGAGCATCAACGGCACGATCAGTCCGTAGAAGCCCAGCGTCTCCTCGGCGAAGCCCTCGACGGTGCCCAGCAGCGAGAAGAGCGCCATCACGCCGATGATCAGCAGCGAACCGCGGTCGCGCAGGCGGTGGGCGAGGCGGCCGATCCCGCGGTCGAGGGCGCCGGTGGCGAACACCACGGTGATGAAGGCGCCGATGGCCAGGACGAAGAGGAACACTCCGGCGCTGCCGTACAGTTCGCCGCTCAGATCGGGACCGACCTGCCCGGTGCGGGCGTCCTGGACGCCGTACAGGCCGTTGACCGGGGCGAGGAAGAGGTCGTCGAGCCGGTCGAGGAAGCTCTGGGTGGACCGCTCGCGGTGGTAGGTGCCCTGGACGGGGCTGCCGTCGCCGTCGCGTTCGTAGGTGCCCGTGGGGATGACGAACGCCAGGATCCAGACGGCGAGGGTGACGGCGACCAGCACGGTGAGCGCGCTGGGGAAGGTGAACCGCCGCTTGCCGGACGGCTCTTGGGCGGGAGGTGCGGTGGGTCCGTCGGCGGGCGGCACGGGGCCGTGCGTCCGCGGCTCCGTCATACGGCTCCTCCGGGACGGTACGCCGCGGCGTACTCGGCGAGGAAGGCCGCCTCGGCGAGCAGCGCGCCGCGCAGTTCGGACAGCAGCACGCGCTCGTCGGGGCCGTGCAGGTTGCACCGGTTGTCCTCGGCGCCGAAGAGCAGGATCTCGGCGTCGGGCACCGCCGCGGCCAGGCCGTTGACCAGCGGGATGGAGCCCCCGCTCGCGGAGTGCACGGGGTCGGCGCCCCAGGCGCGGCGCAGCGCGGTGCGGGCGGCACGGTAGGCGGGGCCGGTGGTGGCCGCCTCGTAGCCGGGACCCGCCTCGCCCGGTGTCACGGTGAGCGGGATGCCGAAGGGCCGCAGCCGTCGCAGGTGGCCGGCGAGCGCGGCGAGCGCTTCCTTGGGGTCCTGCCGGGGGTGGACGCGCAGGTTGAGCTTGGCGCGGGCGTAGGGGACGACGGCGGAGGCGGCGTCCGCGACGGGCGGCGCGTCCAGGCCGATGACCGTGATGGCCGGCCCGGACCACAGGCGTTCGCCGAGGCTGCCGGTGCCGATCAGCGGTGTTCCGTGCGGGACACCGGCCAGCTCGCGGAACTCGTCGTCGGTCAGGGTGGCGCCGGTCCACGGCTCGCGGCGCAGGCCCTCGACGGCCACATCGCCATGGACGTCGTGGAGGGTCCCGAGGGCCTTGAGGAGGACGAGCAGCGCGTCGGGGGCGGGGCCGCCGTACTGGCCGCTGTGCACGGCGGCGGGCAGGGTGCGGGCCTCGACGAGCAGTTCGGCGGCGCCGCGCAGCGCGGTGGTGAGGGTGGGGGTGCCGGGGCGGATGTTGCCCGTGTCGGCAATGACCATCGCATCGCAGGCGAACAGGCCGGGGTCGGTGGGCGGGTAGTGGTCGAAGGCGCTGCCGTACTCCTCCTGGCCCTCGAAGATGATGTTGATACCGACCGGGGGCCGTCCCCCGTACGCGCGCAGGGTGCCGATGTGGACCATGAGGTTGGCCTTGTCGTCCGCGATGCCGCGGGCGCGGATGCCGCCCTCGATGTCGGTGGGCTCGAAGGGCGGCGAGGTCCAGTGCCGCTCGTCGCCGGGCGGCTGCACGTCGTAGTGCCCGTAGAGCAGAACGGTCGGGGCGTCCGGGGTCGGCGGCGGGATGGTGGCGGTGATGACCGGCGCGGTGCCGGGCAGGTTCAGCTCGCCGATGTCCGCCACGCCCGCGTCCCGCAGCAGGGCGACGAGCAGGTCGCGCGCCTGGAGGACGGGCTCGGGCGAGAAGCCGGGGAAGGCGATCGAGGGGATGGCCGCGAGCCGCTTGAGGTCGGCGCACACGCCGTCCATCAGCGCGTCGACGGTGGTCTCCAGTCCGGCGGCGCCCTTCCGGGCGCGACCGCCGCGGCCATGGGCTTCCTGGTTCACCGCGGACCCCTCTCCGTGACGCCGTCGGTGCGCGCACATTGACACTCTTTCAGGGCCAATGCAGTATAACGGCCATAGCGCCGTAAACCACGCCGCTGGACCGGCCGCCGCGACCGGAGCGCGCCACCGGGTTCACTTCTCGGGCGGCCTGGGCACCGATTCCGGCACAGAGACGCGGCAACCACCTACGGGGTGGCAGGAAACAGCAGGCATCGGATCGCCAACCCCCTACGTCTGCCGGGACTTTGCGGGTTGGCACCACCCACGGCGCGGTGACCGCATCACGATCCGGGCGGCCCTTCGCCTCGGATGCACACAGCGGTCGCCCGCACCCCCGCTACTATGTTTGTAGTAGCAGGGTTGATCGAGCGCGGCGAAGGGCGGATGGCGTGGCACGACGGCGGGAGCAGGTGCTGGACGCGGCCGTTGACGTGCTGGGGGCCGAGGGCTCCCGGCGGCTGACGTACCAGGCCGTGGACAGCGCCGCGCGCGTCCCCACCGGCACCACGTCCAACTACTTCCGCAACCGCACCGCTCTGATCGACGGCATCGTCGACCACCTCCAGGCCCTGGAGCGGCGCGAGTGGGAGTCCTTCGCGGCGGGCGCCACCCCGGCCGACCTCGGTGAGCTGGCCGAGGCGATGGCCGCGTTCGCGCGGCACATCACCGGCCCTGGACGTGCCCGCACCGCCGCGCGCTTCGCCCTCTTCCTGGAGTCGTCGGCCCGTCCCGAACTGCGAGCGCCCCTCTCCCGCGGGCGGGAGACGGTGCTGGCCTGGAGTGCCGCGTGGGTACGCCGGTTCGGCTCGTCCGACCCGGAGCGGCACGGCCGGATCCTGCTGGACCACCTCGACGGTGTCGTCCTGCACCAACTGGCTTTCCCGGACGAGGATTTCGACCCGGCCCCGGACATCCGGCAGCTGCTCGCCGGGCTGCTGGGCTGAGTCGCCGCGATGTTGCGCCCGTGCCGGCCCCCCGTTCAGCCCGTTGCGCGCCAGGCCGCCCCGGCGGCACCCGCCCCCACCTGCGACGCACCCGGCGATCCGCTCGCCGCACCGCACCCGGTGTGGTGAAGTGGCGCGGATGACGACCAATGCCAGCGACAGACGGGCGGCCGCCTACCGTGCCGCGTACGACGAGCAGCTGCGCGCCCGCGGTTTCGCGCCGGGGCGGCAGGGAGCCACACGCGTCGGGCCGGTCCTGCGCAAGGCCCATCCGGGGCAGGGCGGCCTGATCCTCTACCGCGACCTGGGCGGCCTGGACGGCAGCGAACTGGACGCCTTCATCGCGGCCCAGCGCGATCACTTCGCGGCGCTCGGGCAGCCGGTCGAGTGGAAGTACCACGGCCATGACCTGCCCACCGACCTCCCCGAGCGGCTGGTGGCCGCCGGCTTCATCCCCGGTGAGCCGGAGACGGTGCTCATCGGCGAGGCGGCGCAGGTCGCGGCCGAGCCCCGGCTCCCGGAGGGGGTACGGCTGCGCGAGGTGACCACTGCCGCCGACTTCGACCGCATCCGGGTGCTCACGGAAGAGGTCTGGGGCGACGACTGGAGCTGGCTTCCGCCGGCACTTCAGGAGTGGGTGTCGGGCACCGGCGACCCCTGCACCGTCCTGGTCGCCGAGTCGTTGGCCGGCGAGGTGGTGAGCGCCGCCTGGATCCGCTTCCACACCGGCACCGACTTCGCCTCACTGTGCGGCGGCTCCACGCTGCCCAACTGGCGTGGCCACGGCGTCTACCGGGCCCTGGTCGGGGCGCGGGGCGCGCTCGCCGCGCGGCGGGGCTTTCGCTACGTCCAGGTCGACGCGCTGGAGACCAGCCGCCCGATCCTCGTCCGGCTCGGCCTGGTCGCGGCCGCCACGACCACGCCGTACGTCTGGCGGCCCGGCGGCGGGAACTGACCTTCGCGCCCGCGGCACGCTCCCAATGACTCCTGAAGCGGGCCGAGTTGGCAACACCTGACGGGTATACGTCCCTCACCAAGTCTGGTAGGAAAGCTTCCTAACGATTGGTGGACCCCCCACGCCTCACTCCGAACCGGAGGACTCCATGCGCATCCGATCGATAGCCAGAGCCATGCCCAGGACTGCCGTCCGCGTCACCCTCGGCATCGCCCTGCTCGCGGTACCGGCAACGGCCTTCGCCGCCTCGACGATCCCGGGCGAGGAGGCACCTGCCGGGGCGCACTCCGCGCCGCGCCACGCACGGGCCGCGGCCGGCCTCGACGACCCGGCGAAGAAGGAGATCGCCATGCAGCTGGTCTCCAGCGCCGAGAACTCCTCGCTGGACTGGAAGGCGCAGTACAAGTACATCGAGGACATCGGCGACGGCCGCGGCTACACCGGCGGCATCATCGGCTTCTGCTCCGGCACCCACGACATGCTGGAACTCGTCGAGCTCTACACCCAGCGCAAGCCGGGCAACGTCCTGGCCAAGTATCTCCCCGCACTGCGCGAGGTCGACGGCAGCGACTCGCACGAGGGCCTGGACCCCGGCTACACCGCGGACTGGAAGAAGGCCGCCGCCGACCCCGAGTTCCAAAAGGCGCAGAACGACGAGCGCGACCGGGTCTACTTCAACCCCGCGGTCAAACAGGGCAAGGCCGACGGGGTAGGGGTGCTCGGCCAGTTCGCCTACTACGACGCGATCGTGATGCACGGGGACGGCGACGACAGCACCAGCTTCTCCAGCATCCGCGAGCGCGCCCTGGCCGAGGCGAAGCCGCCTGCCCAGGGCGGCGACGAGAAGACCTACCTGAACGCCTTCCTCGACGCCCGGGTCTGGGCGATGAAGCAGGAGGAGGCGCACAGCGACACCAGCCGCGTCGACACCGCGCAGCGGGTGTTCCTCGACAAGGGCAACCTCGCGCTGGACACGCCGCTCGACTGGAAGGTCTACGGCGACAGCTACCACATCGGCTGACGCCGCCCGCGGGACCGCACCGCGCCCGCTGTGCCCGCTGTGCCCAAAGGCCAAAGGCCAACGGCCAACGGCCCGTAACGGAACGGTGGTTGCCGTTCCCTTACGGGCCGTTGGCCGCGTCGCGTCAGTGCGCCGGGGCACTCGCCGGTTCGGTCGAGTCCTGGTCACCGCGGCGGGGCTGCGGCGGGATCTCCACCTCGCCGTGGCCACCGCCGGCCTCCGCGTCGAGCGGATCCGGCTCCGCGTCCGCCCGGCCGCCGAAGTGGTTGAAGGCGAGGTTCAGGACGATGGCGACGATGCAGCCGGTGCTGATGCCGGAGTCGAGGACGACCAGCATGTCCTTGGGGAAGGCGTGGTAGAACTCCGGCGCCGCGATGGGGATCAGGCCGATACCGACGGCCGCCGCGACGATCAGCGCGTTCTCGCCCTTCTCCATCGCCGCGGACGCCAGCGTCTGGATGCCGCTCGCCGCGACCGAGCCGAAGAGCACGATGCCGGCGCCGCCCAGGACCGGCAGCGGGACCAGCGAGATGACCGACGCGGCCACCGGGCACAGGCCCAGCACGATCAGGATCAGGCCGCTGGTCGCCACGACGAAGCGGCTGCGCACCTTGGTCATCGCGACCAGGCCGATGTTCTGGGCGAAGGCGCTGTTGGCGAAGCCGTTGAAGAGCGGGCTGATCGCGGTGCCGAGGGTGTCGGCGCGCAGTCCGCCCTCGATGGTCCGCTCGTCCGCCGGACGGTCGACGATCTTGCCAAGGGCGAGCATGTCCGCCGTCGATTCGGTCATACAGACCAGCATCACGATGCACATCGAGACGATGGCGGCGATCTCGAACTGCGGGGCACCGAAGTGGAAGGGCGTCGGGAAGCCGACGATGTCGGCATCGGTGATGGCGGAGAAGTTGGTGATGCCGACGGGTATCGCGATCAAGGTGCCGGCTATCAGTCCGAGCAGAATGGAGATCTGCTGGAGGAAGCCGCGCAACACCCGCCGCAGCACCAGCACGATCAGGAAGGTCAGCGCCGCCATCCCGATATTCGTCAGCGAACCGTAGTCCGGTGCGGTCGCGTTGCCGCCCTGGGACCAGTTGAAGGCCACCGGCAGCAGCGAGACGCCTATCAGGGTGATGACGGTGCCGGTGACCACCGGCGGGAAGAACCGTACGAGCTTGGAGAAGTAGGGGGCGAGCACGAAGCCCAGCACACCGGCGACGATCACCGCGCCGAAGATGATCGGCAGCGCGTTCTCGGGACTCTCCGCCTTGCCGATGGCGACCATCGGCGTGACACCGGCGAACGAGACGCCGTTGACGAACGGCAGCTTCGCGCCGACCTTCCAAAAGCCCAGCGTCTGCAGCAGCGTGGCGATGCCCGCCGTGAAGAGGCTGGCGCCCATCAGGAACGCGGTCTCGGTGGGACTCAGGCCGCAGGCCGGTCCCACGATCATCGGCGGGGCCACCACACCCGCGTACATCGCGGCCACATGCTGGAGGCCGCTGGTGAACATCTTGAAGGGCGGGAGGGTCTCGTCGACCGGGTGCTTCCGGTCACCCTCCGGCTTCTGCCCGAGGTTTGCGGCCACTGCGGGCCTCCTGTCGATTTCTGCGTCGTCGAGACCGGCGACGCGAGGCTTTCACGGAGGGCGTGCGATGTGGTGCGGTGGTGCGAGAAGCCGCGCTCGTGGGCGGTACTGCGGTGCGGCTGCGCTTGTGGCGCGGGTCCGGCGGTGGGGCGGGGTACCGGCCCGGAGGTGCAAGGGGAAGCCCCGCACCTCCGGGGTCCGGCGCTTGTGGATCCCGCTCGGATCCACAAGCTCGGCCGGGAGCCGTCCCTCCCGGCCGAGTCTGTGAGGTAAGGCCACGGAAGGATCAGCCCTCTGCGGCGATACGGGCCAGACGCTGCGCCTCGGCCCGCGCGGTGCGGGCGATGGCGTCCTCGTCGACGTTGGTCAGGTGGTTGTCCTCGACGACCGGCTTGCCGTTCACCAGGGACAGCGTGACCGGGGCGGCCGCGCCGAAGACCAGCGCGGTGACCGGGTCGGCGATGGAGGAGTGGCCGAGGCCGTCCAGCTTCCACAGCACCAGGTCGGCGAGCTTGCCGGCCTCCAGGGAGCCGATCTCCGCCGTCCGGCCGAGGACCTGGGCGCCGCCGTAGGTGCCCAGCCGCAGCGCCTTGCGGGCGTTGAGGGCGGCCTCCTTGTGCGCGCCGAGGCGGTTGATGAGCAGCGCGTTGCGCAGTTCGGTGTGCAGCTCGCCGGACTCGTTGGAGGCGGTGCCGTCCACGCCGAGGCCGACCGGGACGCCGGCGGCGAGCATGTCCGGGACGCGGGCGATGCCGGCCGCCAGGCGGGCGTTGGAGGACGGGCAGTGCGCGACGCCGGTGCCGGTGCGGGCGAAGGCGGCGATGTCGGAGTCGTTCATGTGGACGCAGTGCGCCATCCACACGTCGTCACCGAGCCAGCCGGTCGACTCGAAGTAGTCGGTGGGGCCCATGCCGAAGAGCTCGTGGCAGAACTTCTCCTCCTCCACCGTCTCCGAGCCGTGGGTGTGCATCCGCACGCCCTTGCGGCGGGCGAGCTTCGCGCCCTCCCGCAGGAGTTCGGTGGAGATGGAGAACGGCGAGCAGGGGGCGGCGGCGATGTGCACCATCGAGCCGAAGGAGGAGTCGTGGTGCTTGTCGATGGCCTCTTCGGTGCCCAGGAGGGCGCCCTCGGTGGTCTCGACGGCGAAGTCCGGGGGCAGCCCGCCGTCCTTCTCGCTGCGGTCCATGGAGCCGCGGGCGAGGGTGATGCGGGCGCCGATCTCGGCCACGGCCGCGAGCTCGGCGCTCACCAGGTCGCCGGAGCCCTGCGGGAAGACGTAGTGGTGGTCGGAGGCGGTGGTGACGCCACCCTTGACCATCATGCCGAGCGAGCCCTGGGTGGCCGCGGCGAGCATCGGGGCGTCGATGCGCGCCCAGGTCGGGTAGAGGGCGACCAGCCAGTTGAACAGGTTGTGGTCGGTGGCCAGGCCCCGGGTGATCCACTGGTAGAAGTGGTGATGGGTGTTGATCAGGCCCGGGGTGACCAGGTGTCCCGTGCCGTCGATGCGGCGGACGACGTTCGCCAGGCCCTCGGGGGCCTTGCCGGCGCCTACCGACTCGATGACGTTCCCGGCGACGACGACGTGACCGGTGGCGTACTCCGTGTCGTGGGCGTCGACGGTCGCGATGGCGCAATTGTCGATGACGATGCGCTCGACCGCGCTGTCAGGGGATGCCGATGCAGCCATGATGCTTCCTACTTTCGGTACTGGCATGGAGATTCCCCTGGGGCCTGTCGGAGCCTTTGGGGAGGGCACGGCATGGCCCTACGGGATTTGAGTGCCGGAGCCGGGCGAGGCGGCTGACAGTACCGCTGCCCGTGGCGTGCTCCGGGTGCCGAGATGGTGAAAGAACAGGTTGAGCAGGACCGCGACCAGCGCGCCCGCGCTGATCCCGGAGCCGAGGACGGTCTGCGCCCACGCGGGGAAGTCGGCGTAGAACGTCGGTGCGGCGAGCGGGATGATGCCGGCGCCGAGCGACACGGCCACCAGGATGATGTTGGAGCTGTCGTCGAGGCCGGCCTCGGCGAGCGTACGGATGCCGCTGACCGCGATCGACCCGAACAGGACGATACCGGCGCCGCCCAGTACCGGCATCGGCACGAGCGAAACCACCGCGCCGAGCACCGGGAAGGCACCGAGGACGATCAGCGCGCCACCGGCCACCGCGACGACGTACCGGCTGCGTACCCGGGTCAGCGAGACGACGCCGACGTTCTGCGCGAAGGCGCTGGTCGGGAAGCCGCCGAAGACCGGTCCGAGGAGGGTGGCCAGGCCGTCGGTACGCAGTCCGCGGGTGATCGTCGCGCCGGTGGTGCGGCGGTCGCAGATCTCGCCGAGGGCCAGCATGCCGGCCGACGACTCGGTCATCAGGACGAGCATCACGATGCACAGCGACAGGATCGCGGCGGGCTGGAACTCGGGGGCACCGAAGGAGAACGGGGTGGGCAGCGCGGCGATCGGCGCCGAGCGCAGCCCGTCGAAGCTCGCCATGCCGAAGGGCAGCGCGGCGAGGGTGCCGATGACCAGGCCGAGCAACAGCGCGATCTGCTTGACGAAGCCCCGGGTGAAGCGCTGGATGAGCAGGATCACCACGAGGGTGAAGGCGGCCAGCGCGAGGTACTTCATGTCGCCGAAGTCGGCGGCCTCGGCGTCGCCGCCCTGCGCCCAGCCCACCGGGACGGGCATCAAGGTCACCCCGATGAGGGTGATCACGACGCCGGTGACCAGCGGCGGGAAGAAGCGGAGCAGCTTTCCGAAGAACGGGCCGATCGCGAGGCAGAACACACCGGCGACCATCACCGCACCGTAGATCGCGGGGAGTTGGTGACCCTTGGCGGTGGTCTCGGCGATGGCGAGCATCGGGGTGATGCCGGCGGAACTCGCCGCGTTGACGAACGGCAGCCGGTTGCCGACGAACCCGCGGACACCGAGCGTCTGCAGGAGCGTCGCGAGGCCGGCGATGAGCAGGCTCGCGGCGATCAGCCGGGTGCTGCCCGCGGCGTCCAGGCCGACGGCCTGGCCGATGATGAGCGGAGGGGTGACGACGCCGGCGTACATCGCAGCGATGTGCTGGAGGGCGGCGGGGATCAGCCGCTTGGCGGCCGGCTTTTCGTCCACCGGATGGACCGGCGGGGGGTGTTGCTCAACGTGCGGATGCTGTGCCATGGGTCGTTCCCCTCAGGATTCGCGCCCCTCCCCGCTGCGGGGTGGGGAGGGGGCGCGAGGCACGGCGCTGCGTCGGAGCCGTTTAGAGGTTCGTCAGATCCATCGGGATCCGGGCTTCGACACCGTCGCGCAGAACAGTGGCTTCGATCAGGCCGTACGGGCGGTCCGCCGCGTAGTAGACCTCGTTGTCGTTCTTGAGCCCGAACGGCTCCAGGTCCACCAGGAAGTGGTGCTTGTTCGGCAGCGAGAAGCGGATCTCGTCGACCTCGGACCTGTTGTTGATGATGCGCGAACCCATTTGGTACAGGGTCTGCTGGAGGGAGAGGCTGTAGGTCTCCGCGAAGGCCTGCAGCATGTGCTTCTTGACCTGCTCGTACGAACGCTCCCAGTTGGGCATCCGCTGCTCGTCGTCGGTCCAGTTGAACCGCCAGCGGCTGGATACCTCGGTGGCGAGGATGCGGTCGTACGCCTCCTTGAGGGTCGTGTACTTGTCCTTGATGTAGCCCCAGAACTCCGAGTTGGTGGAGTTCATCACGACGAGGTCCTTCAGGCCGGAGATGACCTGCCAGCTCTCACCGTCGTAGGTGATCTCGGTCAGGCGGGTCTCCTGGCCCTTGCGGGCGAAGGAGTGCTTGACCTCGTCGGAGCCGATGAAGCGGGAGTTGCTGTCTGCGGTGGCTATCCGCTCCCAGGCGTACTCCTCGATGCGGATGCGCGCCTTCTTGATCGGCTCCTGGCTGGTCACGAAGTGCCGGGCCAGGTGGATGCCGAACTGCTCGGCCGACTCGATCCCGTACTCCTTGGCGAAGGCGTACACGGTGTTCTTGGTCGTGTCGGTGGGCAGGCAGTTGGCGTTGGAGCCGGAGAGGTGGACCTCTTCCAGGTCGCCGGAGAGCGCGACCGAGACGTTCAGGTCCTTGATGTGGTGCGTGTCGCCGTCACGGGTGATCTTGACGACGCGGTTTTCCGCCTTGCCGTACTGGTTCTGGCCGAGAATCGTGGGCATGTCGGTGCTAGCTCCCTCGGTATACGGAGTAGCCGAACGGGTTGAGCAGCAGCGGTACGTGATAGTGCTCGCCCGGCGTGACGGCAAAGGTGATCGCCACCTCCGGGAAGAAAGCTCCGCTGTCCCTTACGCGGGGGGCGTCCTGCTGTTCCTCGGCTTGCTGGTCGGTCTTGTGGTGTACGAAGTACTCCTCGACGGCGAAGTCGAGGCGCACGTGGGTGGTGCCCTCCGGCAGGGCCGGCAGATCCTTGCAGCGCCCGTCCGCGTCGGTCTTGGACGCGCCGTGGGCGGTCCACTCCCCCTCGCTTGCGGAGCGCACCGAGAGCGTGAGGGCGACGCCCTCCGCGGGGCGGCCCACGCTGGTGTCCAGGATGTGCGTGGACACCGACGTCGGTGCGGCCGTCTCGCTGCTCATGCTGCCTCTCCTTCTGTGCTTTCCGCGATGCGGGTCAGGCGAATGCGGTTGATCTTGCCGAGCTCCACACGAACGATCTCTCGTTCCTGTTCCGGCGTGTTGTCGATCCGGTTACGGACCGCGTCCCGCATCTGCTCCCCGGTACGGCCGGAGGCGCAGATCAGGAAGACATGACCGAACTTCTCCTGGTAGGCCAGGTTGAGTTCGAGCATCTCGGCCTTGAGCGCGTCGGAGGCGCCGGCCATCCCGCTCTGTTCGCGGGAGGACGTCGGGTCACCCGGCTTCGGACGGCCGATGGGCGGGTGCCCGGCCATCGCCTCCGCCAGGTCCTGCGCGCTCAGCTCCGCCATGGCGGCGTCGCTCGCGACGAACAGGTCCTCCGTGGTGGCGTACGGACGCTGGGCGAGGATCTTGCTCCCCCATGCCCGGCTGGCACACACCTCGTGCAGTGCGGCCTGCGCCGTACTGTCGTCGGCGGTGTTGAACCGGGTGAGACCCGGGGTCGAACTCGAAGACACGGGAAGCCTCCGCGGCCTGGTGCTGGACAGCTCTGCTTGGCTGGAAACAGCTAAGACCCCCGGCAACATCACGTCAACACTTTGTTGAAAAGTCGGCAACACAAAAGCCGCCGCCCGGATAACCCGGACGGCGGCTTCGGGGCTCGGACCAGCACTTACGGACGCTTCACACCGGTCGGCACCGTTCGCGACATTCTCGCTCTTCAGGAGCCGGATGGCACGGACGGCCGTCAGCAGTTCTCGGTGATCACGTCCTCGAGCGTCGAGAGGGACAGGCGGTCGTCCTCCACCTTCTTCTCCAGGGTTTCGACGGCTTGCCGCAGGGCCGCGATCGCCGCGGCATCCGGTGCCGGCTGCGCCTGGAGGGCGTCGATCTTCGTCCGGAGCTCGTCGACCCGCTTCTCGGTCCGCCCGATCTCCGCTCTCTGCTCCTTCGCCAACCGCCTCATCATCTGGCAGGGGCCTTCGTTCACCGGCGCCATCACGACCTCCTGTTGGCTCCCGCGGACGCCGGCCGGGGCTGTTTCCCGACCGGCGCGGGACGCGGCCAGTCTCCGGCGCCCCGCCGCACCTCGCATCCCGCTCGGGCCATTCGGGAAAACGACGAGGCGGCCAGCCCCGGAAGGGGGCCGACCGCCTGTCGGGAACGCCGCCCGGCGGGTGCGTCTGCCGGCTTACGCGCCTTCCACCTGCGCGTTCGTGCCCTTCGCGGCGTTCTCCCGGTTCAGGTAGTTGTAGACGGTGAACCGGCTGACGCCGAGGGCGCCGGCGACCGTCTCCACGCCGTGCCGCACGGAGAAGGCCCCGCGGGCCTCCAGAATCCTGACCACGGACTGCTTGGTCTTGCGGTCCAGCTCCGCCAGCGGTACGCCGTGCCGGCGCTGCAACTCGGCGAGGATGTGGTCCAGCGAATCCGACAGGTGCGGCAGCCGCACCGCGACGCGGTCCTCGCCCTCCCAGGTCAGCACGACATCGTCGCCCTGGGCCAGGTCGGGCGTGACCATCTGTCCGCCCATGGCGTCCACCAGCGGCTTGACCGCCTGGACGAACGGGTGGTCGGCGGGCTCCGTCATGTGGCGCTCCCCTCGGACCCCTTGGCCCCGTCAGCCTCCGCGATCACGTTGACCTGCAAGGAGACCCGGGTGGCACCCGCCCCCAGGGACTCGCGCAGCAGCGCGGACACCGCGCCGAGCACCTGATCGGCATCGCCTTCGGCCGTGTTGCCGAACGGACCGACGTCGACGGCGTCCAGCTCGGCGCCGGTGACGATGTCCCGCGCCACCACCGCATGGGCCGGCGCCTCGTCCAGGTCGAACGGCTCCGTCGTGAACTCCACTCTCAATCGCACGTCGCTCAACCTACGCGCGGTGGGGGCTCCGCCACCAGAAATTGCCCCCTGCCCCTCTTGACAGCTTCTGAGCCCGACAGGCAGTGTTCCGTTACGCAGAAAGTAAGTTCCGCTATCCGGAAGGAGCGCCGGCCTCATGGCTTTCTCGGACACGCGCTTCAACGTCAATCTGTCGATTCTGTTCACCGAGCTTCCGTTGCTGGAGCGGCCGGCGGCCGCGGCGGCGGCGGGTTTCACGGCGGTGGAGCTGTGGTGGCCGTGGGTGGATGCCCCGGTGCCGGAGCAGTCGGAGCTGGATGCGCTGCGTGACGCGCTCAATGACGCGGGAACGCAGTTGGTGGGGCTGAACTTCTACGCGGGACAGTTGCCGGGTCCCGACCGTGGTGCGCTGTCGGTGCCGGGGGCGGAGTCGGAGAAGTTCCGGGCGAACGTGCCGGTGGCGATCGAGTTCGGGCG